>NZ_JAFMOT010000188.1:0-503855 GCF_019049695.1 Rahnella perminowiae
CCCGCCCAGTGCAGTACCGCGTAAAATAGTAAAAGGCCGAGCAGGCTAAGCCAGAAAATCGGCACGGAATACCCGAGCAACGACACCAGCCTTGCCGCATTATCCAGCCAGCTTCCCGGTTTCCATACCGCCAGCAGCGCCAGCAAAATCCCGAAGGTGCCGCCGAGCAGGATGGCACAAGTCGCCAGCTCAACCGTTGCCGGGAATGTACGCATCAGATCGCTGGCCACCGGCTGCGCGGTAATACGGGAAATTCCCATATCGCCGTGCGCCAGGTGATCGAGATAACGGACAAATTGTACCGGTACGGACTGATCGAGACCTAAATCGCGACGCACCTGCGCATAGGTGGCTTCGCTGGCGTGATCGCCGGCCACCTGTAACGTCGGATCAATCGGGGCGAGATGGGAAAGCGTGAAAGTAAACGCCAGCAGTCCGAGCAGCGTCAGTGCCAGCGAAATCACGCCGGTCAGCAAACGGCCTGACCAGCGCCAACCCTGCCGGACGAATCCGGCGGGTGTTGAACTGTCTGCCATTACTTCGTGACCTTGCTGTAAAAGACCATGTCAGGGTTGATGCCCTGCACGTAACCTTTAATGTTGTCGCGTACGGCAATCAGGCTTTTGGCTTGCAGACCAATCACAAACGGCGAGTTTTTCTGGACTTCCAGCTGCAACTGACGGTAATCCGCCACGCGTTTGGCCTGATCCGGTTCCGCAATCGCAGCCAGCGTCAGTTTATTGAGTGCCGGAATGGACCAGTTAGCGCGCCATGCCAGTGTTTTGCTGCTTCCCTCTTCCGGGTTGAAAGCAAACGCTGAAGCGTTGGTGTTCGGGTCAAAGTAATCCGGTCCCCATGACGACATATACGCGTCGTAATTGTGTGATTTCACTTTGGTAGAAATCTGCGAGCTCAAACCCGGATCCAGTTTCACCGTTACGCCGCCCTGCGCAAAGCTGGCCTGCAGCGCCTGTGCGATGTCCAGATACGGCGGCTGATTGGCGGTAGAGAGTGTGAAACTGACGTTAGTCAGCCCGGCTTTCGCCAGAATCGCTTTGGCTTTTGCCGGGTCATAGGTGTATGGCGTGTCGTTCAGCGCGCCCAGATAGCCTTCCGGCAGGAAGGCCTGATGCACCTGGAACTGATCTTTCATCAGATCATGAGCAATGTGGTTGTAATCGAACAGGTAGCGGGCCGCTTCCCAGAATGCAGGATTACCCAGCGCCGGGGAGGCTTTGACATTGAACTGCATGAAGTACAGTGAGGCATACGGGATCGCCAGAGGCTTAACACCCTTTTTACCGGCGAGTGCAGCCATCTGGTCAGAACCGAGATTACGCGCCATATCGGCATCCCCCTGCTCGATCAGCAAGCGGCGCGCAGCAGGATCCGGTACGTTTTTGATCAGAATGGTTTTCAGCTTCGGCGCGCCTTCCGGTGAGGTCGGGTTCGCAGATAAAATCACGACTTCATGCGGTATGTAGTTACGGATCTGGTAAGGGCCGGAACCGGCAGAATGATTGCTCAGCCACTGGTGACCAAGGTCGTCAGCGGTGGCGTTAGCTTTCACCAGTTTACTGTCCACGATAGAAGATACCGGCGCAGACAGCAGGCTCAGCACGAATGACGGGCTGACATCGGCAGTCCAGCTGACTTTCACATGCTGGTCATCAATCTTAGTCAGGAAGGTATCGACGTTTTTATCGGTCCAGCCCAGTTGCGTCAGGATAAATGAAGGCTCCAGATTCAGCTTCACCACGCGTGATAACGAGAATATGACGTCATCGGCAGTCAGCGGATTGCCACTGGCAAAGGTGACTTTCGGTGACAGCGTGAAGGTCAGGCTGCGGTTATCTTTGCCTGCTTCCCAGGAGGCCGCCAGCGTCGGTTTTAAATCGATCGGATTGTTCGGGTCAGACTGGACCAGGCGCTGATAAATATTATTAAAAGCCTGAACCGTGGTCAGTTCAAATCCCTGCGCCGGGTCAAAACTGGAGGTGTCATCAATGGATTGTGCGATAACCAGCGTATCCGGCGGCGTAGCAGCCTGCACGGAGAAAGTAGCCGCAATAGCCGTAAACAGAACGGACGGTAATAAAGCTTTCATCAAGACAGACTCTCCAAGGTAGCGAAATTGCTAAGATTTTGTTGAGTGTAAAGTTTCTTCTATCTGGCAGAAAGTCTGATAAAGACTATCGTTATGCGAATTTTGCATAACGTTATCTGATTGGTTATTAATGAGGCAAGACGGGGCTTTGCGGCGGATTGTTACTGTACAAAGCCCGTGGTGGAGATATTTTATGAACAGCGAAAAGGCAGGCGCTTAAAACGGGAGAGATGAATGAAATGGCTGCACGGCAACCCCGCACAGCCGGCAATACCAGACGCGACGTTAACTCAGTCCCGGGACATCCAGACCCGGAGAAACAGACAACAGCATCCGCACCTGTTTGACCAGCTCGCTCATACAATCGTCACGCATGCCGTAGTTGTTCAGCTCTTTTTCCAGTGCAAACAGGTATTGCGCATTGGTGCCGAGCGGGCCGCTGGCCTGCGCAATCAGTGGGGCGATAACCTGATAATCGGTATCGGCTTCATATTGCGGGTGCGAGGGATCCATAATAAACACCAGCGCGGTCACCTTGCGGCCATCGTCGAGATCCAGTTCGCACCAGGTCGGACGGTAACAGCCGGTGAGCATTTCACGTTTCCACAGCAGTTCGAGTTCATCGAGAAGGGTGTCTTCAGGCAGACGGAACGCCAGGCCAGTGGTTTTGCCGCCATCCCGCAGCGCCAGCATACGGCCGGGTTGCGCAAGGGTGCCACGCCCGGCGGTCAGACGCAGACAGAAGGCACGATGATAACCGTGCAAGGTGGCAGGCCGCGCCTCTTCTGAGTCAAAAACCGGGTTCCACATCAGTGAACCGTAACCAAAAATCCAGACCGGGCTGTTGTCGGGGCGACGCGCCAGCGTGCAGCACAAAGAGGCAGCGCGCTGTTCAGGGGTCAGTAGCATCGATTCATCAATGCTGCCAAATGCTGTTTTGCAATCTGCGTTACGCAGGAAATCTCGAGTTAACATTCATTCCCCCAGGTACGACTTACTTTTGAACATGACATGCTGTTAACGCTGTGTTCTCCGCTGTGGTGGGTTTCATCTGTTGATGTTATCGGACAGTTTTTGCCTGAGCTTCAGGCTGCGGGGCAATTTTATTAAGAAGTTTCGTATACCCCCACAGGATGAAACCTTATTCGTTTCTTTCGTTGCAATCAAGGTTGAGAGTGATCACAAAAGGAAAATAAAGTGATTATTTTATGAACATTGTATGAATGTTGATATTTCGGGCGGGAATAAAACAAAAACGGAGGGGCGGGCAGGTCTTCAGGCAGGTGAGGGAACGCCCTCACCTGCCATAAACATCAGGATTTCTTAGGGTGCCACTTATCATCGTCTCCTTTTTTATATCCATGTTTCACTGCAGCCCAGGCAACTTTGTGCGCCGTTTCCTCCCGGGAGTCATCGCCCTGCCGGTCTTTGGGTTTTTTATATTCATCCCATGCGCTGTTAAACGCTTCCTTATAGATATCCTGTGCGTGGGCAGGCAGCACGTTGCGCACGGATTCAGGCAACGCTGCTCGGTTCTGATAAGGCATAGTCGTCTCCTTTTTCATGGCGTGCATGGCACTGATAATTTTTGTGTGCGGTGTGTACGCACAATGTTAAGTCTAGCTGCTACCCTCAAAGGACTCCGCCAGATTATTCTCGTTATCGTGCTGCTGGCGGCATCTCGGCGCCAGCAATTTATATGGGTACTCCCGGTATTTACATAAATTGACGCATAAACGCTATATTTTCGTTATAACATATTAATTGGTTGTTTTAAAAAGACTTAATATTTTAACAATCACAATTAATTTAATTTTTATCATCATTTAATCCAAATCCCGGCCTGATAAATGAAGGCTATTGCATGCTTTATGTCTTAAGCCTGATTTTATTCTATTAATAGGTTAATTTATCTACTATACTTAATGGGTTATACCTTAATGCTGCCAGGCATTTTGCTGACAACTGACAGACAGGCGGTTGTTATTACGTGAGCGTTTATAAGGAGAATAATCATCATGGTGTCTTCACAGGAACATCCAAAAATCAAAACCCGCCATCAGGAATACTCCCTGGTTTTTCCCATCGCTGCACTTCTCGTTCTCGTCCTCTGGGGCAACAGCAGTAACTTCGCCTCGGTTGTCGGCATTAATCTCATCGCGCTGGTCGGTATCCTCGCCAGTGCGTTCAGCGTCGTACGCCATGCCGATGTTCTGGCGCACCGTCTTGGCGAACCGTACGGGTCGCTGATCCTCAGCCTTTCCGTCGTGATCCTCGAAGTCAGCCTGATTTCGGCCCTGATGGCGACCGGCGATGCCGCCCCCGCGCTGATGCGTGACACGTTATTCTCGATCATTATGATTGTTACCGCCGGTCTGGTGGGCGTGGCCCTGTTATTAGGCGGGCGTAAGTTTGCGACACAGTATGTCAATCTCGGCGGTATCAAACAGTACCTGATGGCGATATTCCCGCTGGCGGTGATTGTGCTGGTGCTGCCTGCCGCCTTGCCGGCGGGCAATTTCTCGACGCCACAGGCGTTGTTTGTGGCAGTGATTTCAGCCGCCATGTACGGCGTATTTCTGCTTATTCAGACCAAAACTCATCAGAGCCTGTTTATCTACGAGCATGAAGATGAAGGTGAAGAAGAGGGGCATGGCAAGCCATCGTCAAAAAGCAATCTGACACACACCCTGTGGTTGATCGTCCATCTGGTACTGGTTATTGCGGTGACCAAGTTCAATGCTAATCCGCTGGAAAGCCTGCTGACAGAACTGAATGCCCCTGCGCAGTTCACGGGTTTCCTGGTCGCGTTACTGATCCTCTCTCCGGAAGGTCTGGGCGCACTGAAAGCCGTGCTGAAAAATCAGGTGCAGCGCGCCATGAATTTGTTCTTCGGCTCCGTGCTGGCGACAATTTCACTGACCGTTCCGGCAGTGACCGTCATTGCCACGCTGACAGGCCAGGATTTGATTTTCAGTCTTGACCCGGCAAACATTGTGGTGATGCTGGCAGTGCTGATTCTGTGCCAGATTTCCTTCTCCACCGGCCGTACCAATGTATTAAACGGTACCGCGCATCTTGCGTTGTTTTGTGCCTATATGATGCTGATAATGCTTTAACCCCCTCTCCTGCGAAGGCGGAGGCACAAAAAGAAAGGCCGCTCAGATAAGCGGCCTTTTTCATGGGAACGATGGGAGAATTAAGAGTAAGCGTGCAAGGTGCGTTTACACAGCTCCGAACGCACACAGTCCTCTTTACCAAACTGAATGATGCCGATCATCTCGTCTTCTTCGAAGCGGGACATTGCATCGCTGAGCCCCGATACTACGCCACGTGGTAAATCGCACTGGGTAATATCACCGTTAACAATCACCGTCACATTTTCGCCGAGACGGGTCAGGAACATTTTCATCTGGCTGGCTGTGACATTCTGCGCTTCGTCCAGAATAACCACCGCGTTTTCGAAAGTACGCCCGCGCATATAAGCGAATGGCGCAATTTCCACCTTGCCTATTTCCGGTCGCAAACAATATTGCAGAAATGATGAACCCAGACGACGTAGCAGAATGTCGTAGACCGGACGGAAATAAGGTGCAAACTTCTCAGAAATATCACCGGGCAGGAAACCGAGATCTTCATCGGCTTGCAATACCGGACGTGTCACAATAATTCTGTCGATTTCTTTGTGAATTAATGCCTCTGCCGCTTTCGCAGCGCTGATAAATGTTTTGCCGCAACCGGCTTCACCGGTGGCAAAAATTAACTGCTTATTCTCTATGGCTGATAAGTAATGACCTTGAGCTTCAGTACGCGCTTCGATGACGGACGTATCGCGGGAGTCGCGAGCCATGCCGATCGATTCCAAACCGCCCATCTGTACCAATGACGTCACAGACTCTTCCTCGCGCTGGCGGTGACTGCGTGAATCATTACGAATAACACGTTTTGCTTCACGACGAGCTTTGATCACTGCTTTCTGTCTTCCCATAGTGGCACCTTACAGTTTGATTCACTTAACGCTAAGGCATAATGCCCGCACGGTTATGTTTCACTAACAAATGAGGTTTTGGTCTCCTTTTAGACCAAGTGGAGCCAATGAATAACGTGAAGAGGAAAAGAACCTGAAGGAATTAACGGAAACTCTTTGGGTTGTTTTCTGTTCACGAGGAGGCATTGTCAATAATGACAAACCGCTGACCCATACAATAAAACGTCCAGAATAAAAGCCAGTGATATTCACATCATTTTCACCAACAAATAGGCGGTCAGTTAAACAACAGGGTTGGGGTTGGGTGGATGATATTTTTTGTAAAAAGCGGTAGGAAAAACCTGAAAGTAAATCCTGAAATAATAGAGAGTCGGAAGCCTTGCCCCCGTTTGCATTTAAGCAACAACGGGTGAATGAGAAAAGTGGATTATTTTCGATCAATAGCCCAAACATGGACTTTACCATTCGCGCTCCCCGCAGTGTTATTAACGGCACCTGCCGTACACCTCGTGAAAACTACCGCTTATAAATGTCAGTATAATGACAACTGAAACATTTGCGTTACCAAAATGTAAAAAAGTTTGTGGCTGACGTCAATAGGATCATGAGGATCTTTTTCAGATCCTCTTTAATCATGCTGAATTTCTCTCAGCTCAGCAGATTATTTTTCTTTTCATTGATGAAGTAACTGTTAATCCCTTCGGCCAGCGCATGGGCCATTTTCTCCTGAAACACCGGCTCACCCAGTAATTTTTCTTCCTGTTTATTGGTGATGAAAGATGTCTCCACCAGCACGGAAGGAATACGCGGGGATTTCAGTACCGCAAAACCTGCCTGTTCCGGATGCGGGCTGTGCATGTGATGGACTTTACTGATATTTGCTGCCAGATGTCTGCCAAAATCCAGGCTGCGGTGAATGGTTTCGTGCTGGTCGAGATCAAACAGTGTTTCTTTAAGATATTGATCGTCCGTTTTAAAATCGTCGTCGTACAACACATCGACGCTGTTTTCGCTTTGCGATAAATAGCGCGCCATCGCACTGCCTGCGCCGTGTTCAGACAGTGCGAAAACCGATGCTCCGGAGACCAGATCGTTGGTGAAACCGTCGGCATGTATCGAGATAAACAGATCCGCCGCATGCTGATGCGCCAGACTGACGCGGTGATAAAGCGGAATAAATACATCATCCTGCCGGGTCAGCACGGCGTGAATACCGTGCTGCTGGCTGAGCAAAGTTTGCAGGCGTTTGGCGATATGCAGCACGACATGTTTTTCATAAGTGCCTTCATTACCGATTGCCCCCGGATCCTTGCCGCCATGACCCGGATCGATCATGACCAGCAGCGGTTTCTCCGCCTGCGGCGCAGGGGACACGACCGGCCCAATTGCGGCAGCATGGCTTTCTGCCGATATCGTCACCGTCAGGACACCATTTTCCGTGTTACGCGTAATCTTCGGTTTACTGTTCACCTGCAACACGATACGCGCCACCTCAGGGCTGAAATGAGCAATGCGCCCTTCTGTGACCCAGGAAAATTTCTGCCGCACCACGGTCAGTGCATGCTCAAGTTCCGGCGGAAATGATGTCAACGGCATATCAATCACGACCCGCTCCGGCGCACTGAGCATAAACACGCGACAGCGTTTATCTGCCGCAGGGAGTGCCAGGTGAATCTGACTGGCATCTGAAGTCATGGTGATCCGCACCGCTTTTTGGGCGGCGTACAAACGCGGCGCGGTCAGCGACAGTCCGATGCCAAAAATCAGTAATTTTCTGCGGGTATGGTTGATGGTCATAACAGTCTCAGAACAGGCAACGTAATAAATCAGTTTTGCGATTTATCATCATGACATTACTGAGATTTTTTTGGATGAGGCGGAGTATTAACAGGCAATGAAATGCGTAACCAGGCGTAAAAATGATGTCTGGTTTGGGCTCCTCTGGGATCGGCTCCCTCCCCGGCGAAGGGAAGGAGTTAAATTACGCTTCGATTAACGATTGTCCGAGATAGTGACTTTCGTCTTTATTGCCCGGTAACGTGAAGAAGAAGCCACCACCGTTAGGGCGGATATATTCTTCCAGCGCTTCACCGTTCAGACGTTTCTGCACGGTCAGGAAACCTTTTTCCAGGTCATGCTGATAACAGACAAAAACCAGTCCCATTTCCAGTTGCCCGGAATTAGTCACACCCAGGGAATAGCTGTAGCCACGGCGCAACATCAGGCTGTCTCCGGTGGCTTTAGTGCGCGGATTCGCCAGACGGATATGCGCATCGAGGCGGATCGTCTTGCCATCCGGGTCTTTTTCGTAATCCGGCACGTCGTGCTCTTTTTCCATCCCCAGCGGTGCGCCGGTGGCTTTGTCGCGCCCGAAAATAGACTGCTGCTCCTGCAGCGGCGTGCGGTCCCAGGATTCCACCTTGAACGGGATCAGACGTGTCACCTGATAACTGCCGCCCACCGTCCAGGCCGGTTCGCCCTGCCCGCCGGTCACCCAGATAACTTTATCCATCAAAGGTTTATCTTTGGCATCCGGGTTCGCCGTACCATCCTTAAAGCCCAGAAGATTGATCGGCGTTTCTTTGCCCTGACTGCGCGCCGCATGGGACGAAATAAAGCCGTCACGACGCCAGCGTACGCTGAGTAAATCAGGCGTATATTTGATGATGTCCCGCAGCGCATGCACCACGGTATCGCTGTTGTTGGCGCAAATTTGCAAGGACAGGTCACCGTGACAGAGTTTGGCATCCAGAGAATCATTCGGGAAACGTGTCATGCGTTGTAATTTCAAAGGCTTATGTGGTGCCAGCCCGAAGCGCTCATCAAACAGAGAATCCCCGACAGAAAGCGTCATGGTCAGATTGTCCGGGTAGATTTCTGCGCCCATCACCCCTGAATCCATGGGCGGAAATTTCGGATCCATTGAAGGCGCAGTGCCGCCTGTGGTCAGGAAGGCAAAACGTGAATCGAGGAGACGGAAAAGACGCTCCAGATCAGCTTTGTTAGTGGCCAGCACGTCAAAGGAAACCAGCATCATCGATGCCTGTTGCGGCGTTAAAATACCCGCCTGATGCTCGCCATAATAGGGTTGCTTACCCCAGCGCTCGTCAGGGGAAACAGTCCCTGGTGTATATTCGTTCTTTGCTTCGGGTGTTTTCTCAGCCTGCGCTGTGGCTGCGCCGCCCAGGGCAAATGCCCCGCCTAACAATCCCACGCCCTTGAGTAAACTGCGGCGGGAAGAAGAAACTTCGTTCTGATTATCGTTTTTGTTGCTCATTGCTATGCCTCAGGAATTTAAAAGCGCCTCCTCCTGCGCAGGGGGAGGCGCTAAAGATATCAATCTAAACCAAGTACACCGCGCAGTTTGGACAAGTCTTCTGCCAGCGTGGTGATAGGACCTTTCATTGCGTTACGGTCCGCATCAGACAGTTTTTCGTAATTCTCGTAACCGTCTTTGGTTTTATATTTGTCCAGCAGCGCATCAACGGTTTTGAAGTTGGCGTCGATTTTATCCAGCAACGGTTTGTCGGCTTTGACCAGCAACGGACGCAGCAGATTGACAATTTTCTGTGCGCCATCAAGGTTGGCCCGGAAATCCCACAGATCAGTGCGGCTGTAACGATCTTCTTCGCCGCTTATTTTGCTGGCGGCCACTTCTTCAATCAGGCCCGCTGCGCCGCCGACCACTTTACTTGGCGGGAAGGTCAGCTCTGCGATACGTTTTTGCAAATCAACGGTATCGGCATACAGCTTGTCGGCAAACGGTTCGGTGCCCTGGGTGGTTTTGTCAGCGAAAAGGATTTTCTCCAGACGGTGGAAACCGGTGAAGTTAGGATCTTCGGCTTTTTTCTCGAAATCATCTTCACGGGCATCGATGCTGCCGTCCAGATCAGAGAACAGTTCGGCAATCGGTTCGATGCGCTCATAGTAAACACGGGTAGAAGCGTACAGGGATTGCGCTTTCGCCAGATCGCCCTTCTTCACCGCGTCCGTAAAGGCTTTGGTATGTGCCACCAGTTCAGCCACCTGCTGAGTCACATACACTTTGTATTCCGCAATCGGGCCGACCAGCGCCATGGCGTCAGGCTTGCCGGAAGCGGCCGTACCTTCAGCGGTAACCGTCAGTTTACCTTTCGGATTGCTCAGCAGGCCGCAGGTCATGTCGTATTCGCCCGGCTCAAGGTTAGCCGTCATTTTCTGCGTGAAACCCGGCGCCACGTTTTCACGTTCTTCCACCACCATCACGCCTTTGAGGATTTCCCATTCCAGGTTTTTCTGACTGTTGTTATGGATAACAAACTGAGTTTTACCGGCCGGCACGGTCAGCGTCATCGGTTCACATTGTTTGTCATTAACAGCAATTTTGACCTGACGAACATCAGCAGCCAGCGCGTTGGCGCTCAGCGCAAAGGCCGGCAGGGACAACAGGGCGATCTGTAAAGCTTTACGGCGAAAATGTGGCATGTGTAACTCCGTGGCAAGGGCAAAATGAGGAATGAAGTTGATAAAATTAACGTTGTGTTTTTTGCCCGGCAGAAACCGGCGCAGCCACAGGCGATTTACTCTGTGGAATAAAGAACAGGAACAGCGCGGGGATCAGATACAGGAAATACACCGCAACTTCGCTGACCGTCGGCGCTTCCTGATACCCGAACATCCCTTCCAGCAAGGTGCCAAATAAAGAGTGTGTGGATAAAGTCCCGCTCAGATCAAAGGCAATGTCCTGCATACGGTTCCACAACCCCGCTTCGTGGAACGCGCGGATAGCGCCCGCAGCCAGTCCGGCGGCGACAAACAGGATGAACAGGCTGGTCCATTTGAAAAACTTCGCCAGATGCAGTTTCACGCCGCCGTAATAAATCAGGAAACCCAGCACGATGGCCGCGCCGAGGCCAAGCACTGCACCGATCGGGGCTTCAATACCCACGTCTTGCTGGAAGGCTGCCAGCAGGAAAAACACCGATTCCAGCCCTTCACGCGCAACCGCAAAAAACACCATCGCAACCAGTGCCCAGCCCTGACCGCGACCGGAATTCAGCGCATGATCAATGGCCCCTTCCAGATGCACTTTGATAGACCGTGACACTTTGCGCATCCAGAACACCATGTATGTGAGAATGCACACCGCGACGACGGCGACGATACCTTCAAACAGCTCCTGTTGTTTTTGCGGAAACTCACCGGTCGTGGCATTGATGAAAAGACCGAGCGCCAGGCACAGCGCAGCGGCGATGAAAACGCCAATCCAGACCACACCGAGCCACTGCCCGCGTTGCGTCCGTTTGAGGTAGCTGGCAATCAGGCTGACGATCAGCGCAGCTTCCAGCCCTTCGCGAAACATAATGAGAAACGGAACGAACATGACGAGCTCCCGGCCCCTGAATTCTGACGAACCACAGAATGTATGAGGCCTCTGTAAAGAAAAGTAAAAAGAAACGATAGTGATTATCATTCTTGCCAAAAGAAATACAAGAGGCAACCGATCCTTTTTTTGAAAGGGGATCGGTAAATACACATGAAAAAATCAGACGGAAGGCTTATGCGGCGGAAAATGCTGAAAACCGGGGCCTGAATGACCCCGGTCTGAGTGACACAACAGGAGATTATCGGTTAAACAGTTTTATATTCCGCTTCTGCGGCGGTGAAACGCTGCTCAACAGCGGCGGAAGGCTTACGCCCCGTCAGGCTGACAATCCAGATAGCCAGTGACGCGAAAATGAAACCGGGAATGATTTCGTATAATTCAGCCCAGCCATATTGTTTCCACAGGATCACCGTTATTGCACCGACCAACATCCCCGCCAGGGCACCGTTACGCGTCATACGTTTCCACATCACGGAAATCAGGATCACCGGCCCGAATGCGGCACCGAAACCGGCCCAGGCATAACTGACCAAACCGAGAACCCGGTTTTGCGGGTTGGCAGCCAGCGCAATAGCAATCAGCGCCACGATCAGCACCATTGCACGCCCCACCCACACAAGTTCGCGCTGACTGGCGCCTTTTCGCAGAAAAGCTTTGTAGAAATCTTCAGTAATGGCGCTTGAACACACCAGCAGCTGACAACTCAGGGTACTCATGACCGCTGCCAGAATAGCGGACAACAAGATCCCGGCAATCCACGGGTTGAACAGAATTTTCGCCAGCTCGATGAACACGCGCTCACCGTTTTGCGTCACGTTGCCCGCTTCAGCCGGATTATTGCTGAAGTACGCGATGCCGAAGAATCCTACAGCGATGGTACCCGCCAGACATAAAATCATCCATGTCATGCTGATACGGCGCGCTCTGCGGATAGTGAAGTGAGAATCGGCCGCCATGAAACGCGCCAGAATGTGCGGCTGACCGAAATAGCCCAGCCCCCAGCCCAGCAATGACAGTATCGCCACCAGATTCATGCCCTTAAACATATCAGTGTATTCAGGATTTTTGGCTTTGATGACCATCATCGAGGTATCAATGCCGCCAACGGCGAGGATGACGATAACCGGTGTCAGGATCAGTGCAAAAATCATCAGGCTGGCCTGCACGGTATCGGTCCAGCTGACGGCCAGAAAACCGCCGATAAAGGTATAAAGGATAGTCGCCGCCGCGCCGGCCCACAGCGCGGTCTGGTACGTCATGCCGAAGGTGCTTTCAAACAGACGTGCACCGGCCACGATGCCGGAGGCACAATAAATGGTGAAGAACACCAAAATCACAATCGCGGAAATAATGCGCAGCAGCTTGCTCGAATCTTCAAAACGATGCGTAAAGTAATCCGGCAACGTCAGCGCATTGTTATTGGCTTCGGTGTGTACACGTAGCCGCCCCGCCACCAGTTTCCAGTTCAGGTATGCGCCGATAGTCAGACCAATCGCGATCCAACTTTCCGAAATGCCGGAAATAAAAATCGCACCCGGCAGCCCCATTAACAACCAGCCACTCATGTCGGAAGCACCGGCGGACAGCGCCGTGACCACGCTGCCCAGACTGCGTCCGCCCAAAATATAATCATCAAAGTTTTTGGTTCGTAGATACGCGATGAGCCCAATCAAAATCATCCCGAAAATATAAACACAAAACGTCACCAGCATCGGTGTGTTCATTGTCATTCCATTCTCCACTTTCTTATTTTTTGCGATGTTGTCCGGCACCTGTCTGTCCCGGCAGCACTCCACCCGAAGTGCTGCCAAAAACCTGCCGGGGCGAGATGATGGCTGAAACCTCTAAAGGTTGCAGCAAGACTCTCCATATTTTTATATAGTCACTGACTCTGTATGGTTTTTATTCAAAATTACTGTCGAGCCGGATACTGGTTTAGCCTTATCCACTTTTCAATATTTTTAACATTTCAAATACACAAAATTCACCCTCCATCACAGTTATCCGCAATACGGGTTGTACTTTGCAGCGCGGAAAGTTGCACCCGATACAACCCTTGATATTGACGCCATGACAAGACAGGCAAGATCCATGCCGTTATTTTCTTGTTAAAAATGCCAGGTGAATCACAACAGGCACACTTCATGCATTAACAAGGTTGCACAAGGTTGCAACATAGAAGATATTGCTCGACATAAAGATAACGAATTCACCTGAAATTTTTCATATGGAGTGTTTGCGCATGGGTATGACCACGATGGGCGTGAAGCTGGATGAAGGTACGCGTGACAGGCTAAAAGAAGCGGCTCACAAAATTGACCGCACGCCGCACTGGCTGATCAAACAAGCGATATTTTCCTATCTTGAACGGCTGGAAAACGGCGATACACTGCCGGAAATTCCGGCACTGAATGGCGCTGCACCTGAAAGTGCGGAAGATGCCGCTGTACAACCTGTTCAGGAAGCCCATCAGCCATTCCTTGATTTCGCTGAGCAAATTCTGCCACAGTCGGTCAGCCGCTCGGCTATCACCGCCGCCTATCGCCGCCCTGAGCCTGAAGCCGTATCCATGCTGCTTGAACAGGCGCGTCTGCCTGCCCCGCTCAATGATGCAGCGCTGAAACTCGCGGCTGATATCGCCACCCGACTCAGAAACCAAAAGAGTGCAAACGGCCGCGCCGGGATGGTGCAAAGCCTGTTGCAGGAGTTCTCTCTGTCTTCTCAGGAAGGCGTAGCGCTGATGTGTCTGGCGGAAGCATTGCTGCGTATCCCCGACAAACCGACACGCGATGCGTTAATCCGCGACAAAATCAGCAACGGTAACTGGCATTCACATCTGGGACGCAGCCCGTCGCTGTTCGTTAACGCCGCAACCTGGGGTTTGCTGTTCACCGGAAAACTGGTCGCGACACACAATGAAGCAAGTCTGTCAAAATCTCTGAACCGTATTATCGGTAAAAGCGGTGAACCCCTGATCCGCAAAGGCGTGGACATGGCGATGCGCCTGATGGGCGAACAGTTTGTAACCGGTGAAACCATCGCCGAAGCGCTGGCCAATGCCCGTAAACATGAAGAAAAAGGTTTCCGCTATTCCTACGACATGCTGGGAGAAGCCGCGCTGACCGGAAAAGATGCCCAGGCCTATTTACTGTCTTATCAGCAGGCGATCAATGCCATTGGCAAGGCATCCAATGGTCGCGGCATTTATGAAGGCCCCGGCATTTCCATCAAACTTTCCGCCCTGCACCCGCGTTACAGCCGGGCGCAATATGAACGTGTGATGGAAGAATTGTATCCGCGCCTGCTTTCGCTGACATTGCTGGCACGCAGTTACGACATCGGCATTAACATTGATGCCGAAGAAGCTGACCGTCTGGAAATCTCTCTCGATTTGCTGGAAAAACTGTGCTTTGAACCGGAACTGGCCGGCTGGAACGGTATCGGCTTCGTGATCCAGGCGTATCAGAAACGTTGTCCGATGGTCATTGATTACCTGACCAATCTGGCACAGCGCAGCCGCCGCCGTCTGATGATCCGCCTGGTGAAAGGCGCGTACTGGGACAGCGAAATTAAGCGCGCGCAAATGGACGGTCTGGAGGATTATCCGGTTTATACCCGCAAGGTTTACACCGATGTTTCCTATCTGGCCTGCGCCCGTAAACTGCTGGCCGTGCCAAACCTGATTTATCCGCAGTTCGCAACGCATAACGCCCACACCGTGGCGGCGATTTATCAACTGGCCGGTAATAACTATTATCCGGGACAGTACGAATTCCAGTGTCTGCACGGCATGGGTGAACCGCTTTACGAGCAGGTGGTGGGGAAAATTTCTGACGGCAAACTGAACCGCCCGTGCCGTATTTATGCCCCGGTCGGTACACATGAAACGCTGCTGGCGTACCTGGTGCGTCGTCTGCTGGAAAATGGTGCGAACACGTCCTTTGTTAACCGTATCGCTGATGCCACGTTACCGATCGGGGAACTGGTTGCCGATCCGGTTCTGGCAGTTGAAGCGCTGGCCGCCAGTGAAGGTCAGGTCGGACTACCGCACCCGCGTATCGCACTGCCGCGCAATCTTTACGGTGACAAACGCGTCAACTCTGCGGGTCTGGACATGTCCAGCGAACACCGCCTGGCATCCCTGTCCAGCGCCCTGCTGCAAAGCGCCAGCCATCCGGTAAAAGCACAACCGATAATTGATGCGCAGACGGATGATGGCGAATTCCTGCCGGTGATCAATCCCTCTGAAAATACCGATATCGTCGGGTATGTTCGGGAAGCGACGGAGGCGGAAATCAGCCGTGCGCTGGATGCCTCAACTGCTGCCGGTGCGATATGGTTTGCGACACCTCCCGAAGAACGTGCCGCCATCCTGCAACGCGGCGCAGAACTGATGGAAGCACAGTTGCAAAACCTGCTTGGTGTGCTGGTGCGCGAGGCAGGAAAAACCTTTAATAACGCCATCGCTGAAGTGCGTGAGGCCGTAGATTTCCTGCATTATTACGCCGGGCAGATCCGCGAAGATTTCGCCAATGACACACACCGTCCGCTGGGGCCGGTGGTCTGTATCAGTCCGTGGAACTTCCCGCTGGCGATCTTTACCGGTCAGATTGCTGCCGCGCTCGCCGCAGGCAACAGCGTACTGGCAAAACCCGCTGAACAAACGCCGCTGGTCGCTG
Organism: Rahnella perminowiae; assembly: GCF_019049695.1. Classification (NCBI taxonomy): domain Bacteria; kingdom Pseudomonadati; phylum Pseudomonadota; class Gammaproteobacteria; order Enterobacterales; family Yersiniaceae; genus Rahnella; species Rahnella perminowiae. The sequence continues at coordinate 16,140 of NZ_JAFMOT010000188.1, forward strand.
CGCTGGCCGTGGGCATTCTGCATGAAGCCGGTGTACCGGCTGGCGTATTGCAACTGCTGCCCGGTCAGGGGGAAACGGTCGGTTCGCAGCTGGTGAATGACGAACGTGTCCGTGGTGTGCTGTTTACCGGTTCGACGGATGTCGCGGGTATCTTGCAACGCAACATTGCCGGTCGTCTGGATCCGCAGGGACGTCCGACGCCGCTTATCGCCGAAACCGGCGGACTGAACGCCATGATTGTTGATTCTTCCGCGCTGACCGAACAGGTGGTCATGGACGTGGTGGCCTCGGCCTTTGACAGCGCGGGTCAGCGTTGTTCCGCCCTGCGCGTGTTGTGTATTCAGGACGACGTCGCCGACCATACGCTGCAAATGCTGCGCGGTGCGATGGCGGAATGCCGCATGGGCAATCCGGAGCGTCTGAGTACCGATATCGGGCCGGTGATCGACGCCGAAGCGAAAGCCGGTATCGAAACACATATCGATGCGATGCGTGCCAAAGGCCGCACCGTATACCAGGCTGCGCAGGAATTTGCCGCTGACCAGCAGGAATGGAGCCGCGGCACCTTTGTTAAACCGACGCTGATCGAGCTGGAAAGCTTCGATGAGATGAAGAAAGAAATCTTCGGGCCGGTGCTGCACGTGGTGCGTTATGCGCGTCAGGATCTGGATAAGCTGATCGGTCAGATTAATGCCGCCGGGTATGGCCTGACGCTGGGTATTCATACCCGCATCGACGAAACCATTCATCGCGTTACGCAGCAGGCGCATGTCGGCAATATGTACGTAAACCGCAATATGGTGGGTGCTGTCGTGGGCGTGCAACCGTTTGGTGGCGAAGGCTTATCAGGCACGGGGCCGAAAGCCGGTGGCCCGCTGTATCTGTATCGCCTGCTGAGCAGCCGTCCGCAAGACGCCGTACCGCAAACCCTGTTACGGCAGGATCGCGAACTGCCGCTCGATACCTCCGTCCGCGAGGCCTTGCTGGCACCTCACCGCGCGCTGCAACAATGGGCGACAGAACAGAAGCACCGCGAGCAGTTTGTCACGGTTTGCGAACGTTTCGCCCAAACCAGTCAGGGCGGTACCTTGCGTACCCTGCCGGGACCTACCGGCGAACGCAACACTTACGCGCTGTTACCGCGTGAGCGCGTTCTGGCGCTGGCTGATAATCAGGACGATGCCCTGATCCAGCTTGCCGCCGTCACCGCGACAGGTTGCCGTATTCTCTGGCCGGAAGCGCCGTTGCAACGTGATTGGTTCAACAGCCTGCCAAAAGCGGTACAGGCGCGTATCGATTTCGCCAAAGACTGGCAGACCGACACGCAGGTGTTTGACGCGGTGATTTACCACGGTGATGCGGATCAGTTGCGCGAACTTTGCCAGACCATTGCCCAGCGTCCGGGAGCCATTATATCGGTACAGGGCTTTGCGCGCGGTGAGGACAATATTCTGCTGGAACGTCTGTTACATGAACGTTCACTGAGCGTGAATACGGCTGCCGCCGGGGGAAATGCGAGTCTGATGACGATCGGGTAAGGCATGAGTTGCAGGAGAGCCGCTGCAAGTGGGCGGCTTTTAAAAAGCCTGAGGAAACTTTTTGGATTTCAGTTGCAGTGAGGAATGGATCGAGACAATTTCGGTTTCTCAAGAACGGTTATCACGCGGCCTTTCGCGCCGAAACCGACCAGAGGGGAAAAAGCTTTTCCCCTCTGAACTCCCCTCGCTTTTTCAAACAAGTGATCCGCACGCAGGCTATGTTTCAGCAACCACTGTGACAGGCTGGAAATCTTGCCGCTATGCGGTGCCTTCTCTCGGTCCTGAAGCCTTTGGTCTTCAGGCCGCTCCGTTCAGCAAGATTTCTGAATCGCCCGCACGATCTTAAATTCAAAACCATTTGGCCTTTCATATTAAAATCAGTGAGGTTGCGAACTAAAAGCCGGAGGCCGGTTCCAAAATCACGCCGTAACGAGAGGTGAAAAACCGCGATTCTTTTTGCGCGGGTTGTAACCCGAGTGCAGGGCACCGCGCAGCGGCGGGATTTTGCGGCTATCACCTCGCTCGCTGAAACATAGCCTCCAGCGAAGCGCGCAGTTAAAGAGCCCGGGATTCTCAAGGGGTGCGGCGACAGGCGCCCCTTGAGGCCCGTGTGGGTGGCAACCCACGGTTTTGACCTCAGTGTGCCAGAAACTTCTCCAGAAACTGTTTCGTTCTCGCATGTTGCGGATTTGAGAACAGTTCCTTCGCGGGCCCCTGTTCCACTATTTTTCCCTGATCCATAAAAATAGCGCGGTCTGCTACGTCACGGGCAAAACTCATTTCGTGGGTCACTATCACCATAGTGCGACGCTCGAGAGCCAGTGCACGGATGGTGTTGAGAACTTCCCCCACCAGCTCCGGGTCAAGGGCGGAGGTAGGTTCATCAAACAAAATTACTTCAGGGCTCATTGCCAGTGCGCGGGCAATGGCAACGCGTTGCTGCTGACCACCGGAGAGGCGGCGCGGATAGGCATTTTCTTTGCCACTTAACCCGACTTTTTCCAGTAGCTGACGTGCCGTGGCGATGGCTTTTTCTTTCGGCTCGCCCTTCACTATCACCGGCCCTTCAATGATGTTTTCCAGCACTGAACGGTGCGGGAACAGATTGAAGTTCTGGAAAACAAACCCTACCTGCTTGCGCAGTTCACGGACGTTATTCTTCTGTTTACTGACAGGCTTACTGGCATCAATTTCGATATTACCGACTTTGATGGTGCCGCCGTCCGGCTCTTCCAGCAGGTTAATGCTGCGTAATAAGGTGGTTTTACCCGAGCCGCTGGGGCCAATGATCGCCACGACTTCCCCGGCATTCACCTGCAAATCAATACCGTGTAACACCGTTTGTCCGTGGAATTTTTTAGTCAGTTGCTTTACGTCAATAGTACTCATGAAGGCTCCTGATCCTGACGGTTAACGCGGTCTTCCAGACGGTTTTGCAGGAAGGATAAAACGGTCGCCAGCACCCAATAAATGACCGATGCCGCCAGATACATGGTGAACACTTCCAGTGTGCGTGAGGTAACCAGTTGTGCCTGCCGGAACAGTTCCGGCACCTGAATAGTCGCAGCCAGCGAGGTATCTTTCACCAGCCCGATGAAACTGTTGCCCAGAGGAGGCAGCGCGGTACGGGCGGCCTGCGGCAAAATCACGCGGCGCAGGGTTTGCCACGGATTCATGCCGATACTGGCTGCCGCTTCCCACTGCCCTTTTTCGATAGACGAAATCGCCGCACGCAGGGTTTCAGAGGTATACGCCGCCGTATTGAGAGAGAGGCCAATCATCGCCGCCGGGATAGGATCCAGCTCAATGCCAAACTGGGGCAGACCGTAGTAAATCATAAACAGCTGGGCGATCAGCGGCGTACCACGGAAAACGGAGACGTAAAAACGCGACAACCATGACAGTGGCCAGAAATGCGAAAGGCGCATCAGCGCCAGCACGAAGCCCAGAATAAGACCGAACACCATCCCGCCCAGACTGAGCTGAAGCGTAAACAGTGTCCCTTTCAATAAAAATGGTGCTGAATCCAGCACCAGTTGAATACTTTCTTGCATCTAAGACCTTTAGATTTTCTGGATCTTTGAGATATTCACCGATGCTCTAAATAAATGAACTTGCATCAAGGCAGCAAGTGCCCAAGTCCCGATGAGCTTACACAGGTAAGTGATTCGGGCGAGCAAGCGCAGCTAACGCCAAGGCAAGTTCAGTTATGACGAGCATTACTTCGTTACATCCGCGCCGAACCATTTCTGTGAGATCTTCGCGAGTGAACCGTCTTTCTGCATTTCAGCAATCGCTTTGTTGATCGCGGCCAGCAGTTCCGGGTTGTCTTTGCGGATCGCCACGCCCGATTCCAGACGGGAGAAAGGCGCGCCTGCAACCGCTAAGGTGTCACCTGTTTTCTTGACCAGATCCAGTGCAGCCAGACGGTCTACCAGAATAGCGTTGATGCGGCCTACGCGCAGATCCTGATATTTAGTCGGGTCATCATCATAAGTACGGATATCCACACCCTGCACGTTCTGACGTAACCATTGCTCGTAGTTACTGCCCAGACCTACACCGACTTTTTTGCCTTTCAGATCTTCAGGCTTAGTGATGGTGCCTTCCTGTCCTTTTTTGGTCAGCGCCTGAATACCGGAAACAGTGTACGGCGTAGAGAAGTCATATTTTTTCTCACGCTCAGGAGAAATGGTCACCTGATTGATCACCACGTCGATACGTTTAGATTCCAGCGAAGCCAGCATGCCGTCCCATTTGGTCGGTTGCAGTTTCGCTTTCACACCCATGTGCTGCGCCAGCGCATCCGCAAATTCGACTTCAAAACCGGTCAGTTTGCCGTCTTCACCCTGAAAACTGAACGGAGGATAAGTCCCTTCCAGCCCGACGATCAAAGTGCCACGATCTTTAACTTTCTTCAGTAACCCTTCGTCAGCCAATGCATTGCTGACCATGCCTGCGGTCAGCGTGACCGCAACAGCACCCAGAAGCAAACGACGACGCAGTGTAGAAAAACCCATATTCACCTCAGTTATAGTTAGTTATAGAACGCTATATCCCCTACTAATTTGCGCACAGTAGCACCCGCTGCGCCAGTTATCAGGAATATAATTCTATAATCTTAGCTCAAAAAAGCATAAGCGGATTGTAGAGTATTAAACCTGCGGATGATACGCAAACAGTGCCGGTGCGCCGCCGGTGTGAATGAACAGAATCGGGCCTTCTTCCGGGAATAATCCGCGCTCAATACCCTCAAGTAAACCGGCCATCGCTTTGCCGGTATACACCGGATCCAATAACATCGCTTCCTGCTCTGCCAGCAGTTTCACGGCGGCGGTCCCGCCTTCATTTGGCTCACCATAGCGTGGCGCAAAATAGTCGTCCCACAAGATAATTGACGGCGTTTTCTCACCCAGCTGCAATTGTGTTGTCACGTCCCGGGCAATGGCTTCGACTTTCGGACGTTGCGCATCGGCGCTACGTGACACCGTCACGCCAATCAACTGTGTATCCGGCATGAGATGTTGCAACGCAACCGCCAGACCGGCGTGCGTACCGGCGCTGCCTGATGCCACCACCACGGCACTGAAATCCACAAAACTGGCTGAAGATTGCTCGGCGATTTCCAGCGCACATTTCACATAGCCGAGTGCGCCGAGAGCATTGGAGCCGCCAACCGGCACCACGTACGGACGAAAACCTTGTGCCTCCAGGCGTTCAGCTTGTTCGGCAAGTTGCGCCATCGGATCATGCAGTGCGTCGCACATCACCACTTCCACGTTAAAGAGATCCAGCAGCAGACGGTTGCCGTTGGTCAGATAATTTGCTTCGGTAGTGCCGATCGGGTTTTCCAGCAAGGCAACGCATTTCAGGCCCAGTTTAGCGGCTACGGCGGCGGTCTGGCGTACATGGTTTGACTGAATGGCACCGGCAGTGACCAGCGTATCGGCACCTTCTGCCAGCGCAGCCGCGGTCAGATATTCCAGTTTGCGCAGCTTATTGCCCCCCATCGCCAGCGGTGTAATGTCATCACGTTTGATGTAAATATCGCGGCCGACGTATTCAGAAAGACGATGCAGTTTTTCCAGTGGTGTGGCACTGCACAGTAAATCGAGACGATCGAAGGCTTCCAGCCGGGTTTTAAGCAAAGAAATTTTAGCAGGCACAGTGTTCCCCTGACGCACGGCACAGAGCGGTACGAAGTTGTTATCGTTAAAGTAGGTTAGATTCAGAGACGGGTTATTGAGTCAGTATATAAAGAATTTATAGAAACTGCGGACAGATTCAAGACAAAAAAACAGGCTCCCGGAGGAGCCTGTTTGTGCATTGCGCGTCAGTCTGTCTGAGATCCGATTACGCGGATTTCTGCCAGGCCAGATACTGGTCGTATTTGCGCAGGGCAATACGGTAGTTGTCATGACCCGCCACCGGTAAATCACTGATGATTCGCTGGTGGATACTGTCCCCTGAAAGTTTCTCCAGAGGATAGTTGTTTGCAGAGAGGATTTCATCCAGACGGCGGAGGCGGACAACATACTCGCGCACCGTGCTGTGATTCATCTCAGTCTGCTCAAACAGGTATTGCTTAAACGCCATAATGTCAAAATATGACGAATGGCTGTTACAGCTTATCTCACTGCAAAAACGACACAGCGCGGTCAGTTCCTGCGACAGGTTGTGCCACACGTCATCATCAATAGGCTGGTCCATCTTGGCGATGGCCTCTTTATTGATGATTTGCCCGCGAAACACCAGTGCCATCCTGTCGAGTTCTTTTGCACACTGTGAGCAATGAGTCTGACTGTGTTTAAAATCTTTAAGATAACGGCTTAAAGGCCTTGTTTTGATTCCCGCTGGCATAAATTTATTCCTGATAAGGGATATAAAATGTATAACCGGCCAGGAAAAAGCGGATCAGTGGTCGTTAGCCAGACGGGTTCGCAAACGCTTAATCGCCTGACTGTGGAGCTGGCTTACCCGGGATTCCCCGACGTCCAGCACCGCCCCGATCTCTTTTAAATTCAACTCTTCCTGGTAGTAAAGCGTAAGTACCATCTTTTCCCGTTCTGGTAACGCATCGATAGCTTCCATCACCCGGTGGCGTAAATTGCCCTCCAACAGATGATGTAACGGGTTGGCCTCTTCGTGCCCTTCCATCAATGCCTCGGCAGTATCGCCGTGCTCTTCGCGCCATTCGTCATAAGAAAACAACTGGCTACTGTTCGTATCCATTAATATCTGCCGGTACTCCTCGATGGGAATATCCAGCACCTGCGCCACCTCTCCTTCACTCGGCGGTCGCCCTAATTTTTGTTCTGCGCTATGCATCGCCTGAGACACTTCGCGCGCATTACGTCTGACGCTGCGCGGCACCCAGTCGCGGCTACGCAACTCATCAAGCATGGCACCACGAATACGCTGAACGGCATACGTGGTAAATGCCGTCCCCTGCATCGCATCAAAACGCTCAACCGCATTTAACAGGCCGATCCCCCCCGCTTGCAGTAGATCATCAAGCTCTACGCTGGCGGGAAGCCGCACCTGCAAACGCAGGGCTTCATGGCGCACGAGCGGAACATAGCGCTGCCACAAAGAATTTTTGTCTATCACGCCGTCGGCGGTATACAGATCGCTCACTGTCGTAACCTGGCAAATTGAGGGTCAGTATGATTGTGCCAGTGATAACCGCTGTTCAATCGGCTGAATAAGGCCTGAAAAGCACGGTTATTTTGATTATGTCTCGCACATTCTGTTTGCAGACGTCTGCCGGTAACGCGTCAACGATCGATTAAAAAAAGATCATAACCTAAAGATTATCCTAAATTATACCAGTGAATGCGTAGCATTAATCCTTAAGAATGGTAAATTTTGGTTAAAAAAAACCCCGCCGTAGCGGGGTTTGTTCTGTTTATAACCGAACTGCGTAATTTGTCGACTAAGACAATTATTGCAGCAGGGACAATACAGACTGAGGAACCTGGTTAGCTTTCGCCAATACTGAAGTACCCGCCTGCTGCAGGATCTGTGCACGGCTCATGTTGGACACTTCGGTAGAGTAGTCTGCATCCTGAATACGGCTACGTGCAGAGGTCAGGTTGTTAACCGTGTTGCTCAGGTTGCTGATAGTCGATTCAAAACGGTTCTGAGAAGCACCCAGAGAAGAACGTTGAGTATCCACCGCTTTCAGCGCAGCATCGATATCTGCCAATGGGGTTGATTTAGCCGGAGCTGTTGGAACAACTACAGCACCGGTTTCATCAATTTTACCCTTCAAAACGTCGAAACCAATTGAGTCAACCTTGCGAGCAACACCGTTAACTGTATCTGTGGCAGTCATCGCGTATTTATTCAAAGTGGCGCCAGCGGCACTGGTGGTGCCATCAGCCACGGCAGCAGCCAGGTTCCAGCCCGCTGCTGAGTTGATATCGATGCCGATTTTTTCGCCATCTTTAGAGCCAACCTGGAAGTCGTAGGTATTTGCTGTTGCTGCAGTGTTATCGAGAACTTTAATACCGTTAAAATCGGTTTGTCTTGTAACGCGGTCAACTTCCTGCATACGTTGGTTAACTTCAGACTGGATGGAGTCGATGTCTGATGCGGAGTTAGAGCTGTTCTGTGCCTGAACGGTCAGATCACGAATACGTTGCAAGTTGTTGTTGATTTCGCCCAGCGCGCCTTCAGCAGTCTGTGACAGAGAGATACCGTCGTTGGCGTTACGGGAAGCAACAGTCAGGCCATTGATGTTAGACGTGAAACGGTTGGCAATCGCCTGACCCGCTGCATCATCTTTTGCGCTGTTGATACGCAGACCAGAAGACAGACGCTCAATGGCGGTGCCCAGGGATGCTTGAGATTTGTTCAGGTTGTTCTGAGTCATCAGGGACAAGCTGTTAGTGTTGATTACCGCCATAGTATGATTTCCTTAAAGTCTGTTAATTAGGTTTAGGCTTTCGGCCTACGGCTTTATCACCGTCCAAACTTGTATCGGCGCTTACACAGGAACCTTTAGCCAGAATTTAAAAAAAACGAAAAAAAACGTTCCCCCGTTTTTTCTTTCTTATATAGGGCAAACTAAACCCGCAAATTACCCCTCATACAGCCAGCTATTCTTGCCATAGAAATTTAGATGCCCGGTATAAACTTTGTGTCATCTTTGCCGATAACACGAGTAACACCCTTCTATTTAAGGAATATAAAATGGCTAGCGTAAGTTCACTCGGTGCAGGGACCAGTCTTGATCTCACCAGTTTGATGGATTCATTGACCGCGTCAGAAAATGCTCGTCTGACTCCATTCACTACTCAGCAAACCTCCTACAAAGCCAAATTAACCTCCTTTGGTATTTTGCAAACGGCGCTTGATAAGCTGAAAACGGCAACCACCGCATTACAGTCAGCCGGGACCATTGCCGGTACTGCTATCAGCAGCACAAACACCGCTTTCACTGCGACCTTAGCCAGTGGCACAACGGCACCTGCAGGTTCATATAATGTAAAAGTGACACAATTGGCTCAGGCACAATCTTTGCTCACGGGATCAGTCAGTAGCGCCACAACCAATGTGGGTACTGCAGGAACGGCGAGCCGGACAATTACTATCGCGCAAGCAGATAAAACACCGTTAACAGTGACATTGACTGAAGATCAGACCACGCTTACCGGTATTCGCGACGCGATTAATGCTAAACAAAGTGGGGTTACCGCCAGCATCATCAAAGCAAACGATAATAGTTACCATCTGGCATTGACTGCGAACGATACGGGTACAGCGAATGCAATGACAGTCAGCGTCACTGGTGATGATACGTTGAATCAGTTGATCGGGTATGACGCGACATCTTCCACAAATGGTATGACCGTATCGACTAAAGCTCAGGATGCCAAGTTTACCGTTAACGATCTCGAAATCACCCGCAGCAGCAATACCGTCACAGATGCGCTGGAAGGACTGACCATAAACCTAAAATCTGTCTCAGCGAGTACCACGCCAGAGACATTGAGCGTGACAAAAGATACTACGGCAATGACGGCCGCTATTCAGAATTACGTCGATACTTACAACTCCTTGCAAACGACCATTGCCAACCAGACAGCTTATACGTCCGTAGCTAAAGGGGCTGACTCGCAAGATTCCGGCAATGGCGCATTGTTTGGCAATGGTACTGTTCGCACAATTGCCACACAGGTACGCAGCCAGTTGTCTTCAGTTCAATCCAATTCTGATTACGCCACCCTGGCCAACCTCGGTATTACCCAGGATATCAACGGTAAGTTGCAGGTAGATAGCACCAAACTCAATACGGCGCTGACCACCAAGCCTGACAGCGTAGTGAGTTTTTTCCAGGGCGACGGTAAAACAACCGGCTTTGGTACTCAGGCCACTGCCATGCTGACGAAAATGCTCGATACGACAAACGGCTCCATTCAAAATGCTGAAGACGGTATTAATAAATCGCTGAAAAATATCGCAAATAGCATTACATCGACAACAACCAGTATTAACAATAACCTTGCGCTGTATAAAACTCAGTTTACAAATTTATCAGTACTCGTCAATAAACTGACCAGTACAGGTAATTACCTGACACAGCAATTTGCATCGTCGGGCTCTTCTTCATAAGGAATGTGTATGTACCAAAATTCAGGAGCAAAAGCCTATGCCCAAATTGGGCTCGAAAGTGCGGTGATGAGCGCATCGCCGCACCAGTTGGTAGTCATGCTATTTGACGGGGCGCGAAGCGCCCTTATCCGGGCAGGCATTTTTATGCAACAAGGCGATATTCCCGGTAAAGGGAATGCTTTATCAAAAGCCATCAACATCATAGATAACGGACTGATAGCCGGTTTAAGTCGCGAAAAAGGTGATCCTGAATTAGTGGATAACCTCGAAGCACTTTATTCCTATATGGTCCGCCGTTTATTGCATGCAAATTTACACAACGATCAAGAGGCCATCGCTGAGGTGCTGACCCTGCTTGAAAATATCGCCGATGCCTGGCGGCAAATCGGCCCAAACTACCACCCGTCGCAGGACCAATATAATGGATCAACATCAGTATCTGGTTAATGAATATCAACTGATCCTGTCTTTAAGCGAGCAGATGTTGCGGCTGGCGAGAGAGGAAAAATGGGATGAGCTGGTTGAGCTCGAAGTCAGTTACGTGAAAGCAGTAGAAGCTACTACCAGATTGCCGATGTCAGAACAGACATCGATAATGATTCAGAATGATGTCCGCCGCTATTTGCGCATTATTCTGGATAATGAAACTACGATTAAAACATTATTACAGGCCCGGATGAATAAACTCACCGAGCTGATTGGTCAGTCGTCCCGACAACAACAAGTGAATACGACTTACGGAAAGATTGACCTCCGTTCGATTGCCTTTGGCGATCACCAATAATAATTATTTTTTGTTTGTTTTTTATTCCAATATTTCTTGTGCAAAAATAAGCTTTCAGAGGCAGAGAGCGCCTGGCTGCCAGGGCTGGTTCTCTCTGCCTTGTCCCATAATTTATATGCATCAACCGGCAGCCTGTTTGTATTCGCAAAGCGGGAATTTTTTATCAGGCAGCAAACCACAGGTTGCCGTCGTCATTTTCGGGCATCATCATCATGGTTCGTAAAATAAAAGTGACTCCAGGGATAGGAACCATTTCTCTGCTTATTCAGCATAGTGAACTTTTTATTCATGATGTTTATATTAATAAGCCACAACTGGTTCTCATTCAGAACGGAAGCCTCTCCATTACGAACCAGAGCCAGCAAGTGACATTGCAGACGGGCGAAATGCTGGTGCTTAACAGCGGGCAAATGCTGAGCATGACTCACCATTTATCCGGAAATGGCCCTTTCAGCTGCGCAATCATGGCATGGGATCATCAATTACTCAGTGATGCGGGCCTTCATGCGACCGGCTTTAGCCCGCCACTTATTGCTGTTGATACCCTGCAAGTTATTCCGCACATCCCCGGCGCTTTCAAACAAAGTTTTACCGACACTCACTCAGCCATACTCTGGCATCACGGACTGCCCGCACCGATAACCCGTCACCGCATGCTCGAACAGTTACTCTGGTTGTCGCAACTGGGTGTACGTTATTCCATGCAGCACAGTGAAAGCGTGACAGATAACGTACGTGAATTATTAGTCAATAATCTGCATAAGTCATTTACTGCCGCCGAAGTGGCAGAAAAGCTGATGATGAATGAAGTGATGCTGCGCAGACGTCTGGCGGGTGAAAATTGTGTACTGCGAAACCTGATGATCGATGTACGCATGACTCACGCGCTGCGTCTGCTGCAATGCACGGATCTGGCAATTTCACATATTGCCCATCAGGTAGGCTATGAAAGTGGCTCGCGTTTTGCCGAGCGTTTCCGCAAGCGTTTCGGGTTCGCGCCAACCGCGATCCGGGGTCATTTACGCCCCCTTTCGACTCCTGCACTTCTCACAACCGACGATATATAACAACTCGCGCCAAACCGACACAACCCAAAACTTTGAGTAACATCACACAATATTTGATTACCAGATGTTAACGGAATATCATACACGCCGTTATTTTCTTTATGTTCAGGGGCTGGTTGTGCACGTTTGGTGGGAAGTGATTAAAACGATTTACTGGGGCGGACTGGGCATTGCAGTATTATTCACTTTGCTGGTGAGCCGCGACACGATAAAAATAAGGCTGTTAACTTCCGGTATTATCGGGTTTACCTGGCCGATGAGCCTGCCGGTCGTCCTTCTCTTTTCTCTGTTCTGAACCCGTCTTCGCTACAGACACGTTAGTGTAAAGAACCCGGCCTGCAGACCGGGTTCTGATAACAGCATTGCAAGGGTTATTTGCGGGTCTGCACCCAAAATCCGTGGATCAAACCCGGCAGGTAACCACAAAGTGTCAGAATGATGTTCAGCAGAAATGCACCACCGAAACCGTTGCCAATCAGCACACCCAATGGCGGCACAAGAATTGTGATCAATACTCTCCAGAATCCCATCTTATTCTCCCTTTGTTTATCATTGCTTTGTTTATCATAAAGAATGGTAGCGCATGAAAAATGAAACGGGCATCAGATGAAACCTAATTGATCAGCGCCAGCATGATTTCCACCTCCTGCCGCGTTTTTGCCAGCATTTCGCTATCGCCGTTGCGACGTTCTGCATCCGACACCTGATGGATCTGGCGCATTTGCCATCTCACCTGATTCTTTTGTTCTGCTGTCATACTGCGGCACATCACGATAATAAAGTTTCGCAGCATCATTTGTTGCATGGCAGTTTCTTCAGCGTGCTTATTGACCGACATGACCAAATCTATAACATGTTTTTCTGCCATTGCAGATCCCGGTGGGGGTATAGTCAGGCCAAACTAACATGGTCTGACAACCGCTGATGGCGACAGATGATGTGTTTAACGCCGCTATTTCTGCGCATAGAATTTACCCGGATCTCCCGATTATGTTTTCCATCGATCAAGTATTTAAGCGCCTGTCCGCTTCACCTTTTCGTCAGCGTTTCCATCTCGGCGTAAAAGAGTACCGGTATTGTCAGGATAAAGGGCCGGAAACGGTCAGCCGGCATGCGGCGGATTTTATGGCTAAGCGTCTTGCTCCGGCGGAGCCGGAACATGACGGTAAACAAACGCCGATGCGCGGTCACCCGGTGTTTATTGCCCAGCATGCGACGGCCACCTGCTGTCGCGGCTGTCTGGAAAAGTGGCATTCCATACCCGCTCATACTGACATGACAATCGCGCAACAGGAGTATGTCGTAACGGTCATTATGCACTGGCTTCATCAGGAAATGCAGCGCCCTGCTCCGGTGGCTAAGGCGCAAAAGGCTGGCAAAAAAACGTCAGCTAACCCGGATAAGGCACAACAACTGAATTTGTTGTAAGAGGCGCATCACACTCGTTAAAAAATAAAAGGTGATAATCATCACATTTTTTCTGCATTTACAAACTTAACCGCAATCCTACTCTATAATTTTAAAGGAATAAGAATTGTGCGACGGGTTGCCTTCAGCACGCCCTTTGAAGTCTTTCTTTTGCAGTCTTTCGGATGAGCTTTTCCAGGTGAAATGAGTTTTATACTTGTTGTCAGGATAATTGCCCGTATTGGGAAAAGGAGGATGCATGTCTGAGTATCATTATTTACTGGTTGGCGGAAGCCGCAACGGACAACGGCATGTTGATAAACAACATCAGTTTTCGTTGTGCTTTTGGGAAGACGCAGCACAGAACGCAGAACGCGAGTTTTATGGTAAACGTAACGAACGCTACAAAGTTAATCCGGAAAAGGGTGCAGACGGGAACTGGTATCTCGTGGGCTATTGTGGCAACTGTTCGAAGATTAAAGCCGACGAATTAACCACCCAGGCGCTCACCAAGCACGTGAAACCCCTGATGTAATCTTGTTTTTGATAGCCATAAACCCCGCCTTTGACGCGGGGTTTTGTTTTCAGACTCCGGCTGCGTCTCAGGCCGCCACTCCCTGAATGTTTCGGGCAAAAAATGCAACATGCCCTCCTACCCTAAAATGTGCTTCATGATGCCCCAGGCGACCGAGAGGGGCAATACGCACTATCTCACCCTCAAATTCACCATCATGAATACTGGTGATCGCAACATCCAGCTGATAGCTGGCCGGATGTACGCCTACCGGAAACGTGAGCAATTTGATCCTGTCACCGACCTCAAACCGCGTAAGCAGTGGCAAAGGTGCCTGTTCGAACAGATCCTGATCCATATGTGACTCCTTGTTTTCCAGTGGGATTCATTAGAGGATAGAATATGTTGCCGCGTCCTGCAGGATAGCGGCGTGAAGCACTTCTCTCTTTCAACATTTATATCGCGCAAAAGCTGGCACAGATGAATGATGTAGCCCGCAAATGATAAGGATCCCCCGTGCAAAAATTGACGCCACAACAATGCATCATACTGACCGGATTTACCGGCATCCTGCATGGCGAATTTGAGTGGTTTCACCAGGATTTGGAGAAGCGGCTTGACCGGGAAGTTCAGACCTCAGAACTGGGATACCCGGAGTTTATGGCAGAGTGCCGCAGTTTGTACGAAGAAGATTTTAACCGCCTGATGCCGGAGTAAAAAAGAAAGGCCGGGCAAACAACGTTGCCCGGCCTCATGAGTGGATTGTCATTTAAGCTACTGATCACTAAGGTTTCACGATACCGCGAATAAAGTGTTCATTCACCCTGATCACATTACCCGTTTCCACGTTAATGACCTGGTATTGCACGGGTTTAACCTCATCCAGAACAGTGATAACTTCAAACAAACCTGGTGTAAAAGTAAGCGTGACATAAACGCCAACAGGATAGACAGCCATAATTTTATCCTTTCTATCAACCTCTTATAATATACGTCCTTTCCCCCGGCGAGATCATACGCACAGTATTAATCACAGCAGGTTATTTCATTTTATACATTAATCACTTTGGATGAATGTTGCATAAAAGAAATAGAGATCATGTATAAAATGAAGCAGAGACACTTAAAATCAGATAACTCTGACAGACGGCTCAGCAATATAATTAAATTTTACACTCTTCTTACATATCCAGACTTTTCCCGCCACAGTTCTCCCTGCCAGAGCCTTGTTTTCGGGGTAATTTAAGTTAAGAATATGAATCCATTTTGTTATATCGAGAGCCCGCGTGTGAGTGCCCAGATTTTTGAAACCGATGCGGCACATCCGCATCTGACACGACTGATTGCTGAGCTTGATGCTTATCAATACCCGCTCTACCCGCCGGAATCATTTCAGGGAATTAACATCACTGAGCTTGATGACGGTGAAATCATGTGTTTTATGGCGAGAGTTGATGATGACTGGGCCGGTTGCGCCTGTCTGTTTATCACAAAACACGGTCTCGCAGAAATGAAGCGGGTGTATGTGAACCCGCTGTTTCGCGGTCAGGGTATTGCCTCATTACTGATTGCAGCAATCGAAAAGAAACTGAAAATGTTGGGGCACTATGAACTGTTCCTTGAAACGGGTGTGTTTCAGGAAAAAGCCATCACATTGTATGAAAAACTGGGGTATTGCCGGACAGAGGCGTTTGGTGACTATGCCCTGTGCCCGGATCCACTGAGTGTTTATATGATGAAACCGGTGAGATAACACGGGGGAAAACCGCAGCGATAATAATATATACCTCCATAACGCTGTCCGCTGACAGGGTTATGGAGGTGCAAAAAGCGTTTACATCAGAGCGTTGCTTTTTGTTGCTGCCTGATTGTTAGGCGGAATAACCCATTTTTTAAGTGTGATGATGAAAAAATTTTTACCCTTGGTGATTTTCGCACCACGGTCACCGCACTCCAGTGCAAGTTTGAAAAACTCATCACTGTTGATATTAAAAGCCAGCTCGACTTTTTTCACCATGCCGGAATTAAGCAGATCTTCAGCTTCGTGCAATGATTTGGCCTGAATAACTGACATAACAACCTCGTGATATCGGAACGGAAAAGATTGTGTTAGCCCCCGCAGCTTATTTCACTTTTGTTTCGATATTATGACAGTCTCGTGAATATTCAGATTATTGCCACTACAGCGCACAGAAATCACTCAATTCGTGTCGCCGGTCACATCTATGTCAGACGGAAGCGTAAATCCGGCACCGACGTGTCCGGCAACTGCGACTGGTTGTTCATTTCAAGCAAGTTAATCTCAATGTTGGTACACATGGCATCCAGCGGCAGATGGTTATTGGCAAGACCAAAAGGCATTTCCAGTTCTTCCGCCAGTGTATCAAGTGACAGAAAACTATAGGAAATAAAGCCTGACACCAGCAATGTCATGTAGTGCAGATCCACCACCAGCGCAAACGGCAACAAACTACAGAACAGATATACCGTCCGGTGCAGCAACAGGCCATAAGCAAACGGGATCGGCATGCTGACAATACGTTCACATCCACCGACCACCTGGGAAAGCTGCAGGAGCGTGGAATCCATATGGGTGTAGACAATATCCGACAGATCACCGCTGCGGCGTTGCTCAGCCAGCCATTGTGACAAGCGCAGCTGAATCATATTGGTCGGCGCACGGCGCGATAGAATATCTTCCGCATCTTCCCCCATCAGTCGCCCGAGATCCGCATGAGGATCGCTGTGACGCAACTGATGTTTGAGGCTGTAACAGAAAGCCAATAATAACGTGGTCACGCGCTGCGCCTCTTGCGGACACACCGCCATGACCTGACTTTGCAACGTCCGGCAGGCAATCAGCAGGCCGCCCCATAATTGCCGAGCCTCAATGTAGCGTGAATACGCGACACTGTTACGAAAGCCGAGGAAAATCGCGATAGAGACGCCGAGCAGACTGAAAGGCGCGAGCGTCAGTTTCACACCCAGGGTCTCGTACCAGGGAAGGATCAGAATGGCGGCAAGAGACATCAGTAAGTTGAGGCTCAGACGGAACAGAATGCTGGGCAGAACAGAGCCATGCCAGGCGAATAAACGCCAGAACCAGTGGCGGGGAGGACGGATTATCATTTTTTGCAGATGCTTTATGCAGGTGAAGCGATTTTTTTGGCGATTCTGGCAAATAATTCTGCACATGCAAAGGACAATTTTGTGACATCCGCAACATTTTTTCTGTAATCGGCCTTATTCAATTACACCGACATGTTCATCACGTCCTGATACGCCGCTACCAGCTTATTTCTCACCTGGACACCCAGCTGTAAAGAAATCGAGGATTTCTGCAGGTCGACCATCACGTCGTTCAGGCTGACGCCGGGAACGCCCATCTCCAGCTTTTCAGATTCCAGTTTTGCATTGTTCTGGGTCTCGCTGATCTTACCTAATGCCGCTTTTAATTCGCTGGCAAAACCGGCTTCTGATGCGGTATCCGTCTTTGGTGCGGCACCGGCCTGGATTGCCGTGGCCTGCATCTGCTGTAAAACGCTCTCAATGCCTTGAATTGACATGTTTTCTCCGTTTATCGGGCTGTCGATGAACAAATGGCTTCTTTCATGGAATGACACCCTATCACATCAGTTTTTTCCTAAACGCGGTAATTGAACCTAAAAACCACGGCTTATCGGGCCATTAACTTTGCACTAAGCGGCAAATAATGGCTCACCTAGAAAATAGGCCTGCCTGTACGGAGGGCTGAAAAATGTCACGCTTTAACGATTGCGCACTTGGGAGTCTGTTTTGTTAAGAGACAACATGAACATCACCATTCAACAGCTAAATAGGGATCTTGTATGAGTTCCGCAATAGCCGGCGCAGAAACCCCTCCAAGCGGTTTTACTGCGTTGCTTAATCGCCTGCGCGCCAACCCAAAAGTTCCTATCGCCATCGCAGCTGCCGCTGCCGTGGCTATTGTTGTTGTCATGATGCTGTGGGCCAAACAGCCTACTTATAAGGTGCTCTTCAGCAATCTCGGTGATCAGGATGGCGGTGCCATCGTCACTCAGCTGACCCAAATGAATATTCCTTATCAGTTTTCTGACAACGGCGGTGCGTTGCTGATCCCGGCTGACAAGGTCTATGAAACGCGTCTGAAACTGGCTGCGGCCGGTTTACCTAAAGGCGGCGCGGTCGGTTTTGAATTAATGGATCAGGAAAAATTCGGCATCAGCCAGTTCAGCGAGCAGATCAACTATCAGCGCGCACTGGAAGGTGAACTCTCACGCACAATCGAAACGCTGGGCCCGGTCAGCAGCGCCCGTGTCCATTTGGCTATTCCTAAGCCATCGTTGTTTGTCCGCGAACAAAAAAATCCTTCAGCTTCCGTGACCCTGAATTTACAACCGGGCCGTGCGCTGGATGATGGTCAGATCAACGCCATCGTTTATATGGTATCGAGCAGTGTCTCCGGCTTACCGCCTGCGAACGTTACCGTGGTGGATCAGAGCGGCCATCTGCTGACACAGTCTGATAACAACGGTCGTGACCTGAACGCTTCTCAGCTGAAATACGCCAATGAAGTGGAAGGCCGTCTGCAACGTCGTATCGAATCCATTCTGCAACCTGTGGTCGGCAACGGTAACGTGCATGCGCAAATCACCGCGCAGATTGATTACGCCAGCCGTGAGCAGACAGATGAAAATTATCAGCCAAATGGTTCTCCGGATAAAGCGGCGGTGCGTTCACGCCAGTTAAGCACCAGCGATCAGATTGGCGGTACCTCTGTGGGCGGCGTGCCAGGCGCATTGAGCAACCAGCCAGCTCCGTCAGCCACAGCCCCGGTGACTAACCCACCGGCGGCGAACAATGCCAATGGTACGCAGAATCAGACCGGCAGCACGGCACAGAATGCAGCGGCAAGTGCCAATGCCAACGTGCCGTCTAACCGTCGTCGTGATGAAACGACCAACTATGAAGTCGACCGCACCATCACACATACCCAGCACAGTGCCGGTGCCGTTCAGCGTCTGTCTGCGGCGGTAGTGGTTAACTATCAGGTCGGGCCGGATGGCAAAGCGAAGCCGCTGACCGACGACCAGTTGAAGAAAATTGATGATCTGGTCCGCGAAGCGATGGGCTTCTCCCAGGAACGTGGCGATACGCTGAACGTGGTGAATACGCCGTTCAATCAGACAACCGATGATTCCGGTGATCTGCCGTTCTGGAAACAACAGGCGTTCTTTGATCAGTTACTCAATGCAGGTCGCTGGTTACTGGTGCTGATTGTGGCCTGGCTGCTGTGGCGCAAGATGGTTCGTCCGATGTTGCGCAAACAGCAGGCAGACAAAGAAGCCGCCGCTGCCGCTGCACTCGCAGCCTCTATGCCGCAGCCTGAAGGCAGCAAACCGGTCAAACTCAGCAATGACGAGCTGGAGAAACGTAAACGTTCACAACAGCGTGTCAGTGTCGAAGTACAGACCCAACGTGTTCAGGAGCTGGCCGATAAAGATCCACGTATCGTCGCCCTGGTTATCCGCCAATGGATGAGTACCGAACAACCATGACTATGACCGGAACCGAAAAAAGCGCCGTTTTGATGATCACGCTGGGTGAAGACCGCGCGGTGGAGGTATTCAAACACCTCTCCCCTCGCGAAGTGCAGCAAATCAGCGGCGCGATGGCGAATATTCATCAGATTTCTAACAAACAGCTGGCAGAAGTGCTGAATGAGTTCGAAGACGAATCCGAGCAGTACGCCGCACTGAGTGTCAATACCAGCGAATACCTGCGTTCGGTGCTGACCAAAGCGCTGGGCGAAGAGCGCGCCTCGAGTCTGCTGGAAGACATTCTGGAGTCGCGCGAAACCACCAGCGGCATGGAAACACTGAACTTCATGGAACCGCTGATGGCGGCCGACCTTATCCGCGACGAACATCCGCAGATTATCGCCACCATCCTTGTGCACCTCAAACGTGGCCAGGCTGCCGATATTCTGGCGCTGTTCGACGAACGTCTGCGCAACGACGTGATGCTGCGTATCGCGACCTTCGGCGGCGTCCAGCCAGCGGCGCTGGCTGAACTGACGGAAGTACTGAACAACCTGCTTGATGGTCAGAACCTCAAACGTTCGAAGATGGGTGGTGTTCGTACTGCGGCAGAAATTATCAACCTGATGAAAACTCAGCAGGAAGAAGCGGTTATCGAAGCCGTTCGTGGTTACGACGGCGAGCTGGCGCAGAAAATTATCGACGAGATGTTCCTGTTCGAAAACCTCGTGGATGTGGACGACCGCAGTATTCAGCGCCTGTTGCAGGAAGTCGAAGGCGAATCGTTACTGGTGGCACTGAAAGGGGCGGAACAGCCATTGCGCGACAAATTCCTGCGCAACATGTCGCAACGTGCAGCAGATATCCTGCGCGACGACCTGGCAAACCGTGGACCGATGCGTATGTCTCTGGTCGAGAACGAACAAAAAGCGATTCTGCAGACGGTTCGCCGCCTGGCAGAGTCCGGCGAAATGATGGTTGGCGGCGGCGAGGATTCTTATGTCTGATTCTCCTCATACTGATTCTCCGGAATCTGAAAAGCCGGCAACGGAAACGAAAACTGCAGAAGAACGTCATGCAGAGCGTATCAACGCCCTGCCCTGGCAACGGTGGAAGCCGGGCGATCTCAGAATGCCGGTCTTTACCACGCCCGATGAGCCTTTACTGGCCGATGGCGAAGAAGAACAAGACAACGGACAACCCAAAGTTCAGGTAGACCAGAACGAATTGCTGAATCTTCAGCGTCGCGCTGAACAGCAGGGTTTCCAGCAGGGCCTTGATGCCGGACAGAAACAAGGTTACGCCGCGGGTTTCCAGCAAGGTCAGGAAGCCGGACTGCAACAGGCGTTACAGGAAGGTCAGCAACAGCAGGCGGTGCTGACTGAGCACTGGCAGCACATGGTTTCTGACTTCCAGCAAACGCTGGATGCACTCGACAGTGTTATTGCTTCCCGTCTGATGCAGATGGCGCTGACTGCCGCCAAACAGATTATTGGTCAGGCACCCATATGTGACGGTTCTGCCCTGCTTAATCAGATTCAGCAATTGATCCAGCAGGAACCGATGTTCAAGGGCAAACCGCAACTGCGCGTTAACCCGGCAGACTTCGAACGTGTGGAATTACAACTTGGTGCCAGCCTCAGTATGAACGGCTGGCGACTGCTGGCCGACAGCCAGATCCACAGCGGGGGGTGTAAAGTCAGTGCCGAAGATGGCGACATGGACGCTTCGCTGGCCACCCGCTGGCATGAGCTGTGCCGTCTCGCTGCGCCGGGAGATCTCTGATGACCGCCCGCCTGAGCCGTTTGCTGAAAACGCTGGATGACGCGGAAAAACGTATGGCCCGCACGCCGTCAGTCCGTCGCTATGGTCGCCTGACCCGGGCAACAGGTCTGGTGCTGGAAGCCACCGGATTGCAACTGCCTCTGGGTGCAACCTGTCTGATTGAACGCCATGACGGGCCGGTCGTGCAGGAAGTGGAAAGTGAAGTGGTCGGTTTCAACGGTCAGAGCCTGTTCCTGATGCCGCTGGAAGAAGTGGAAGGCATTTTACCGGGTGCGCGTGTGTATGCCCGTATTGCCGCCGATGGTCAGACCGCAGGCAAACAACTGCCGCTCGGCCCGCAGTTGCTCGGCCGCGTGCTGGATGGCAGCGCCAAACCGCTCGATAGTTTACCGCCGCCGGACACCGGCTATCGCGCCGCTCTTATCACGCCACCGTTCAACCCGCTGCAACGTACGCCGATAACGGATGTACTGGATGTCGGCGTTCGTGCCATTAACGCCCTGCTGACCGTCGGTCGCGGCCAGCGTATGGGGCTTTTCGCCGGTTCCGGTGTGGGTAAATCTGTCCTGCTCGGCATGATGGCGCGTTACACCAAAGCAGACGTCATTGTGGTCGGGCTGATTGGTGAGCGTGGCCGTGAAGTTAAAGATTTTATCGAGAATATTTTGGGCGATGAAGGACGCGCCCGTTCCGTGGTTATCGCGGCACCGGCTGACGTGTCTCCCCTTTTGCGTATGCAGGGTGCCGCTTACGCCACGCGTATCGCTGAAGATTTCCGTGACCGCGGCCAGCACGTATTGCTGATCATGGATTCCCTGACCCGCTATGCCATGGCGCAGCGTGAAATCGCCCTGGCGATAGGTGAGCCCCCGGCTACCAAAGGCTATCCGCCTTCCGTATTTGCAAAACTGCCTGCGCTGGTTGAACGTGCGGGTAACGGTATCAGCGGCGGCGGCTCGATTACCGCGTTCTATACCGTGCTGACCGAGGGGGATGACCAGCAGGATCCGATTGCCGATTCCGCCCGCGCCATTCTTGACGGCCATGTGGTGTTGTCGCGCCGTTTAGCGGAATCCGGCCATTATCCGGCCATTGATATTGAAGCGTCGATCAGCCGTGCGATGACCTCACTTATCGATGACGCGCAGTACGGGCGCGTACGTAATTTCAAACAATTGTTATCCAGTTATCAGCGTAACCGTGACCTGGTCAGCGTCGGCGCCTATGCCGCAGGCAGCGATCCGATGCTCGATCGCGCTATCAAGCTGTATCCGCAGATGGAAAACTTTCTGCAGCAGGACATCATGGAACGCAGCACATATGAAGACGCCTGTCTGGAACTGAACATGTTGCTCCCGGGCTAAACCTAGATAAGCAGAGGCATAAATGGAAAGCTCATCGCCGTTAATCACACTTTGCTCGCTGGCGCAAAAAGCGCTGGATCAGGCGACCAGTCATTTGGGCCAAATCCGGCAGTCGCATCATCAGGCAAAAGAACAGCTCACCATGCTGCTCAATTATCAGCGTGAATACCGGGAAAAACTCAACTCCACCATGACCGGCGGGATTGCCGCGAATACCTGGCAAAACTATCAGCAGTTTATCGGAACGCTGGAAGTCGCAATTGAGCAGCACCGTAAACAGTTACAACAATGGGATCAGCGGCTGAATGCGGCGGTTAACCAGTGGCAGGATAAGCAGCAACGGCTCAATGCATACCAGACGTTGCAAACCCGCGCCAGTGAGCAACAACGTTCTCTGGAAAACAAGATTGATCAAAAGCAGAACGATGAGTTCGCCCAGCGCAGCGCACACAGGAAGAAACAATCATGAATCTGAACATTTTGCCTGCAGCCGTTACCACGGCCAAGACTACCGCGAGCGCGGCGACAGGCAGTTCATCTGCCAGCACATCAGCGGCGACGGACATCAGTACAATTCCCGATACCGGCGCAACCAGCCCGGCTGATTTTGCCAGCCAGCTTGAAGCTCAGCTCGGCGAAAAAGTGGATCCTAAAATCACCAGCACGTTAGCCAAACTCGGCCAGCAAATTTCCGCCAAAGGGGCGATCGTCGATAAAACGACACTGACGCAGGCGGTGGCGTCGGGTGAAGAAGATGGCAGCCTGATGCTGGATGAAAGTGATCTGAGCAAAATGATTGCCGCCATTCAGATACTGCCGGCTGGCACTCTGAAAGGTGCGGGCACCGCGTCGGTCAAAGATGCTGCCCTGAGCGATAAAGATAAAGACAGCGCTGACACCAGCACTGATCTTTCGGTTCAGTCCCTGCTCGCTCAGCTGGCGGTTCAGCAACAACCTGCCCCGCAGGTCCAGACCGCAACCGCCGTAGCCACGCAAATTACCCGCAATGAGACGCCTGCAACTGATAAGCAAAATTCGCTGCTGGGTGGGCTGACCGCATCTTCCTTACTGACCGGTGAGGGCAAAACGGCCGCCGTAACGGATACCGATCCGAAAGCTGCAGCCTCCGGCACTACCACAGCGGGTTCTGCGCAGCATGCAGCCAGCAGTAAAGCAACCACCGGCAACACCCCTGATTTTAGCAGCGCCCTGGCGTCAATGAGTGCAGCAGCCGGCAATGCCGCGGCTTTACAGCAAAATGACAGCCGCCCTTCTGATAACAGCACACAGGCACTGAATCAGCTGAGCACTGCGGCTGTTGCCGTTTCTTCCGCCCCGGTGTCCACCACGCCGACCACCACCAGCGCCGTGACCGCGCCGTCCACGCCACTGCTTAACGCACAGCTCGGTACGCCGGAATGGCAGCAACAACTGGGTCAGCAAGTGATGATGTTCAACCGTCAGGGGCAACAGACCGCAGAACTTCGTCTGCATCCTGCGGATCTTGGCTCTATCCAGATCAGCATGAAGATTGAAAATAATCAGGCGCAGCTGCATTTTGTGTCGGGTCACAGCGGCGTGCGCTCGGCAATTGAATCCGCCATGCCGGAACTTAAAACGGCGCTGGCAGATAATGGTATCAGCCTGGGTCAGAGCAGCGTGGGCAGCGACAGTTCGCAGTGGCAACAGGCCCAGCAGCAAAGTCAGTCCGGTTCGCAGCAAGGTAACGCGGCCAGCTGGGCGGCGTTCAACTCCGGCAGCAACACTTCTGCCAGCGATGCTTTGCCGGTTCCGGCATCGATAGCGTCACGGGTCAGCGGCAATAACAGCGTGGACATTTTTGCGTAGGAATTTGCGTAAAAGTCCACAGAATTGTTTCAGATAATTACCGACGGTCAGTTCTCCCTTAATTCAAACGGCAGAGCTGACCTTATTTATCCCGCCTATTCTGACTATTGAACAACAGGATAAGCGGGATAATCATTCTTAGAATTGACTCAGCAGTAGGGTGCTCCTCACGCCAGACTGCTCATACTTACAGGAAATTGCCTCATCCATGTCTGACTCTGCTCTCTCGGCATCGCGTAAGAAAAAGCGGCCGTTAATGATGATTCTGCTGTTACTGATTGCCATCGGAGCCTGTGGTGCGGCCGGTTACGCCTGGTGGATGTTGCACAAACAACAATCCGGAAATGGAACACAGACGGCTGAAGTGAAAAAGCAAGAACCCCCTGCGGCACCGATCTTCCTGGCACTGGATACCTTCACCGTTAACCTGCAAACAGCGGATAACGATCCTGACCGTGTGCTGTATATCGGCCTGACCCTGCGTCTGCCGGACGAAAGAAATCGGGCTACGCTTAATGAATACCTGCCTGAAGTTCGCAGCCGGTTGCTGCTGCTGCTCTCCCGTCAGAAGACGACGGATTTAGTCAGCGAAGCCGGTAAACAACAGCTGGTTCAGGACATCAAACAGGTTCTGGACGCACCACTGGTCAAAGGTCAGCCTCCACAGGCGATCAGCGACGTGCTTTTCACTGCTTTCATACTGCGATAAACAAATTATGGGCGACAGCATACTTTCACAGGCCGAGATCGACGCGCTGCTCAATGGTGACAGTGACAGTGCAGGCGACACCACGACCGCCACACAGACTGCCGCGTCTGATGACGGTGTAAAACCTTTTGACCCTACGACGCAGCGTCGCGTTGTTCGTGAGCGGTTGCAGGCTCTGGAAATCATTAACGAGCGCTTTGCCCGTCATTTCCGTATGGGTTTGTTCAACCTCTTACGCCGCAGCCCGGACATCACCGTAGGGGCGATCAAAATCCAGCCCTACCACGAGTTTGCCCGTAATTTACCGGTGCCGACCAACCTGAACCTTATCCATCTGAAACCTCTGCGCGGTACGGCGCTGTTTGTGTTCGCCCCGAGCCTGGTCTTTATTGCCGTGGATAACCTGTTCGGTGGCGATGGCCGTTTTCCGACCAAAGTGGAAGGGCGCGAGTTCACTCACACGGAACAGCGGGTGATTAAACGCATGCTCACCCTGGCACTGGATGCCTACGAAGATGCCTGGAGCGGCGTTTACAAGCTGAGCGTGGAATATGTGCGTGCCGAATTGCAGATCAAATTCACTAACATTACTTCGTCTCCCAATGACATCGTGGTGACCACGCCGTTCCATGTGGAAATCGGCGCGCTGAGCGGTGATTTCAATATCTGTATTCCGTTCAGCATGATTGAACCTTTACGTGAGCTTCTGACCAATCCGCCGGTCGAAAACTCACGCAATGAAGAAAGTCAGTGGCGTGAAAACCTGGTGAACCAGGTTCAGCAGTCTGAGCTGGAGCTGGTGGCGAATTTTGTTGAAATCCCGCTGCGCCTGTCTCAGATCCTGAAACTGCAACCGGGTGATGTCCTGCCGATTGAGAAGCCGGACCGCCTGATCGCCCACGTTGACGGCGTTCCTGTACTGACCAGCCAATATGGCACTTTAAACGAACAATACGCCCTGCGCGTTGAACATTTGATCAACCCAATTTTAAATTCTCTAGATGAGGAACAGCCCCATGAGTGACACCAATAAACCGTCTGACGCCGGATCGGATAACGTTGACGATTTATGGGCTGATGCGTTTAACGAACAACAGTCTGCGGGCGGCGCGAAAGCGTCAACTGACGGTGTTTTCGCCGCGCTGGGTGCCCAGGACGGAACCGGCAGTTTGCAAGATATCGACATGATCCTCGATATTCCGGTGAAACTGACCGTGGAATTAGGTCGCACCAAAATGACCATCAAAGAACTGCTGCGTCTTTCGCAGGGATCCGTCGTGTCGCTCGACGGTCTGGCCGGTGAGCCTCTGGATATCCTCATCAACGGTTATCTGATTGCTCAGGGTGAAGTGGTGGTGGTCGCCGATAAATATGGCGTACGTATTACCGACATCATCACGCCGTCAGAACGCATGCGCCGTCTGAGCCGCTGATGAGTCAGAATGCCGCGACGGATTCTCCGTACATTTCCGGCCCGGTAAACCACGCCACCACGCAGAGCTCCCCTCAGGCCCTGCCTGCCGGTTCCGTGCTGACGCAAGTCAGCACCGTGCTCGGCGGCATCCTGCTGCTGATCCTGTTTATTGGCTGGGTGGTTAAGCGCGCTGGTTTTGCGCCGCAGTCAAAAAATAACAAACTGCTGAAAGTGACCGCCAGTGTACAGGTCGGTCGCAGTGAAAAAGTGGTGATCGTGGAAGTCGATAATACCTGGCTGGTGCTGGGTGTGACGGCGCAAAACATCACCCCGCTGCACACACTGAGCGCGCCTCCGGCGGGACAGACGCCGGACTCAGGCACCCCCCATAACCCGCCAGCTGATTTCCGTCAGCTGATGCAGAAAATATTGAAACGTCCGGGAAAGCAGGCATGACCTTCTTGAAATCCGCCCTTACCGCTGCCCGTCAGCGCCCTGTTCGCCTGCTCACTCACCTGTGTCTGCCACTGTTACTGCTCGCCAGCCCGACTGCTTTTGCGCAATTACCGGGGATCATCAGCCAGCAGATGTCTAACGGGGCACAAAACTGGTCGCTGCCGATCCAGACGCTGGTGTTCATCACCACACTGACCCTGTTACCTGCGATGTTGCTGATGTGTACCAGTTTTACCCGCATCATTATCGTGCTGGGTTTACTACGAAATGCGCTGGGTACGCCTTCCGCGCCGCCAAACCAGGTGCTGCTCGGCCTTGGCCTGTTTCTGACCTTCTTCGTGATGGCGCCGGTCTTCGACAAAATTTACAGCGATGCCTATCAGCCGTTCACCGAAAACAAAATCACCATGCAGGAAGCAATGGACAAAGGCGCTCAGCCACTGCGTCAGTTTATGCTGCGTCAGACCCGCGAAAGTGACCTTGCGCTGTATGCCCGGCTGGCTAACATCCCGCCACTGGCAGGGCCTGAAGCCGTGCCGATGCGTATTTTACTGCCAGCTTATGTGACCAGCGAACTGAAAACTGCTTTCCAGATTGGCTTCACCGTATTCATTCCCTTCATGATTATCGACCTGGTGGTCGCCAGCGTTCTGATGGCGCTGGGGATGATGATGGTGCCACCGGCCACCATCTCGCTGCCCTTCAAGCTGATGCTGTTCGTGCTGGTCGATGGCTGGCAATTATTACTCGGCTCTCTGGCGCAGAGTTTTTACAGTTAATTCAAAACGCCAAACTTAATGGGCGTTTTTTGCTCCTCCCCCTGCGAAGGGGGAGGCCGGTAGGGGGTTTTACAGGCAACTTCAAATTGTGAGCTGCTATTCATCCCCCACCCCTCCCCTTCGCAGGGGAGGGAGTTGCCCGTCTTCTTTTGTGAGAATTGAGTCATGACTCCTGAATCGGTAATGGCATTGGGCAATGAAGCAATGAAGGTTGCATTAGCCGTTGCTGCGCCTTTGTTACTGGCCGCGCTGGTGACCGGACTGATTGTCAGCCTGTTGCAGGCGGCGACACAGATCAACGAACAAACGCTGTCTTTCATTCCTAAAATTCTGGCCGTTGTGGCGACTATCGTGATCGCCGGGCCGTGGATGCTGAACCTGCTGCTGGATTACATCCGTACGTTGTTTACCAACCTGCCTTACATCATCGGTTAATCTATGGTTTCCTTCGACAGCACCCAGTTAGCCGGATGGCTGAGCATGTATTTCTGGCCATTGCTGCGAATTCTGGCGCTGATCAGCACCGCGCCGATCACCAGTGAAAAAGCCGTACCGAAGCGGGTGAAACTCGGTCTGGGGATGATGATCACCTTCCTGATTGCGCCTTCCCTGCCGCCGGTGGACACGCCGATTTTCTCCACGCCTGCACTGTGGCTGGCGATGCAGCAGATTATGATTGGCACAGCGTTAGGGATAACCATGCAGCTTGCGTTTGCCGCTATCCGCATGGCCGGTGAAATTATGGGTTTGCAGATGGGGATTTCGTTTGCGACGTTTTATGACCCGAGCAACCGTCTTAATACCCCGTTGCTGGCGCAGTTTTTAAACCTGCTGGCGGTGTTGCTTTTCCTGAGTTTCAACGCGCACCTGTGGCTGATTTCTTTGCTGGCCGACAGTTTCCATACCCTGCCCGTCAGCCCTAACCCGGTCAATGCAGAAGGGTTTATGGCGGTCGCCAAAGCGGGCAGCATGGTGTTCAGCGGCGGGATGATGCTGGCCTTACCGATTGTGACGTTGTTGCTGACGCTTAATATGGCGCTCGGTTTGTTAAACCGTGTAACGCCGCAGCTTTCCGTGTTCGTCATCGGTTTCCCGCTGACACTCAGCATCGGCATTCTGGCCATCAGCCTGATGATGCCGATGCTTGCCCCGTTCAGCGAGCATCTGTTCAGTGAAATTCTGGATAAGATTGTACTGATCATGAATCAGCTGGCGACTGACTGAGGGCTTAACGCCGCACCAGCAGCGCCATCACTTCATAATGCGCGGTATGCGGGAACATGTCGAAAAGCTGAACGCGCACGATGCGATAATCCGGCAATAAGGTCAGATCCTGCGCCAGCGTTTTCGCGTTACAGCTTGAATAAAGGAGGGTTTCCGGCGCCATGTGGCTCAGATATTCGCACAACACTTTGCCGATGCCACGACGTGGCGGGTTCACCAGCACCAGATCCGGCACCTCGCCTTTGCCGGTCGCGAAACCGGTGGAATCGAGCGCCTGAAACTCCACGTTTTTCAGCCCCAGACGCGCCGCTGATTCTTTCGCGCAGGCAATCGCTTCCGCGCTGATTTCGATGCCGGTCAGTTTCATCTGCGGTGTTGCGCAGTGCAAACCAAAACCGCCCACACCACAGAACAAATCCCACATACGCCGGATATCCCCACGCGCCCTCACCCATTCCCGCGCCGTGGCATAAAGCTTTTCTGCCACCACAGGGTTGGTCTGGAAAAAGCTCTGCGGGCGGATAAACAACGGCACATGGTTAAAATTTTCTTCCAGCCGCTGCACATCAGTCAGCGCAATTTCGGTATCCCCTTCGAGGATCGCCATATGCACCGGCTGGATATTGGCGGAAATCACTTTCAGCTGCGGCAACTGCTGTTGCAGCCACGGCAGCGCTGCGCGCAGTTGCGCCAGTTTGCTGTCTGAGCGCAACACAAAGCGCAGCATTATGCCGCCGTCTTTCCGGCTCTCAGTCAGTAACAGAAATTTCAGTTCGCCGCGTTTGCGTGCGACGTTGTAAGGCGTCAGCCCGGCGCGGGCAATAAAGGTTTTGAGCAGGGGAAAGACAGCGGAAAAACTGGCCGGATACAGCGGGCAATCACACAAATCGACCGGTGTACCGTCGCGGTGCAACATGCCGAGCAAAGGACGTTCCACGCTGCCGCTGACCACCATTTTGGCTTTATTACGAAATGCACTTTCCGCACCCGTCACCGGTTCACACCATTCATCCACCGGCAGCGCTGACAACAAATCGCTGAGATCCTGCTGTTTGTCGGCTAACTGTTGTAAATAAGGTTTGTCGATCCACTGGCAGGAACGGCAGGTTCCGGCGGTATAAAGTGCGCAATGCATGAAAATTTCCGGTCATCAGATGCTGTAAAAACTGGCGCGCAGTTTATCACTGCGCAGCCGGAAAGACTCACTACCCGAGGCTATTTTTGGCGTGAAAAGTATCTGCGGCTGCTGGCAGGCAGATATAACACCAGCAACACCACGATATCGGGGACTTTTTGCATCAGCAGCGCATAGAGAAATTCGCCCTGTGTTCCGACGTTAAAACGAAAGATACGCGGCCTGAACCCGTCAAATGACGCGAGCAGCATGTAACCTACCACGATTACCTGACAGCCGATAAAGGCCCAACGTCCCCAGCGGCGGCCGCGCATCATGGCATAGGCGGCACGACATTCGATCAATACAATCAGCAGACTGGCCAGCATAATGAAACAGTTCAGCCAGGACTCTGCACTGACTTCGATAAAGCTCATCAGCCCTGAAAAGCCCATGGCATCGAACAGTAAAATAAATTCGAGTAAGCGCGTCGCGACAATTGCCGACGCGCCTATCATCACGGGAACAGGGATAAATGCGAATTTCACTTCCTCATGATTTCCTTATTGTTTTGAATACTCATCCTATCCCCTAAATCATTCGTGCTGCATCAAGGTGGCAACAAAATGACAAATCGGCCAGGAAATGAGATGACGGGGATTAATTCTGCGCTGCGCGCTGTATTTCCCGCCGTCTTTGTTTTTCGGCCCGCGACATAAACCACCAGGCGATCATACCGATGATGCCGACCACCAGCAGGATAAGCGTCGCCAGTGCGTTGATTTCAGGGTTGACGCCCATACGTACGCTGGCAAATACCAGCATCGGTAACGTGGTCGCCCCCGGCCCGGCGACAAAACTGGCGATAACCAGATCGTCGAGAGACAGGGTAAATGCCAGCAACCAACCCGAAATCAGTGCCGGGAGGATCATAGGCAACGTAATAATAAAGAACACTTTCAGCGGTGCGGCGCCTAAATCCATCGCCGCCTCTTCGATGGAGTGGTCCAGTTCACGTAAACGCGCCGAGACCACGACCGCAACATAGGCACTACAAAACGTGACGTGTGCCAGCCAGATAGTGAACATGCCGCGCTCGGCCGGCCAGCCAAACGTGTGCCCCATCGCCACAAACAGCAACAGCAGCGCCAGACCGGTGATGACATCAGGCATGACCAGCGGCGCTGTCAGCATAAAAGCAAAACCGGTTGAACCGCGAAATCGCCTGAAACGTACCATGACCACAGCGGCCAGTGTACCGACCACCACGGCCATGGTGGCGGCAGCGGTCGCGATCGACAGGCTCATGCCGACGGCACTGATCATCGCCGAATCATGGAAAAGCTGAGTATACCAGCGGGTAGACCAGCCAGCCCAGACCGTGACCAGCTTCGAGCTGTTGAATGAATAAATAACCAGCATCAGCATCGGGGCGTACAAAAACGTAAAGCCGAGCACCAGAATAAGAATTCGCCACGGCGAACGAACAACCGGTAACTGATTCATTCTTTCTCTCCCAGCTCTTTGTTTTGGTATTTCTGGAACCACAGGATAGGCATGATCAGCAGCAACAGCATAACCACCGCCACTGCGGAGGCCACCGGCCAGTCACGGTTATTGAAAAATTCCTGCCACAGAACACGGCCGATCATATTACTGTCCGGCCCGCCCAGCAGTTCCGGGATTACGTATTCCCCCACTGCCGGGATGAAGACCAGCATCGAACCGGCAATAATTCCGCCTTTGGTCAGCGGCATAATCACTTTGAAGAACGTCTTCATCGGACGCGCGCCGAGATCCTGCGCCGCCTCTACCAGCGAGTAATCCATACGGGTCAGCGCGGTGTAAATCGGCAACACCATAAAGGGCAGATATGAATACACAATGCCGATATACACGGCCAGATTGGTATGCAAAATCACCAGCGGCTGGTCAATAACATGCAACCAGAGCAGCACGTTATTCAGCACACCGTTATCTTTGAGAATGCCAATCCAGGCATACACACGGATCAGGAACGACGTCCATGACGGCAGGATCACCAGCAACAACAGAATATTGCGCGTCGAGGTGCGGCTGTGCGCCACTGCCCACGCCAGCGGATAACCAATCAGCAGACACAGCAGTGTAGAAACTGCCGCCACTTGCAATGATTGCAAATACGCATCGATGTACAGCGGATCCTGCGTCAGACCGATGTAATTGGCGATATTAAGAGCAATATCCAGCATGCCGTCTGACCAGGTCACCAGATCGGTATACGGGGGAATGGCACGCGCCATTTCAGCAAAACTGATTTTGAAGACAATCAGGAACGGCAATAAAAACAGCAGCAGGAACCACATCAGCGGCAGCAGGATCACCAGCTTGCGGCCATGACGCTGTTGCAGACGGCCGGTGAAAGCTTTAAATCCGCCCGGCGGTTTGCTGGCCGGAATTTCGGAGATTACAGACATTTTCATCCCCCTCAGACAGTCAGCACGACACAACTGTCGGCTTCCCAGCACAGGCGCACTTCGTCGCCCCAGGTTGGCATACCTTTGCGGAAACGGTGACCGTTCTGCAACTGCGCAGTGATCATCTGCCCGCTATGCAACCTGACGTGATAAATCGACAGGTCGCCCAGATAGGCAATGTTCACCACTTCGCCAACCGCAAAATTACAACCATCCTGCGGGACTTCTTCACACAGCATGATTTTTTCCGGGCGGAGCGCGACATACACCGGCACGCCGTCCACGACGGAAACATCCGGATCGACTTTCAGCGGATGCAACAGGCCGGGAGACGTCAGCAGCAGTGCATCGTCCAGACGCTCTTTCAGCACGCCTTCAAACACATTCACTGAGCCGATAAATTCGGCGCTGAACCTGCTGGTCGGGTGCTCATAAATTTCTTCCGGCTCGCCGATTTGCACAAATTTGCCGCGGTTCATGATGGCGATCCGCCCCGCCATGGTCATCGCTTCTTCCTGATCGTGAGTCACCATCACGCAGGTCGCACCGACACGCTCAAGAATATCCACGACTTCCAGCTGCATACGGTCACGCAGCTTTTTATCCAGGGCACCCATCGGCTCATCAAGCAGCAATAATTTTGGCCGTTTAGCCAGACTGCGGGCCAGCGCCACGCGCTGACGCTGGCCGCCGGAAAGCTGGTGCGGTTTACGTTTGGCGTATTCCTGCATATGCACCAGGGTCAGCATTTCCGCCACACGGCTTTTGATTTCCGCAGACGGCAGTTTGTCCTGCTTCAGGCCGAACGCAATGTTTTGTTCCACGGTCATGTGCGGGAACAGCGCGTAGGACTGAAACATCATATTGATCGGGCGCTGATAGGGCGGAACCTGGGAAAGATCGATGCCATCAAGCACGATTTGTCCCTGCGTGGGCGTCTCGAAACCCGCCAACATGCGTAACAATGTCGATTTCCCACAACCGGACGCGCCGAGCAGTGCGAAAATCTCGCCTTTGTATATGGTCAGACTGACATCATCGACGGCGGCCTGGCCTTCAAACGATTTGGTCAGATTGCGGATTTCCAGCAAAGGCGTAAAGCCTTTCTGGGACTTAGGCTGCGGGCGGGGGATAGCGTCGTTCACTCAGAGAAATCTCCGGTATCAGAATAAAGCAGTTCAAATAAGCATAACAGTCAGGGGGAAAAGTGCCTGATCTGTATGCCCAAAATACAGCCGGAAACAAAACGTCAGCGGCCCCGCCATCAATAAGCGGAGCCGCGTTAGCGATACTCAAAATCATTCTGGTTGCATCAAGGCGGCAAGTGAGAAGTCCCCGGGAGCTGACTCAAGTCAGTGACCGGGGCGCGTTCACGCAGCCAACACAGAGGCAGCCTGAAGGATGAAGAGTATTATTTGCCGGTTTTGACCTTGGTCCACGAACGGGTGATGACACGGTCAATCTTCGGATCCTGAACTTTCAGGGTGAAGAGTTTCGCCTGAACATCAGCCGGTGGGTAAATGCCCGGGTTATTACGCACATCTGCGTTCACCAGTGGCGTCGCGGCTTTGTTTCCGCTGGCGTAGTAAACGGTGTTACTGATTTGCGCGATAACTTTCGGTTCCATCAGGTAATTCAGGAACTGATAGGCTTCATCCAGATTTTTAGCATCCGCCGGGATAGCAAATACATCGAAGAAGGCCAGCGCCCCTTCTTTCGGAATGCTGTACGCCACGTTTACG
Source organism: Rahnella perminowiae (assembly GCF_019049695.1). NCBI lineage: Bacteria > Pseudomonadati > Pseudomonadota > Gammaproteobacteria > Enterobacterales > Yersiniaceae > Rahnella > Rahnella perminowiae. The sequence goes on from NZ_JAFMOT010000188.1 coordinate 50,500, forward strand.
CCATTTTTCGCTTCTTTGGCGCGGTTAGACGCCTGCATCACATCACCGGCCCAGCCGATTGCCACACAAATGTCGCCGTTGGCCAGATCGTTAATGTACTGAGAAGAATGGAAATAACGGATGTTCGGACGCAGTTTCAGCAGCAGATCGTTCGCCGCACCGGTGTAATCGGATGCTTTGGTGCTGTTCGGATCCAGATGCAGATAATTCAGGACGGTTGCGTAGATTTCCGCCGGCGCATCGAGGAATGAAACGCCGCAGCTTTTTAGTTTTTCAAGGTTTTCAGGTTTGAGCACCAAATCCCAGCTGTCTACCGGGGCATCTTTACCCAGAACGGCTTTGACTTTATCGACGTTATAGCCGATACCGGTCGTCGCCCACAGATAAGGGATCGCGTATTTATTACCCGGATCATGCTGCGCCACCATCTTCAGCAGTTCAGGATCCATATTTTTGTAATTAGGCAGTTTGCTTTTATCCAGAGGCTGGAACACGCCGGCAGCCAGCTGACGTTCGAGGAAACTGGCCGATGGCACCACCAGATCGAAACCGGTACTGCCTGCCATGAGTTTGCCTTCCAGCACTTCGTTGGAATCAAACACGTCGTAAACCACTTTAATGCCGGTTTCCTTCTGGAAATCAGGCACGGTATTTGGCGCGATATAATCGGACCAGTTATAGATATGCAGCGTTTTTTCATCCGCAGACGCTGTGACGGACGCAGCCATAACCAGGCCGGCGACAACACCCGATAACCACTTTTTACGCAGGGTGAACATCCGTTACTACCTCCAAGACAGGGAATATAAAATTGAATTTGTATCATTGAGACTGATACAAAACCCTTCACACAACTGCCAGTCGACTCCCATGAAATATGCATAGGAATTCAACGTTGGCGCATACGCTGCCTGCGAATTAACCGTTTGGTTTTACGACGTAATCACGCTTGATGCAGAGTCAGAAGCATAGCGCCTGCAACCCCTGTGTACCAGCCTCCTGAGACAAAACCGGCGTTTATCGATTAATTATGCAGATTTAGTCTATACCGTCTGGCATTTTGCCTTTTAACAAAGTGAAATATCCGGCAACAACCACACAAATGCAGCATAACTTATGGCGAAAGCGGATAAAGGCAGCGGAGCCGCAATAAGCACGGCTCGCAGGAAAGGATCTTCAGAGGGGAAACAATGTCAGGAAAGAGAAAATTAATGCAACAAAGGCAGACTCACGGAAGTGACCGGTGTGCCTTCTTCTTCATCACCAAGGAACAGCAGATCATTGGCATGCGCTTCGAGAATAATCATCGACATCTGCTCTTCAGCCTGTTGCAGGAAGAAAGCAAACTGTTCTTCCGTCACACCCACTGCAATGGTCAGTGACTGGCAAACAATCAGTTTTGGCAGATTATCATCCTGAATATCCACGAATGCTTTAATGGTCAGTGAACTGGCATTAATCGAGCTCAGATCGGCAACCAACGGGATCAGCGCCGTCGGTTTGACTTCAGCCAGTGCAGAAAACAAAATCACATTATCTACGATATCGAGTTTGGCATCAAAAATGCCGTCAAAATTCTGCATATGCGGCAAATGGAGAGCCTGACAGGAATCACACTCGAAAAAAGAGATGCCCAACTGATCCAGCCAGCGCCGTAGCTGCGCTAAATCAGGGACGATGAGCGAATCCATAAAATGCCTCACGAGTTCAACACAACGAAAAAAACAACCCCTTCGTAACGTCAACGGCATTACGAAGGGGTCATAGCTTACGGAATATTGCCGGTTAGCGCTACGATCATTACCGGGTTGATGCTCATTAACGCGATGAAATACGAATTACCCGCCGGATTTCAGACGAAATCCCGGTCGCGCCCTTTGCTCAATGTAGTCAATCATCATACCGGCGATATCCAGACCGGTGGTGGCTTCAATCCCTTCCAGCCCCGGCGAGGCATTCACTTCCATCACCAGCGGCCCGCGGTTTGAGCGTAAAATATCAACACCGGCCACGTCCAGCCCCAGAGTCTGCGCGGCTTTAACAGCAATATCTTTCTCCTGCGGCGTAATTTTGACATTGGTGGCCGTTCCGCCGCGATGCAGGTTCGAGCGAAAATCACCCGGCTTAGCCTGACGCTCAATCGCCCCTACTACTTTTTTGCCCACCACCAGACAACGAATATCGCGCCCTTCTGCTTCACGAATATATTCCTGCACCAGAATATGCGCGTTCAGACCGCGAAATGCATCGATGACACTTTCCGCCGCCTGCCGGGTTTCTGCCAGCACGACACCAATCCCCTGCGTACCTTCAACCAGCTTCACCACCAGCGGCGCACCACCGACCAGCGCAATCAAATCGGCAGTGTCATCCGGTGCATTGGCAAAACCGGTCGTTGGCAGATCAATCCCTTCGCGCGCCAGAATCTGCATGGAACGCAATTTATCGCGCGCCCGGGTGATCGCCACTGATTCATTAAGCGGAAAACTGCCCAGCATTTCAAACTGGCGCAGCACTGCCGTGCCATAAAAGGTGATCGCCGATCCAATTCTGGGGATAACAGCATGGTATTTATCCAGCTGATGCCCGCGATAATGCACGCTGGGCGCAGCGGGATTGATATTCATGTAGCAGGACAGCGGATCGATAATGTCGATTTCATGTCCGCGTGCTTGCGCCGCTTCCTTCAGGCGCTTACACGAATACAACGACCCGTCACGGGAAAGAATTGCAATTTTCATCCGACACTCCGTCGCCGTTTAGCGTGTTGCCCAACCTTGCCTGTGCAGTGCGTCCAGCATAAACGGACGCTGTTCCTTTTTGAGGGTACGAATAATCAAATCACTCCAGGTATCGCGTCGCGCATTGCTGTCGCGCTGCAGATAATACGCCGATAAAGCCTCGTCATATTGCGCCAGTTGCTCTTTATCTACCGGGTGATAGCTGTTTTCATGCACCAGCAAAGACTGCGGCATACGCGGCTTAACCTGATGATCCTGCGCGGGTGTTCCGATACAAAGACCAAACAAAGGCATTACAAATTTTGGCAGTTTCAGCAAATTCACAACATCTTCCACCTGGTTACGGATACCGCCGATAAACACGCCGCCAAGCCCCAGGGATTCAGCAGCGATCATGGCATTCTGCGCCATCAGCGCGGTATCCACACAGCCTAATAGTAACTGTTCAGCCAGGCCGAGTTCAGCCTCGGGATTGATCTGCAAATTACGATTGAAATCGGCGCAGAAAACCCAAAATTCAGCCGCGCTGGCGACGTATTTCTGCCCGCCGGTGTACTGCACCAGAACCTCACGCATCGCAGGATCGGTAACGCGGATAATGGAATAACATTGCAGAAAGCTTGAAGTCGAAGCAGCCTGCGCGGCGGCAATAATGGCTTCGCGTTGCTCGTCCGAGACCGGCTGATGAGTAAACGCACGGATGGAGCGGTGCGAGCGCAGAAGATCGATGGTCGGCGTCATTAAAAAATTCCTGAACGGGCGGTAAATGAAAAAGGTTTTATCAATCATTCATGCTGTGAGCACGGTTTGCAAGGCTTGCAGTATGAATTGATGCAACAATGTGTGGTGACCAGAAATCACTGCCGGTTCATTCAGATAGGTCAAAGGTATCGGACTGACAGGTAATTCCTGCTTTTTTTTATGATCTGCAACAGGCATAGTATCGACATCAAAAAGGTGATGTGGATAACAAAAAACAAACATTCCCTTTTCATTTATCTCGTTGGCATTAACAAAGGAGTCTCCATGTTTGCAGTAATTTTCGGACGTCCTGGCTGTCCTTATTGTGTACGCGCAAAGGAGTTGGCTGAAAAACTGACTGAAGAGCGTGATGATTTCAACTTCCGCTACATCGATATCCACGCGGAAGGCATCACTAAAGCCGACCTTGAAAAAACCGTGGGTAAACCGGTTGAAACCGTTCCGCAGATTTTCCTCGATCAGAAACACATCGGCGGCTGCACTGATTTCGAAGCCTATGCCAAAGAGCATCTGGCACTGTTCAGTAACTGAACTGAAAAATAAAGACATACACACAGCAAAAAGGCGCTCACTGAGCGCCTTTTTTATGGTTTCAGGTTTCAGTCATGCCTGAACTGCCGGTAAACAACCACCAGCAACTGAACCAGCATGGCGCCCAAAACGCACCAGAATATTGCGCTGGTGGCATACGCCAGTTCCTGAAACAGCGGACGAACGCGTGGATAAAAAGCCATACGCAATAAGAAACACACAGGGATAGAAGCCAGACCACCAATAAAAGACGAAAATATCGCCGAATCACGGGAAATCAGAGCGGTAACCACCCCCGGCAGCAGAAATAATAACAGACCATATTCTGGACCGGGCGCGACACTTATAACAATTACCCAACCATTTTTTAATAAAATAAATATAATTAAGAAAATTATGCAACAAATTACAGCCGCAAATACGTTTCGCCAAAGGGCCATTTTCTTCCTCCTTAAAGTTGGCGAGATTTCACAGGTTAACTGCAGCACCAATGTGTTCTTTATTACCTGTCAGAGCCTTCTGGCTCATTTCCCTGACGTGCCACGCACTCCCGCGAAACACAAAAAAAGCTTTCAGAATATTTATACGGGCTTTTCTCTGGCTGAACCGGCGTTCTATGACTAAAATGACGCCCGAAACCCACTTTTCCACGCCACTGACATCGGCGACAGAGGGTGTGAGTTTGAGTAGGAATATACCGTTTCTGAATTTATCCTTTACATTCTCCTATATCAAGAATTTGTTGGTAAACAATAAGTTATCCTTGTGAATATAAACGTCGCTAGTTTGTTAAACGGGAATTACATCCTGTTATTATTTGTAGTTTTAGCACTCGGTCTGTGCCTGGGGAAAATTCGTCTGGGTTCCGTTCAGCTCGGAAATTCTATTGGCGTATTAGTGGTTTCGCTGCTTTTGGGTCAGCAGCATTTCAGTATCAATACTGAAGCGCTCAACCTGGGCTTTATGCTGTTTATTTTTTGCGTAGGCGTCGAAGCAGGGCCAAACTTTTTTTCCATTTTCTTCCGTGATGGCAAAAATTATTTCATGCTGGCACTGGTGATGGTTGGCAGCGCCATGTTACTGGCCCTCGGACTCGGACGCGTATTCGGCTGGGACATCGGTCTCACCGCCGGTATGCTCGCCGGGTCGATGACGTCAACCCCGGTTCTGGTGGGTGCCGGAGATACGCTGCGTAATACCATGGGCGGCAACAAACTGCTTGGTCCTGAACTGGATAACCTGAGCCTCGGCTACGCCCTGACCTATCTCATCGGTCTGGTCAGCCTGATTTTCGGCGCTCGTTATCTGCCAAAGCTGCAACATCAGGATCTGCCCACCAGTGCCCAGCAAATCGCGCGCGAGCGTGGCCTGGATACCGACAGTAAACGTAAAGTCTATCTGCCGGTGATCCGCGCCTATCGCGTCGGACAAGAACTGGTCGCCTGGGCTGATGGCAAAAACCTGCGCGAACTGGGGATCTATCGCCAGACGGGTTGTTACATCGAGCGTATCCGCCGTAACGGTATTCTGGCGACTCCGGATGGCGACGCGGTATTACAGGTGGGCGACGAGATCTCACTGGTCGGCTATCCGGACGCACATTCACGCCTCGATCCGAGTTTTCGTAACGGCAAGGAAGTTTTTGACCGCGACCTGCTCGATATGCGCATCGTGACCGAAGAAGTGGTGGTTAAGAATAACCACGCGGTCGGCAAGCGTCTGAGTCAGCTGAACCTCACCGATCAGGGCTGTTTCCTTAACCGCGTGATCCGCAGCCAGATTGAAATGCCTATTGACGACAGTATCGTGCTGAATAAAGGCGATGTGTTGCAGGTCAGCGGCGATGCAAAACGGGTGAAAAGCGTGGCTGAGCGTATCGGGTTTATCTCGGTACACAGTCAGCTCACCGATTTGCTGGCCTTCTGCGCCTTCTTTATTGTCGGCCTGATGATCGGTCTCATCACTTTCCAGTTCAAAAACTTCAGCTTCGGCATCGGTAACGCTGCCGGGTTATTGTTCGCCGGGATCATGCTCGGCTTCCTGCGTGCTAATCACCCTACTTTCGGTTATATCCCGCAGGGCGCGCTGAACATGGTGAAAGAGTTTGGCCTGATGGTCTTTATGGCGGGTGTCGGCTTAAGCGCAGGCGCGGGTATCAATAACGGTCTTGGCGCGGTAGGCGGTCAGATGCTCATTTCCGGCCTGATTGTCAGCCTGGTGCCGGTGGTGATTTGCTTTATCTTCGGGGCATACGTTTTACGCATGAACCGCGCTTTGCTGTTCGGAGCCATTATGGGCGCACGTACCTGCGCCCCGGCAATGGAGATCATCAGCGACACGGCACGCAGTAACATTCCGGCACTCGGTTATGCAGGAACTTATGCCATTGCTAACGTATTACTGACGCTCGCCGGTACGTTGATCGTTATCATCTGGCCGGGGGCATGACGTAACCTGTTGAACAATAATGTGGCAAAAAAAAATCAATCCCTTTTTTAAATTTTTGCCACATCATACGAACTTTTAACGTTAGCCAGAGTCTTAATTAGTGCCACTGCTTTTCTTTGAAGTCCCCAAATTTGGAGAGCCCGTCAATCCCGCCTGTTTAGGTTCAAGATTGCCGGGTTTTTTCTTTTCTGCTTTACAAAACAAACCTTTACTGCTTATTTCTCGTTTTCAATCACCCGCACCAGCGTTCCGTCGATGTCGATCATCGCGCCCATTCTCAGCCCGGATGACTGCATGGTTGGCAGGTGGATACGCGGATGAGCGGTGTCGTCCTGCCCTATTCCGGCAGCAATTAAAGCATCAAAAAAATCACCGGCATTATCGACACGCAGACAGCAACTGAACCAGCTGGTGAGCGGATCAACGTCCGTATGCAGGAAAAACTCCAGCGTAATCGTGCCGCGGGCCATGATCAGCCAGCCGTCATCAACATACGTCGTGGTGAATCCAAAACTGCTATAAAAACGCTGGGTTTTTTCGAAATCACGTGAAGGAAGATTGGGTGTGGCGTAATCCGTCATCCTGGCCTCAGTGGTGTGTTGAATGTCACGCCATGATGCCTGAGCAAAAAGGATGAGGAAAGAAAAGGTCTTAACTATGTCATTCCCTGCCAACAGGCAGGGAATCAGGCACATGAGACGCGGAGCTCCGGAACTAAAGGGGCATGGCGTTTTTATCAGAACGGATACATCAGACCGGTAGCAACCTTGTCCTCGGGTTATTACATGATCCGCTCGAGATGTTGGCCTTTTCCCCCCAGACGTCCGTCGGTCTGATTCCATTCCTTCTCGTACGCCTGATAAGCAAATATAAAGGCCTGATGACCGTCTTCAAATAACTGATCGGGGCGTTTATGCCAGCCGGAATAAGCATCGTAGCGTAAAATCTCATAGCCGCCCGCAACCGGATGTAAAAGGTAGGTGTAGTGTTCACAAAATTCCGGTGCATAAGGAATATCTTCCCCCGCTTCCAGTGTGATAAACAAACCGCCGAGGCGTAATTTAATCATTGATATCCTTTTTCATGATCCACAACCTGGTGGTTTGGGTGGCGGTCACATAAGCCGTCTCAGCGACACAATGCATCCCCTGACGCTGATAAAAGCCGATAGCAGGCAGATTACTTTGCAATACGTCCAGCCAGAGAACGGGCTGATGATGATTTTTTGCCACGCGTTCAGCGAAAGCGAAAACGTCCGTCCCCAGGCCGCGCGAACGGTTCTCTGGCGTGAAATACAGTTTGCATAACTTCGCCCCCCGGCCTTCTGTACCATCCGGCGACACATTAAAATGCAGCTTAGCGAAACCGATGGCCTCCCCCTTATCCTGCGCAACCAGCCAGCAATAATCATGGCTTTTAAGGCTACGGGCTATCACCTCATCACCAAAATCTTCCGCCAGGAAAGCATCCAGCTCTTCATCGTTTTGCCATAAACCACCAAAATAATGGCGATACGTTTCCCGCCCCAGACGCTGCAACAGGCGTAAATCGCCCAATCTAGCTTCACGAATCTCCATTATGACACCTTTTGTGAAATCATTCGTTACATCTGCCTGTTGTCCCGCAACAGGGTAAGACAGCCGGCTTAAGGCTTCCTTAAGTTCTTCTCTTTACACTCTATTTCATCGTGAAACTATACCGTTATTCAATGAAAGCGGATATTCAGACGATGCACCCTTTACCTGCCGGACAGCACAAATTAACGTATTTGAAATTTTTTTGTGCTGTCAGCGCTTTGCCGGATTCTTTTGATGGCTATTTTGGCCTGTATAACTGAGGGTAGTATTATGGAGCAACTAAATCATTTGGTTTTTCTATGGATTAACGCGACACCGGCTTCACCGAAAGCGCTGATTCACCTTGCTACTTTTCTGGCCAATGACCTGATTATGATTGTCCCCCTGTTGATTATCGGCTTGTGGCTGTGGGGTCATCAGGAACGTATCGGTCAGCAGCGTGAGATGATCAGCAAGACAGCTATTGCACTCCTTTTTGCGATGACAACGGCTAAAACGTTTTCTATGTTATTTCCGCATGCCCGTCCTTTTGTGGAAGGCGTTGGTTATAACTTCCTGCATCATTCACCGGACGACTCCTTCCCGAGTGATCACGGCACGGCCAGTTTCACCTTCGCACTGGCCTTTCTGTTCTGGCACCGACTCTGGTCAGGTGCGTTACTGATGGTAACCGCCTTATCGATCGCCTGGTCACGCATTTACCTTGGCGTGCACTGGCCGCTGGATATGGTGGGCGGGTTCCTGGTCGGTATGCTGGGTTGTCTGTTCGCGCAACTGGTGTGGAATTTGTTCGGCGAACCGATTAACGCGCTGATGTGTAAGGTTTACCGTTTCGGTTTTGCGTTCCCGATTAAAAAAGGATGGGTTCAGCACTGATCGGCTCCCCCGTTCAAAGCAAAAAAAACGAGGCCACCTGCGCCTCGTTTTTTTATGTCGGCAGATGATTATTTACCGAAGATGCTGCCCCACAACCCACTGATTTTCATCATCACAAAGTCCCAGATACGGCCAATAAAACCGGTTTCTTTCACTTCCTGCAATGCCACCAGAGGACGCTGTTCGATAACCTTGCCGTCCAGACTGAAATCGACCGTACCGACCACCTGATTTTTCGCCAGCGGTGCCTCAAGCTGCGCATTAGTCAGATGGAAGCTGGCCTTGAGATTTTTCAGCTGGCCTTTCGGCATTGTCAGCGAGGCATTTTCAGCCACGCCGAGCGGCACCATTTTCTCATCGCCAAACCAGACGCGCTGACTGGTAAAGGCATCACCCGCTTTAATCGGCGTGAGTGTTTCGTAGAAACGGAACCCCCAGGTCAGCAGGCTTTCGCTTTCGTTGAAACGGATCCGGTCACTTGGTGCGCCCATCACCACGGCAATTAAACGCATGCCGGTAGAATCGCTGGCAGACGAAACCAGATTATAACCCGCACCTGATGTGTATCCGGTTTTGATGCCGTCAACGTTCAGGCTGGAACTCCACAACAGGCGGTTGCGGTTAATCTGCTTGATATGATTGAAGGTGAATTCTTTTTCTTTGTGCAGTGCATATTCATCCGGCGTATCGCGGATAAGCGCCTGCGACAACAGGGCCATGTCAGTGGCGGAGGTATATTGTCCGTCAGCATCCAGTCCGTGAACGGTTTTGAAATGCGTGTTTTGCAGCTTCAGTTGCTCAGCATAGCGATTCATCAGGTTGACGAATGAATCCTGGCTACCCGCCACAAAATCGGCCAGCGCAATACTGGCATCGTTACCTGACTGGATCACGATACCTTTGTTAAGCTCAGAAACCGGTACATGATCGCCCGGTTTGAGGAACATCAGGGAGGAGCCGCGCAGCACCGGGTTGCCGGTTGCCCAGGCATCATTACCGACGGAGACCAGATCATCAGATTTGATTTTGCCGGATTTGATCGCCTGTCCGACCACATAGCTGACCATGATTTTACTCAGGCTTGCCGGGTCAAGACGCGCATCGGGATTAGATTCCGTCAGAATCTTCCCGCTGTTGTAATCCATAAGCACCCAGGATTTGGCATTAATCTGAGGTGCGACCGGGGCGTTATCCGCCTGAGCGGCAGGAAGCGCCAGCAGCAAAACTCCACCGCCCAGCGCGTAAATGAAAGTCCGTTTGAATTGGGAAGAAATTGTCATAGGTATCAGCGCTTTTGTCCGGGTAATTGAAATTTATCTTATCTTTCAATCAGATTGTGCAACTCTGTCAGGTGTAGAACCTACTGCTTTCCGGGTCGGGAATAAACCTAAATAGTGTAAAGATCTTAAGAATAGTAGAAATTTCCGCTGCTTGCGCAAATCCAACTGGCGATAAAACCAGCAGTAAGCACTTGACCATTTCATTCAGATGGGACAGTTTATCTGTAAATAGCATACAAAATATCTATATCAATAAAGGGCTTATTCACCACGTTTCCCTCCGCGGCTGAACAGGTACAGGGCATCAATGACAGGTCTGTTGTTAAAAGCGCTGACTGGCGCACTGGTCGTGATTCTGATCGGCGTATTGTCTAAAACCCGCAACTATTACATTGCCGGTCTGGTTCCGCTGTTCCCCACTTTTGCCCTGATCGCCCATTATATTGTCGGCACAGAACGTAACATTGAAGCGCTGCGCACCACCATTATTTTTGGACTGTGGGCGGTGATCCCTTACACAGCGTATCTGATTTCTTTGTATTTTTTCATCGGCTCAATGAAACTGCACTACGCCCTGTTCGGTGCTGTGGTCTGCTGGTCACTGGCAGCATGGTTACTGATAAGCCTGTGGACGCGCTTTCATGCCTGATGAAGACCGCGTGACAATATCAGTCATAAAACCCTCAGGATGTAAACTTGCATGAGGCTGTTTGCACTCCGCTGAATGACGTCTGGCGCAAGCTGAAGTGGTCATGCTGCACGCATTTACAACAGACTGCATGCTGAGGGTTACAGCCGGAAATCACGGATAAAATCTTCGTTTTCACGCGTCAGTTCGTCCCGGATAAAATCAATGAACTGACGCAGTGAGGCCGGGCGTCGTTTACCGGCCGGTGACTGCAACTGCAACGTGCGCTGGCTGAGTTGCTCAATGTTGACCGGTTTAACGCGTAACCTGTCGCGGCGCGCTTTGTACATAATGGAAAAATGGCTGCATGCCGCAATCGCGCCCGGCGTCTGTACCATAAAATCGTACAGCGTGGAAAAACGGTTACAACTCACCGCAGGCTCAAGAAAAATGCCATTCATCCGGCAGGATAAATCAAACAACTGGCGGATGGTGCTGCCCTGCTCGTTCATCGCCAGCGGGTACGGATGCAAATCCGTCAACTGCACCTCAGTTTCCGCCAGCGGATGATCCGGACGCATCACCATCCGCACCGGTGCGGGGAAAGACGCCAGAATATCCACGCCGCGCTCCGCCGCCAGACTGAACTGCAACGCCAGATCCACTTCGCCGTTGTGGATCATCTCTGACACTTCTACCGCCGTGCCGACGTTGAGATAAAACATCACCCCCGGGTTGTTCAGCCGGAACTGTGAAAACAGTTGCGGCAACAAATCAAACGCCAGTCCGTCAGTGCAGGCCATACGGATCACCGTGCGGCGCACCGCGTTCAGCCCCTGAATTTCTGCAATGGCGTGCTCCATCTCCATCATGCTTTTGCGCACATGGTTTTCCAGAATCTGTCCGGCATCGTTGAGCACCATACCCCGGGCATGGCGCTCAAACAGCGGTGCGCCGATACGTTCTTCAAGGCGCTGGATCTGGCGACTGATGGCAGAGACGGCGACAAATAATTGCCTGCTCGCCGCACTCAGCGAACCGGTATTTGCCACCACCAGGAAATAGCGAATTTCCGTACTTTGCATAACCGTCTTGCCTCATAACTGTGCAAACCAGCATTACAATAAAAGCAACGCTAAGTTGCAATTATTATTATTGTGGCAACGCTTGCGCAGCGCTTAGAGTGAAACTGCTAAAAAAACCAACAATAAATCCTCAAAACATTTAAAAGCAGGTTATTCATGACAGCGGAAAATATCGTAGAACAGGCATTAGCCTGGTTTGATCAGGGTGAATATAAACGAACGTTGGCACGCAGGGTGGCTATTGCCACTGAAAGCCAGAGTCAGCTGCGTGATGCAGAACTGGCGCGTTATCTGGATGAAGAGATTAAACCGGCACTTTCAGCGATGGGTTTCAGCCTGCTCAGCATTGAAAATCCTCATGCCGTCAACCGACCTTTCCTGATTGCTACACGCATTGAAGACAGCAAATTGCCTACCGTACTGAGCTATGGTCACGGCGACGTGGTGTTCGGTGACGATGAGAACTGGCGCAGTGATCTGTCGCCGTGGGTGTTGAAAGAGGAAGGCGATCGCTGGTACGGACGCGGCAGCGCCGATAACAAAGGCCAGCACAGCGTCAACATTGCGGCACTTGAACAAATCTTTAAAGCACGCGGCGGGCGCCTCGGCTTTAACTGCAAACTGCTGTTTGAAATGGGTGAGGAAATCAGCTCTCCCGGGCTGGCAGAACTTTGCCGCGACTATTATGACGAACTCAGCGCCGATATTTTTCTGGCATCCGACGGCCCGCGCCTGAGTGCTGCACGTCCAACGTTGTTTCTGGGTTCGCGCGGTGCGGTAAATTTCCGTCTGAGTATCCATGCCCGCGACAACGCCTATCACTCCGGTAACTGGGGCGGTCTGCTGACCAATCCCGGCATCCAGCTTGCCAATGCGCTGGCCTCGCTGGTGAATCAACAGGGTCAGTTACAGGTGGCAGCGCTTAAACCTCCTGCTGTCAGTGATGCAGTGCGGGAAATTCTCAGTGATGTTGAGGTCGGGGGTGACAAAAACGATCCGCAAATCGACCCCGACTGGGGCGAAGCCGGGCTGACACCCACCGAGCGTTTATATGCCTGGAATACGCTGGAAGTACTGTCATTCCTGACCGGCAATCCGCAGCGCCCGATGAACGCCATCCCCGCCAGCGCTACGGCGGTCTGTCAGTTGCGTTTTGTGGTTGGCACTGACTGGAAAAACCTGACAAAACATGTCCGTGATCATCTCCATGCGCACGGTTTCCCGCAGGTAGAAGTGGAATTTATGCGTGGTTCGCCGGCCACCCGTTTTGACCCGACCGACCCGCTGGTGGGCTGGGCGCTGGATATCATGCAGCAAGCCACCGGCAAAAAACCGGCACTGCTACCGAACCTCGGCGGTTCACTGCCCAATGACGTCTTTGCCGATATTCTCGGTCTGCCGACGTTATGGGTGCCGCATTCCTATCCGGCCTGCGGTCAGCATGGCGTCAACGAACATATGCTGCTTTCCGTCGCCCGTGAAGGGCTGGCAATCATGACCCACCTGTTATGGGACTTCGGTGAGCACGGCACCGCCCTGCTCGCTCAGCACAGTGATCATGCCGGAGGTGCCCGATGAGCCAGTTAACGGCTTCACCCAACGCAACAGGCAATGCGGCAGATAAACCGGGCCTGATGAAAACCCTTTTTGCGACCTGTATCGGTAACGCGCTGGAATGGTTTGATATCGCGATTTACGGTTTTTTCGCCAGCTATATTGCTCATGCCTATTTCCCGACATCCGACCCGACCGTTTCCCTGTTACTGACATTCGGCAGCTTCGGCGTGTCATTCCTGATCCGCCCGCTCGGTGCCATTGTACTGGGCGCTTATGCGGACAGGCACGGGCGCAAAGCCTCGTTGCTGTTATCCATTAGCCTGATGATGGCCGGCGGCCTGATCATCGTGATCACGCCGTCTTACGGCACTATCGGCATGGCGGCTCCGCTGCTGATTCTGGCGGCCCGTCTGATCCAAGGTTTTTCAGCGGGTGGCGAATTCGGCAGTTCTACGGCTTTTCTGGTCGAACACTTCCCGGAACGCAAAGCATTTATCGCCAGCTGGCAATTCGCGACACAGGGTGCGAGTACACTGCTGGCATCAGCATTCGGACTGGGCTTATCGGCAGTGCTGAGTGAAACACAACTTCAGGACTGGGGATGGCGGATCCCGTTTATCTTCGGGCTGCTGATAGGGCCGGTGGGTTTGTATATCCGCCGCCATATCCGGGAATCGGACAGTTTCAGCAAGGCCAGGAAAACCGCCTCGCCGTTGAAAGAAATCGTGCGGGCGCAAAAAGGTCTGTTCTTTACCGCGATTGGTCTGATGGTGGTCTCTACTGCCATTAACTATATGCTCAACTATGTGCCGACGTACGCGACCAAAACGCTGCATTTACCCGCGTCGGCGGGGTTCAGCGCCACGCTGGCGGCCGGGATTATCCTGACAGTAGTGACACCGGTGATGGGATTGTGGGCGGAGAAAATTGGCCGTCTGCCGCTGATGTGGGGGTCGCTTATTTTGCTGTTGCTGACCGTGTATCCGGCGTTCTGGCTGATGCTGCAACATACCTCCGCGATGTCCTTGCTGTTGCTGATAAGCTGGCTGGCACTGCTGAAATCGGTGTATTTCTCCACCGTGCCGTCGATGATGGCTGACCTGTTCCCGATCACCACCCGCGCCAGCGGCATGGCGATCAGCTACAACGTCGCCGTAACCGTGTTCGGTGGATTTGCGCCCTTCATCTGTACATTGCTGATTTCCGCCACCGGCAGCAGTCTGGCACCGGGCTACTATCTGATGATGGTGGGTTTGCTCAGCGTCTGGGCATTGTTCAGAGCGCAAAAAACCCAGCACTGAGGGATCTGACAGGCTGAATCTGAGGCGGGCTAAAATGGCCCGCCTTTTTTATTGACTTAATCCTTCAACGGCTGAGTCTGCGGTGCCACTTTCAGTAATTTGCCGTCACGATCGTCAGTCAGTACATACACAAATCCGTCAGTACCTACCTGCACTTCACGAATACGTTCCTTGCGGTCACTGAGTAAACGCTCTTCATGTGTGACTTTCTCCCCGTCGAGTGTCAGGCGGATCAGCGACTCTGACGCCAGCGCGCCGACAAACAGCGAGTTTTTCCATTGCGGGAATTTCTGCGCATTATAAAACGCCATGCCACTTAATGCCGGTGAAACTTTCCAGTAATAAATCGGATCTTCCGCGCCTGCTAACGTGGTGCCTTTGGCCTCCGGGATCGGCTGTCCGGAATAGTTGATCCCGAATGTCGCCAGCGGCCAGCCGTAGTTTTTACCGGCTTTCGGCAGATTCACTTCATCGCCGCCGCGCGGACCGTGTTCGGTTTCCCACAACGCGCCGCTCCACGGATTAACCGCCAGCCCCTGCGGATTACGATTACCGTAGGTCCAGATTTCCGGTTTCGCACGTTTGTCGTGAACAAACGGGTTGTCCTGCGGCACCCCGCCTTCCGCTGTCAGACGTAAAATTTTGCCTTGCAACTGGTTGAGATGCTGCGCGTTAATGCGCTGGTTATTGTCACCGGTGGACAGAAAAATATTGCCCTTGTCATCAAATGCAATACGCCCGCCGAGATTAATGCCGCTTTGTAAGGCCGGTTGCTGAACAAATATGACCTTAAAATCTGCCAGGGTTTTATTGTCCGCCGACAATGTGCCATAACCCAGGGCGGCATGTGGTTCACCCTTTTCTCCCGGTTGCGCAAATGTCAGATACACCCGGCGGTTACTGTCAAAATCAGGTGATAAGCGCACGTCCCACAAACCGGCCTGTCCTGCGACCCAGACGGCCGGTACACCGTTCAACGGCGCAGACAATCCTGAGTCCGGCTTCCACAGCCGCAGTTGTCCGCTGCGTTCGGTAATCAATGCCCCCTGATTATCGGGTAAAAAAGCCAAAGACCAGGGGTGATCGAGCCCCCTGGCCAGTTCCGTTACCTGTGCGCCGGCCAGCGGCGGTGGAACGGGGGATTTCGGGGCGGCACAGACGTGGGTGGTTAACATCATCGCTATAAAAGCAGGCAGTAATGTGTCGCGCAAAGAAAATGGCATAGCGCTTCTCCCGAAGTGATTTTTGCAGGTGAAGAGGAAAACATGAGAATCACAGACAAAATTCAGTTTAGGCCATGTCCCTGATTTTGCTCAGCGGTTGCGTACGGCTATAACCTATAGGAATAACAGCGCTGCGAAATATAATAACAACAAGGCATTCCCTCTTTTGTAACATACCGGTAAACTGCCCCCACAGAATAGACGTCCAGACAGACAGACTTCTGCACATCCTCAATCTGGAAAGCCGCATTGCCTTCCCGGATTTACGCCCAAAAACACCAGAAAAAACATCGCGTCCGACGGAGCTGTTCAATAATGAAAAAAATATCCGCCTCCCTGCTGGCATTAAGCCTGTTTTCCGCTCTGCCGGCGTTCGCTGCCGGTGAAACACCCGCGCCGGTTCCTGCGGTTATTGCTCAGCACAACGGTCCTGTGCGCATTGCGGTTATCCGTAATCTGGGCTCCGACGATAACACCACGCAGTTTCTGGCCGGTGCCATTAAACAGGGACGCGCGCTTGGCTTTAAAGTGGATACTTTCCTCAGTAATGGCGATGACGCGAAATTTCAGGATTTCGTTAATCAGGCTATTAGCCAGAAATACGACGGTATTATCCTGTCACAGGGGCGCGGCCCGTATTCTGAGGCGCTGGTGAAACGCATCGCGGCAGCGGGTATTGCGGTGTCCGCATTTGATACCGAAGTGCCGGAAAACATTCCTGGCGTTACGGTCACCCGCCAGGACGATGCCTCGCTGGCGAAAGCATCTGTTGGTCAGCTGGTGAAAGATTTCAACGGTAAAGCCAATATCGTCAAATTGTGGGTGGCCGGTTTCCCGCCAATGGAACGCCGCCAGAAAACCTACGAAGCGATTTTAAAAGAGAATCCGGGCATTCATCAGCTGGAATCTATCGGCGCAGTCTCTTCTGATGTACAGGGCGATACCGCAAACAAAGTCGGTGCAATTCTCGCCAAATATCCGAAAGGGCAAATTGACGCTATCTGGGGTGCATGGGATGCCTTTAGTCAGGGCGCATATAAGGCGCTGAAAGAAAATGGCCGTACCGAGATTAAACTTTACAGCATCGATGTGTCGAACCAGGATTTACAGCTGATGCGCGAAAAAGGCAGCCCGTGGCAGATGACGGCTGCGGTGGACACACAGCTGATTGGTGCGGTTAACCTGCGAATTGTGGCACTCAAAATTGCCGGCGAGAAAACCCCGGCAACCTATGAATTCCCGGCGCAAACAATTCCGCAATCTTTGCTGCTTAGCCAGCCGGACGGCATCAACGTGACCGGACTGAGCAAAATCATTCCTGGCTGGGGTAAATCTGCAGATTTCACCGCACCGTGGTTTGCGACGCTGGAAGCCAAATACAAAAAATAATCCCCTGGACCTCCCGGAAACGGGAGGTTTTTTCAGCATTTTACGGGTCTATATCAGGCGCTTCCCCTCACTTTTCCCGCTCAACATTCCCCCGTTTGCCTTGTGCGATCACAGAAATAAAGAAACATAAATTCAGAAACAAAAATCTCAATAGCCGCAGACCCCCGCCAACCGTTAAAAACGTACTCTCCCTTTTCATATGGACATTCACGCAATGAGTACAGAAATCCTTTCGGTCAAGGAAAAGATTGGATACGGATTAGGTGACGCCGCCAGTCATATCATTTTCGATAACGTCATGCTCTACATGATGTTTTTCTATACCGATATTTTCGGCATTCCGGCGGGTTACGTCGGTACAATGTTCCTGCTGGCCCGCGCACTGGACGCGATCTCGGACCCGTGCATGGGATTACTGGCAGACCGTACCCGCACGCGCTGGGGAAAATTCCGCCCTTATGTGCTCTTCGGCGCCATTCCTTTTGGCATCGTCTGCGTATTCACCTACACCACGCCGGAGCTAAGCATGACCGGCAAAATGATTTATGCCGCCATCACATATACCCTGCTGACGCTGATGTATACCGTGGTCAATATTCCTTATTGCGCTCTCGGCGGTGTGATTACCTCTGACCCGGCGCAGCGGATTTCGCTGCAATCGTACCGCTTTGTTCTCGCCACGGCAGGCGGCATGCTAAGTACCGTGCTGATGATGCCGCTGGTTAACTTTATCGGCGGTGAAAATAAAGCGCTCGGTTATCAGGGCGGGATTGCGGTACTGGCGATTGTCGCTGCCGTGATGCTGGCGATTTGTTTTGCCACGACCAAAGAACGTATTGACCCGGGCAAACCGACCGGCACCATGCGCGAAGACTTACGTGACATCTGGCACAACGACCAGTGGCGTATTGTCGGCCTGCTGACCATCCTCAATATCATGGCGGTCGCGGTTCGCGGCGGCGCCATGATGTATTACGTGACGTACATTCTCGGCAATCCGGTGCTGTTCGCCTGGTTCCTTGGCGTGTATTCCGTCGGCAACCTGATCGGCAGCGCACTGGCGAAGCCGCTTACCGACTGGAAATGTAAGGTCAGCGTTTTCTGGTGGACTAACGCCATTCTGGCGGTTCTGAGCATCGGCATGTTCTTCCTGCCTGTTCACGGCAGCGTTGTGATGTTTATCTTTATCTTTATTATCGGCGTCCTCCATCAGCTCGTGACCCCGATTCAATGGGTAATGATGTCTGACACTGTCGATTACGGTGAATGGAACGACGGAAAACGCCTCACGGGTATCAGCTTTGCAGGCACTCTGTTTGTGCTGAAACTCGGTCTGGCACTGGCTGGTGCCATGATCGGCTGGATGCTGGCAGGTGCCGGTTATCAGTCCGGTGCTGCCACTCAAAACAGTGCCACCATGACCAGCATTGTCGCACTGTTTACGGTGGTTCCGGCCGTCTGTTATCTGCTGAGCGCCATCATCTGTAAACGCTATTACATTCTTCGCACCCCGCTGCTGCGCCGCATCCTTGATGAGGTCGCACAGGGCATCCGCCGTAATCAGCAAGAATTTATGAAATAAACCTGCTTTTGAAGAACTGAAACTGTTTTAACTGAACATGCCCAAAATCATTCGTGCTGAATCAAGAGGGCAACTCAGTGAATCCCCGGGAGCATACATAAATATGTGGCCGGGGTTCGCGAAGGCAGCCAACGCAGAGTCAGTATGAAGGATGAAGGGCTAGAGGAGAAAAATTAATGAAAATCAGTGATGGTAACTGGTTGATCCAGGAAGGATTGTCACTCACGCATCCGCTTCAGGTGTTTGAAGTACAACGCTCAGGAAATGAGATGGTGATTTACGCCGCGCCGAAAGATGCATCGGAACGCGCCAGCCAGCTCGACTCACCGCTGTTTACGCTGCGTTTCTTCTCACCGCAGACCGGCGTAATAGGTGTACGCATTACTCATTTTGATGGTGAAAGAGAGAAAGGCCCGCATTACCCGTTAATCCAAACCGACACACCAGAACTGCGTTTTGAAGATAACGATGAATTCGCCGCACTGCACAGCGGTGATCTCTGTGTTCGTGTGACCAAAGGCAATAACTGGACGCTGGATTTCCTGCGCAACGGCCGCCGGATCACCGGCAGTGTTGCGAAGTCTAACGGCTATGTGCAAGATGCGAAAACACAGAAAACCTACATGATGGAACGTCTGGATCTGGGCGTCGGCGAAACGGTTTACGGCCTGGGAGAGCGTTTCACCGCACTGGTTAAAAATGGTCAGACGGTTGAGACCTGGAACCGTGACGGCGGCACCAGCACAGAGCAATCCTACAAAAACATTCCGTTCTACCTGACGAACCGCGGCTATGGCGTGCTGGTGAATCATCCCGAATGTGTGTCTTTTGAAGTTGGCTCTGAAAAAGTCTCCAAGGTGCAGTTCAGCGTGGAAGGCGAGTATCTCGAATATTTTGTTATCGACGGCCCGACGCCGAAAAAAGTGCTCGACCGTTATACCCGCCTGACCGGCCGCCCTGCACTTCCACCAGCCTGGTCGTTTGGCCTGTGGCTGACGACTTCGTTTACCACCAATTATGATGAAGCAACCGTCAACAGCTTTATTGACGGCATGGCAGAACGTGAACTGCCACTGCATGTTTTCCATTTTGACTGCTTCTGGATGAAGGCTTTCCAGTGGTGTGATTTCGAATGGGATCCGCAAACTTTCCCTGATCCACAGGGTATGTTGCAGCGCCTGAAAGCGCGCGGTCTGAAAATCTGCGTGTGGATCAATCCGTACATCGGCCAAAAATCGCCGCTGTTCCATGAGGGCAAAGTAAAAGGCTATCTGCTCAAACGCCCTGACGGTCGTGTCTGGCAGTGGGATAAATGGCAGGCAGGCATGGGGATTGTCGATTTCACCAATCCACAGGCCTGCGAATGGTACGCCGGACACCTGAAACGTCTGGTGGATATGGGCGTAGATTGCTTCAAAACCGATTTCGGTGAACGTATTCCTACCGATGTTATCTGGCACGACGGCAGTGATCCGCAGAAGATGCATAACCATTATGCGTTCGTGTACAACAAACTGGTGTACGAAACATTGCAGGATAAGCTTGGTGCCGATGAAGCAGTCCTGTTTGCCCGCTCAGCCTCGGTGGGCGCACAACAATTCCCGGTTCACTGGGGCGGTGACTGTTATGCCACTTACGAGTCCATGGCTGAAAGCCTGCGCGGCGGATTATCCATCGGGTTGTCCGGCTTTGGTTTCTGGAGCCATGACATTGGCGGCTTCGAAAACACCGCACCGGCACATATCTACAAACGCTGGTGCGCATTCGGCCTGCTCTCCAGCCACAGCCGCCTGCATGGCAGTAAATCCTATCGTGTGCCGTGGGTATATGACGATGAAGCCTGCGACGTGGTACGCCAGTTCACGCAGCTTAAATGCCGCCTGATGCCGTATCTCTACCCGGCATCTGCACAGGCCGCCAGTCATGGAACGCCGGTGATGCGCGCCATGATGCTGGAGTTCCCTGAAGATCCGGCATGCGATTATCTCGATCGCCAATATATGCTCGGTGACGACCTGCTGGTGGCCCCCGTTTTCAGCGAAGAAGGCGACGTCGATTTCTATCTGCCACAAGGCCGCTGGACGCATCTTCTGAGCAACGACGTGGCTGAAGGCTCACGCTGGCATCGTCAGCAGCATGGCTTCGACAGTTTGCCGTTGTATGTCCGTCCGAATACCTTGCTGGCGCTTGGCAGCAATGATCAGAAGCCGGATTATGTTTACAACCAGCAGCCTCAATTCCATTTGTTCGAACTGGAAGAAGGCGCGGTCGCGGAAAGCGCGATCACGGATCTGAGCGGGAAAACCGTCTTCACTCTCAGCGCGGTGCGCAATGGCAACACCATCATTCTGACCAGTAAAGGCGACGCGCCAGGCTGGACGCTCTGTCTGCGTAATATTCAGCAGATAGCCGGTTTTAGTCAGGGCACATCAGCAATTCAGGCATCGGGCATCGTCCTGACACCCGAAGCGGGCTGTAAAGAGTTCGTGATTACGTTATAAAATTCATCAATAACCGGCCTCGCCGCCTTTCCGGGCTGCGGGGCTTTTTTATGCGGTGCCTAAACGTCCTGATAAACACTTTCGCCATGAATGCTACGGTATTCTTTAGGCGTCATTTCATAGCCTTTTTTAAATACTGAATAGAAATATTGCAGCGAGGGATAACCGCACATTTGCGAGATCTCATTGATGGAAATCGAGGTGGCGGCCAGCAGATTGCGGGCACGATCGAGTTTTTCTTCGTGGATCACTCCGTGAATCGTTTGCCCGGTTTCATCTTTAAAACGTTTCTCAAGGTTAGATCGCGACATGCCAATGGCATCCAGCACCTGCTCAACTTTAATCCCTTTGCAGGCGTGATAACGGATGTAATGCATAGCCTGAATGACGGCAGGGTCACGCAGTGATCGGAAATCCGTTGAACGACGCTCTACTACCTTCACCGGCGGCACCAGAATACGCTGTAACGGCAATTCGCGCTGATCCAACAACTGATGCAAAAGTTTCGCGGCGCGATAGCCCATCTGACGCGTGCCCTGTACTACGGATGACAACGCGACACGCGACAGGTAGCGCGTCAGTTCCTCATTATCGATACCAATGACGCAAAGCTTTTCTGGCACAGGAATATTCAGATGCTCGCATACCTGTAACAGATGCCGCGCCCGGGCGTCGGTGACAGCAATAATGCCGGTTTGCTGTGGCAGTGTCTGGATCCAATCCGCCAGCCGGTTCTGGGCGTGCTGCCAGTTTTCCGGTGCGGTTTCCATGCCCTGATAGACTACGCCCTGATACTGCTCGGCAGACACCAGCTTTCTGAACGCATGCTCGCGTTCCTGCGCCCAGCGCTTTCCCCCTGCATCAGGCAGACCGTAAAATGCAAAACGGTTAATCCCCTTTTCTTTCAGGTGCATAAAGGCCGCTTCAACCAGTGCGTAGTTGTCGGTAGCGATATAATGTACCGGCGGATAATCTTCTTCCTGATGATAGGAACCGCCCACGCCGACAATCGGCACGTTGAGACCTTCGAGCAACGTTTCAATTTCACGGTCGTCAAAATCGGCGATCACGCCATCACCTAGCCAGTCTTTAATGTTGTCGATGCGACAGCGGAAATCTTCCTCAATAAAGATATCCCAGTCACTTTGTGAGGCCTGAAGGTATTCACCTACGCCTTCGACGACCTGACGGTCATAGACTTTATTGGCGTTAAATAACAACGTGATCCGATAACGTTTTTCAAACATACCTGTTTCTCACCGATGATCTAATAGACTAAAGCCTCATTCATTTGCACTAATGAATGAGGCTGATTGGGTTGGTCAATAGCACAACACAAGGGCTTACGTAGATTTGGCATAGCGAATTTGTGAGGCTCCTCAGGTTTTCCTGAATGACAGTCCGCCATCACGGTGATCTTCGCTGACTTTATGCGCGCCGTTTGGTCGCAGAATCCATCCAGACCGCCAGCAGTAAAATCGCGCCTTTGACGATGTATTGCCAGAACGTCGGCACATCCAGCATGCTCATGCCGTTATCCAGCGAGGCCATAATGAAAGCCCCCATAACGGCACCGGCCACGCTGCCAACACCGCCTGCAAGGCTGGTTCCGCCAATAACACAAGCCGCGATGGCATCCAGTTCCGCGATATTGCCCGCCGAAGGCGAACCAGCCCCCAACCGCGAACTGAGGATCAGACCGGCAATCGCTACCATCAGCCCGTTGATCGCAAACACCGCCAGTTTGCTGCGCTCCACGTTAACGCCGGATAACCGTGCCGCTTCTATGTTGCCGCCAATCGCATAAATACGGCGACCAAATGCAGTACGGGAGGCCATGAACATGCCGCCCAGCATCAGCGCCACCAGAATCAGCACGGGCGTCGGCACACCGCGATAATCATTGAGCAGGTAAATAGCCCCCAGCGCAATAATCGCAGTGAGAGCCTGACGGGTCACATCACTTTTTGCTGCTGTCAGCGGCAAACCCAGTGCCGCCCGCTGTTTGCGCCTGCGCCATTGCCAGCCAATGAACAGGGCCAGCGCAATTGCGCCAATACCAAAACCGAAAGAATCAGGCAGATAACTCTGACCAATTAATGACATGGCAGGGGTTGTCGGCGATACCGTGGTGCCGCTGGTGATACCAATCAGAATGCCGCGAAACGCCAGCATTCCGGCCAGGGTTACGATAAATGAGGGGACCTTGCGATACGCGACCCACCAGCCATTCCAGGCACCCAGTAACAATCCGAGCGCCAGTGTCACCACAATAGTGAGCGGCAACGGCCAGCCGAGCCAGACATCGAAAATTGCCGCCGCGCCACCGAGTAATCCCATCATGGAGCCGACTGACAGGTCGATTTCCGCCGAGATAATGACAAATACCATACCGACAGCCAGAATGCCGGTGATTGCCGTCTGGCGCAGCAGGTTAGACACGTTACGGGCACTGATATACGCGCCATCGGTGGTCACGCTAAAAAAGACAATAATCACCGCAATGGCCGCCAGCATGACGAATACCTGCAGGTTAATGCTTTTTAGTTTCTGTATCGAAAATAACACGTCAGCCTCATCGGGACGGGCTGACGCAGACGGGGTTCCCGGCTGTGGAAATTTAGACATAAGATTCACTCCTCAGTGCGGCTTCCATGACCTGTTCCTGACTTAAATTATTGTTATCCAGACAGGCTTTGACCTGCCCGAGATGCATCACTACTACCCGATCGCTGAGCCCCAGCACTTCGGGTAACTCTGATGAAATGACGATAATCGCCATTCCCTGCGCCGCGAGCTGGCCGATCAATTTGTAAATTTCATGTTTTGCCCCGACGTCGATCCCGCGCGTCGGTTCATCAAGAATGAGGATTTTAGGTTTGAGCAGCAGACACCTCGCCAGAATGGCTTTTTGCTGATTGCCACCACTGAGCCGCCCGATCGCCAGTTCGGGAGAAGATGTTTTGATTTTGAGTTGCTTCACTGACTCACTGATAGTGTGCTGTTCCTGGGCTTCGCGCAGAACACCGCCGCCGCTGAACTGACTTAACGCCGCCAGCGTAATGTTGCTGCCAACCGCCATCACCGGCACGATGCCGTCACGTTTACGGTCTTCAGGCACCATCGCCAGCCCGCGGCGCATCGCATCACGGCAATCGGTGATCTGCACTTTTGAACCTTGCAACCAGATATCTCCCGACCAGCGCCCGGGATAAACACCGTACAAACATTCCATCATTTCTGTTCTTCCGGCGCCCACCAGCCCGGCGACACCCAGCACCTCGCCCTGCCGCAGGGTAAAACCGGCGTTATCCACCCGTTTGATATGCCGGTTAACCGGATGCCAGGCAGTGAGATTTTCCACCCGTAAAATTTCTTCACCGATCTGGCGTTCACGGGACGGAAAGAGCTCAGTCAGTTCGCGCCCCACCATCATGGCGATAATTTCTTTCTCCGATGTCCCTGCGGCATTGCAGGTGGCGATATGTCTCCCATCACGGATCACACACAGTTTGTCGGAAATGGCTTTGACTTCGTTGAGTTTGTGGGAAATGTAAATGCAGGCGATATCGTGATGACGCAGGTCACGAATGATATCGAGCAAAATCGCCGTTTCACTTTCGGTCAGAGACGCCGTCGGTTCGTCCAGCACCAGCAACCGGACCTGCTTGTTCAGCGCTTTGGCAATTTCAACCAGTTGCCGCTGCCCAAGGCCCAGTTCACCAATCCGTGTATGCGGGTCAATATTGAGTTTGACCTGCGCCAGCATGCGCTGGCAGCGCAAATACATTTTATCGGTGTCGAGCATCCCGTAACTGCCCCACTCATTTCCCAGAAACATGTTTTCCAGTACGCTCAGTTGTTTTACCAGCGCGAGTTCCTGATGAATAATCGCAATTCCTTTTTGCTCGGTATCCCGGATACCCTTCGCTGTAAGCCGTTCTCCTGAAAAATAAATTTCACCTTCAAATGTGCCTTGCGGATAAATACCGCACAACACTTTCATTAATGTGGATTTACCTGACCCATTTTCACCGCACAGTGATAACACTTCTCCCGCAGATAACGTCAGGCTAATATTATCAACGGCTTTTACCACACCAAACCTCTTAGTGATATTGCGCATATCCAGCAACGGTAATTTTTCATATTGTTCTGGCATTTTCACCCCCGGCAGAAACAACACCTCCACAAGGAGGTGTTGTTTCCATAGAAAATATTGAAAAATTAAAGGTCTGACTTTTTGTGGAATCCATCAGCCACTACGGTGCTTTCAATATTACTTTTATCCACCTGAATCGGTGTCAATAAATAAGATGGCACCTCTTTTTTACCATTATTTAATGTGGCATTTGATTTCGGGGTTTCTCCTTTACCTAACTGCACTGCAATTTCTGCAGCATCATTGGCCAGTTTAGTAATTGGCTTGTAAACGGTCATGGTTTGAGTGCCGGCTTCGATTCGTTTAATTGCAGCAAGGTCGGCATCCTGCCCCGAAATAGCCACTTTCCCTGCCAGCCCTTGTGCTGACAGTGCCTGCACTGCGCCCCCGGCTGTTGCATCGTTAGATGCCACCACCGCATCAATTTTATTGTTGTTAGCGGTCAGGGCATTTTCCATAATTTTTAAGGCGTTTTCCGGCAACCACCCGTCAGCCCACTGATCGCCCACGATTTTAATCTTTCCGTCTTTGATGAGCGGATTCAGCACCTTCATCTGGCCAGCGCGGAACAGCTTGGCATTGTTATCCACCGGTGAGCCCCCCATCAGGAAATAATTTCCCTGCGGTACACGCTGAACCAGGCTTTGTGCCTGGAGTTCGCCGACTTTTTCATTGTCAAAAGAGATATAAAAATCAATATCCGCGTTGTTGATCATGCGGTCATACGCCAGCACTTTGATGCCTTCCTGCTTAGCTTCGGCAATCACGTTACTGAGCACTTCGCCGTTGTACGGAATGATGACCAGCACATCAACGCCGCGATTGATCATATTTTCAATCTGCGCCATTTGTGTTTCTTCATTGCCGTTGGCGGATTGCACAAAAACATCCGCTCCCAGCGTTTTGGCTTTAGCCACAAAAATATCACGGTCTTTTTGCCAGCGTTCTAAACGTAAGTCATCAATAGCCATGCCAATTTTAATTTCTTTCGCTAACCCTGACTGGCTAAAAAGCACTAATGCGGCACAGGCAGAAAGAATTACTTTATTCATTTTCATCATGTCAGACCTTTTATAAGAATAAGTAGAGGCAGATACAGAGAAGTATGTACAGCAATGACACAAGGATTGTTGTCGCTGGGTAATTAATCGGCAATTGCAGATTTTAATCACTGCATTACGATTTTTTGTTTATTTTAGGAACTATGATGGTGATCATGGTTTGATTGTAATACGCACAAGCCAGGTACTTTTATTATCGTGATGTCATGGAAAGCGGGTAAAAAATGACAAGAAAAAGGGTTATTTATGCGATCTGCCGCACACTTAATAATTCTATTAAATTGAGTGTGAAATAACGTAATTGTGAGATTAAACGTCAACTCCGAAGATAGAGCCTCAGCCTCCCAGTCCCGCTGGGCCCGTTTTCAAGGAGTTATCAATGCACGCATATTTCGACAAACTCGACGCAGTCCGCTACGAAGGTGCTAACAGCACTAACCCGTTGGCATTCCGTCATTACAACCCTGAAGAAGTGATCCTCGGCAAAACGATGGCTGAGCATCTGCGTTTCGCCGCCTGTTACTGGCATACATTCTGCTGGAACGGCAACGATATGTTCGGTGTGGGTGCCTTTGATCGCCCGTGGCAGCAAGCGGGCGATGCGCTGGAACTGGCTAAACGCAAGGCGGATGTTGCATTTGAATTTTTCCAGAAACTGAACGTCCCTTATTATTGCTTCCATGACGTTGACGTCTCGCCGGAAGGCGCATCAATTAAAGAATACGTGAATAATTTTGCCATCATGACCGATGTACTGGCGCAAAAACAGGAAGCCAGCGGGGTAAAATTATTGTGGGGTACAGCTAACTGCTTCACCCATCCACGTTACGGCGCAGGCGCAGCAACCAATCCTAATCCAGAAATTTATACCTGGGCCGCCGCACAGGTTGTGCACGCTATGAACGCCACCAAACAACTGGGCGGCGAAAATTACGTGCTGTGGGGTGGCCGTGAAGGGTACGAAACCCTGCTCAACACTGATCTTCGTCAGGAACGCGAACAGCTGGGTCGCTTCATGCAGATGGTGGTTGAGCATAAACATAAAATTGGTTTTCAGGGCACGCTGTTGATCGAACCCAAACCGCAGGAACCGACCAAACATCAGTACGATTATGATGTCGCTTCCGTGTATGGCTTCCTGAAACAGTTCGGTCTGGAAAAAGAGATTAAAGTGAATATCGAGGCCAATCACGCCACGCTGGCCGGTCACTCATTCCACCATGAAATTGCTAACGCAATTGCTCTCGGTATCTTCGGTTCCGTCGATGCTAACCGTGGTGACCCGCAATGTGGCTGGGATACCGATCAGTTCCCGAACAGCGTGGAAGAAAATGCACTGGTAATGTATGAAATCATCAAAGCAGGCGGTTTCACTACCGGTGGTCTGAATTTTGACTCGAAAGTTCGTCGCCAAAGCACCGATAAATATGACCTGTTCTACGGCCATATCGGCGGAATGGACACCATGGCGCTGGCGCTGAAAGTGGCAGCCCGTATGATTGAAAGCCGTGAGCTCGATAAGCACGTTGCCCAGCGTTACGCTGGCTGGAACACAGAATTAGGTCAGCAGATCCTGCAGGGCAAAATGTCACTGGAAACCCTGAGCAGCTATGCGCAACAAAATGCGCTGGCACCTCAGCACCAGAGCGGTCAGCAGGAGCGTCTGGAAAATCTGGTTAACCGCTACCTGTTTGGTTAACCGGTTAAAATAAGTTGGCGCCCTGCCCGCTATAGGCGGAATTGCAGGGCGTTAAACGTTACAGGTTCGGATCAACAGATAAGGGAAAATTATGTATCTCGGATTAGATCTGGGCACCTCTGGCGTCAAAGCCATTTTGCTTAGCGAAGAAGGTGGGGTGGTCGCCAGCCACAGTGAGGCGTTAACCCTTTCCCGCCCGCATCCGTTGTGGTCTGAGCAAAATCCTGCCGACTGGTGGGATGCAACGGACCGCGCAGTATCTGCACTGTCACAACAACACTCTCTGCGGGGTGTAAAAGCGATTGGCCTGACCGGTCAGATGCATGGCGCTACTCTGCTGGACGCACAGCAAAAAGTCTTACGTCCGGCCATTTTATGGAACGACGGTCGCAGTTTCAGCCAGTGTCAGCAACTGGAGGCGGAAGTCCCTGCGTCCCGCCAGATCACCGGTAACCTGATGATGCCTGGTTTTACTGCCCCTAAGCTGCTCTGGTTGCGTAAAAACGAACCGGCTGTATTTGCTAAAATAAACAAGGTCTTGCTGCCAAAAGATTATCTGCGCTGGCTGATAACCGGCGTTTTCGCCAGCGATATGTC
Source organism: Rahnella perminowiae (assembly GCF_019049695.1). NCBI lineage: Bacteria > Pseudomonadati > Pseudomonadota > Gammaproteobacteria > Enterobacterales > Yersiniaceae > Rahnella > Rahnella perminowiae. Next base: position 79,500 of record NZ_JAFMOT010000188.1, read on the forward strand.
AGATGCCGCTGGCACCATGTGGCTGGATGTTGCCAGGCGCGACTGGAGCGACGCATTACTTACTGCAACCGGCCTGACCCGCGAACAGATGCCCGCTCTTTTCGAAGGCAACCAGATTACCGGGCATCTGCTGCCTGAAATCGCCTCACGCTGGAATATGGATTCCGTGCCCGTGATTGCCGGTGGTGGTGATAATGCGGCGGGTGCCGTCGGTGTCGGATTATACAAAACCGGACAAGCTATGCTTTCCCTCGGCACATCCGGTGTATATTTCGCCGTCAGCGACGGTTTCCTGAGTAATCCGCAGCAGGCAGTACACAGTTTCTGTCATGCGCTGCCGGATACCTGGCATTTGATGTCCGTCATACTTAGCGCCGCCTCATGTCTGGATTGGGCCGCAAACCTGACTGGCTCCGCATCCGTTGGCGAACTGATCAATCTGGCTGAAAAGGCTCCGGTCGCAAATGCACCCGTATGGTTTTTGCCGTATCTCTCCGGCGAGCGTACTCCGCATAATAACCCGAATGCCAAAGGTGTTTTGTTCGGTCTGACACATCAGCATGGCCCTGCGGATATCGCCCGTGCCGTTCTCGAAGGTGTCGGTTTCGCACTGGCTGACGGCATGGATGTGCTACATGCAACCGGCCTGATACCGCACAGCGTCACCCTCATTGGCGGCGGTGCCCGCAGCCCGTACTGGCGTCAGATGCTGGCAGACATCAGCGGCAAAACGCTGGAATACCGCACGGGTGGCGACGTCGGCCCGGCACTTGGCGCAGCGCGTTTAGCGCAAATCGCCATGAATCCGGGAAAACCGCCGGAGCAGTTCCTGCCGGAACTGCCACTTGAGCAAGTGCATCAGCCGGATGCTGATAAGCACACTGCGTATGCGGAACGGAGGAAAGTGTTCAGGGAGTTGTATGTGAGACTTGAGGGATTGATGTAATGGCGGATTGGCCATCAGGGCAATGTCAATGAAGGCCTGATCGGGAAGATTTCGGTTTCTCAAGTGCAGCGGTCACCTGAAGCACAGTGCCGAAACCGACCAGAGGGGAAAAGCTTTTCCCCTCTGAACTCCCCTCGCTTTTTCAAACACGTGATCCGCGCGCCGGCTATGTTTCAGGTATCGCAGCGACAGGCTGGAAATCTTGCCGCTGCGCGGTGCCTTCTCTCGGTCCTGGAGCCTCTGGTCTCCAGGCCGCTCCGTTCAGCAAGATTCCTGAATCGCCCGCACGATCTTTAAATCAACGGCAGACTGTTTTTCATCTTTTAAAAGGTTGATTGGCGTGCTCAAAAATGGCACCGAATGAATGGTTCGAGACCTATGGCTCGAAGCCTGAAATTCGGGAATCGCGCAGCGATGACATTTTGCGCCACACACTGATGCACCAGAATATGTCCTTCATACCAGCGATAGCGCGCAGTGAAAAAAGCGCGGAGTCCAGAGGCCCGCGCGTTACCGGGTCTCTGGTCGGTGTGGGCCGACGCCCACGGTTTTGCAGTTGCAGTTGCAGGTCAAGGGTAAATCCCCTTGAAGGTTGTCTTCTTCCTCGGCTCCGACATAATCCCCTCCAGCGCTTCGACACATTTCAGATAATGCGCTGTTTTTTTGTGCGCCAGTACAGCCTCGTTATCCTGATAGGCTTCATAGATAAAGAATCGTGTCGGTACCGACTCATCCTGCAGCACATCAAACCTGAGATTTCCCGGTTCCTTCACCGCGCCCAAATGGTTAGCGTGAAATACCGCCAGGAACTCATCCACCTTTTCCGGGTGAATGTTAATTTCGACCAGTGTCACTTCCATGATTCACCCCTTTTCGCTCAGGAACAGTTCGTAGGCATGGACTACGCTGGCGTTTTCATGTACCACCGCCCTCACCGCTTTTAGCATCGCGACCGGCGATTCAGACTGGAAGATGTTGCGCCCCATATCCACTCCGGAAGCGCCCTGATCAATAGCCTGATAACACATCTCCAGCGCCTCACGTTCCGGCAGTTTTTTACCGCCTGCAATCACGATGGGTACCGGACATCCCGCTGCCACACGCTCAAAACCTTCATCGACGTAATAGGTTTTGATAATGTTCGCGCCCATTTCAGCAGCAATTCGGGTTGCCAGCGAGAAGTAACGCTGGTCACGCGCCATATCTTTACCCACACCGGTCACCGCCATGGTCGGCATGCCATAACGCATCCCCTGATCAACCAGCTGGATGATGTTTTTAATCGACTGATGTTCATATTCACTGCCGATATATACCTGTGCCGCCATTGCTGCGACATTCAGGCGCAGCGCATCTTCTATCGCTACCGCCACCGCTTCATTTGAGAGTTCAGTCAGGATAGAGTTACCGCCGGAAGCCCGCATCACTACGGGTTTGTTCACCGCAGCAGGCACCACGCTGCGCAGCACGCCACGGGTACACATCAGTACGTCAGCGTGCGCAAACAAAGGCGCAATATTAATGTCGATACGTTCAAGACCCGTCGTCGGCCCCTGAAAATAGCCATGATCAAATGCCAGCATAACCGTCCGGCCTGAATGGGGATTGAAAATCCGCGCCAGCCGCGATTGCATTCCCCAGTCAAGCTGACCGCTGCCTTTGAGGAAGAATGCATGATTGTCCTGCGGCGTGCCGATGCCGAAATTTTTACCGTCTCTGATATCGTCCAGATCTGCCATTTCATTTTCTCCTTACTCGTCAGAAGTCATATTTGCCAATGTTGTCTTTGGTGAAGACCACGCGTTCGGGCAGTAAAACGATGCCGTTACCTTTGGCCTCATACTGGTAGCCCTGCACACTGTTCGGTACCACTTCCACCGCTCCGACGTCCGGCACATCCAGTTTGTCGCCCACGTTAAGCTCGCCTTTTTTCAGTAACTGATCAGCAACGTAAACCGAAATCTTGCCCTGACTGACCACATCCCACAGGCCAAACTGTTTCACCGTGCCGCGTTCAACATACGGCCGCATAACGTTTGGTGTGCTGAAGCCGACGATAGTCACGTTCATCCGTTTAAGATTTTCCGCCGCCTGCGCGGCTGCCGGTAATGCGTTGGCATCAGGCGCAATGATTGCGTCGAGGTCCCCGTAGGATTTAAGGATACCTTCGGCGGTTTGTAGCGATTTGGTGGCGTCGTTATAGCCGTATTGTGTGGTGACGATTTCCCAACCCGGATGCTCTTTGGCGATTTTGGTTTTTGCCTCTTTCACCCACTGGTTCTGGTCGGTAACCGTCGGGCTGGAATAAAAAAACGCCACCTTGGCCTTTTCTTTTTTCACCTGACTGGAGGTCATATCCACCAGCATCGAGCCAAGTTGCTGCGGCGTGCCCTGATTGATGTAAATCGAGCGGCATTCCGGTTTGGTATCAGAATCCCAGGTCAGCACTTTCACGCCACGTTGCATGGCACGTTTGAGCGCCGGGCACAGACCGTCGGGTGACACTGCAGCAACCACAATCGCGTTATATCCCTGATTGACGAAGTTGTTGATCATCTGCACCTGACCGGACACGCTCGGTTCCGTGGGCCCGTCATAGGTCACGTCTGCCCCCAACGCTTTACCGGCGGCCATTGCGCCGTTACCCCCACTGGTGAAATAACCGACGCCCACCAGTTTTGGAATAAACGCGATGCGTTCAGCCGCCTGCGCATTGAGGCAGGCCAGGCTTACAGCACTGGTAATTAATAAGGTTTTCAAAGAATTGGATTTCATTATTCACCCCGGCTTAGTGAGAAATAGATGGTTTCGACGTCAAGGAAGAAGAAGACGCAGACCCGCGCTGGCGATAACGCTGGAATACACTGCGGATAAGATCACGATTGAGACTGGCAGAACGGCCAATAACCACCAGGATCAGCAGTGCCCCCGAAAGTGCGCTTGAGACCTGGCTCGATACGCCAACCATCTGCAACCCTTGCTGGAGATAGCCGATCAGCAGCGTCGCCAGCGCCGTGCCGAGAATAGAACCTGAACCGCCGTAGATATTGGCACCGCCGAGCACCACAGCGGTAATCGCCGGCATCAGCAAAGCATTGCCGAGATCAGAACGGGCTGAGCCGAAGTATGAAGTCATCAGAATGGCGGCCACAGCAGATGCCAGCCCGGTCATGCCATATAACGCGAAAACTGTGCGACTGACCGGCAGCGCGCCATAACGCGCCACACGGGAATTCTGACCGATAAGAAACACGTTGCGGCCGGTGCGACTGCGGTGCATCAATAGCCAGAATAAAAGTGTGGCGGCCAGGAAAATCAGCAGTGGCACCGGCACGCCGATGACCACCAGATTGGCGAAATTGGTAAAGGTATCCGGAAAATTACCGATGCCTTCAAAACCCGTTGCGCCCGCCAGTCCGGAAAGCAGCAAGGCGCTGCCGCCGAACAAATAAAGTGTGCCGAGCGTAATAACCAGCGGATTGACGCCGGTATAAAGGATCAGTGCTGCATTCAGTAAACCGCAGGCAGCACCGAGCGCAAGCGTAAGGGGTATCGCCAGTACCAGCGGTACGTGTGCCTGAAATAATACGCCGAGCGCGATGGCGCACAGACCGATGGTTGAACCGAACGAAATGTCTATGCCGCCGCTGACAATCACCAGCGTCAGCGGCAACGCCACGATGCCGATGGTGATGAAATCGCTGGTGCTGAACAGCAGCGTACTGGCATCCAGCATGCGCGGATTGGCGACACCGAACAGTAAAATTTCCACGATCAACAGCGCCAGCAGCGCCGCTTCCCAGCCATATTGTTGCAGTTTGTTCATTACACCACCCCGCTCTTTTTGCCGGTACTTAACCGCCGCGTGAGATTTTTTTGCGGCTGTGATTTACGTTCAGAAGGTTTCTTTGGTGGCGGCTGAGTGGCAGAAAGAAAACGGGCGTATTTCTGGCGGCGCAGGTTTTTCTGCAAGGCCTGACGCAATCTGCCGTCGAACACCAGTACGGCCAGCAACACCAGACCGGCGATGAAATCGTTCCACCAGGCCGGAAAACGTAACAGCACCAGCACACTGTCGATTTGTGTGAGGAAATACGCCCCGAGTACGGCACCCAGTATTGAACCTGTACCACCGAGCAGGCTGATGCCGCCAAGGACACAGGCTGCGATAGCTTTCATCTCCAGCCCGCTGCCGGTCTGATTGGGCACGAAACCAATTTGCGAGGCGAATACGATCCCGGCAATGGCAGCCATCATGCCGTTAATGCCGAATGCAAGAATGCGTACACGGTTAACCGCCACGCCGAGCTGCCGTGCACCCTGTAAATTGTCACCGACAGCGTAGAAGCTGCGCCCGAATGTGGTGCGTCCGAGTATCCAGAACATCACCGCCAGCAATACAATGACCAGCCAGCCGAGCGAAGACACACTCAGGAAAACCGGTTCAGATAAAGATTTCAGCCCGGCGGGTAAGCCTTCAATCCATTTACCGCCGGTCATCAGCAGCATCAGACCGCGGTATAAGCCCAGCGTACCGAGAGTGGCAACGATTGCCGGAATACGCAGCCACGCGACCAGCACACCATTGAATAATCCGGCCAGTAAACCGGTGCCGAGAGTGAGCAGACAGGCCAGCGACAGGTTCATACCGCCGTTAAGCAGGACGCCCAGCGTTACGGCGCACAACCCCGTAACGGAGCCGACCGAAACGTCGATATTGCGGGTCAGCATGACGACAGTTGCCCCCATTGCCAGCAACATCAGGATCTGCGCACTGCCGAAAATCATGCCCAGCGTCTGGAAGCTGAATGACTGGCTGTCCATCGTACCGAGCAAGGCAAACAGCGCAATAATCGCTATCAGCGCCGTCAGTTCACGGTTGTTTTGTATCCGCTTCAGCATGAGGTTCCTCCGGTAGCGGGAGTGTTGGCATGATTACCAAACGCAATGTGCATGATGTTGCTGACGTTGATGTCGCTGCCCTGCAACTCGCCGCTCATTTCGCCCTGATGCATGACGAATACCCGATCCGCCAGCCCTTCGATTTCATCCAGATCAGAAGAAATCAGGATCACTGCAACGTTCTGTTGCACCACGCTGCGCAACAGCTGGTAAATGTCAGCACGTGCTGACACATCCACGCCGCGCGTTGGTTCATCGACAATCAGCACCGCAGGTTGTGCTTCCAGGCATTTAGCAATAAGCAGTTTTTGCTGATTTCCGCCGGAAAGTGTGCGGGCGGTTTGTGCACCGTCGCGGTATTTAATGCCCAGCGCACGGTGATAACGTTCCAGCACGGCGGCTTCACGTTTGAGATTCAGCCACCAGCTCTGACGGTTGAAGGTCAGTGAGGTGGTGTTCCAGCTTAATGGTGCATCGAGATAGAGGCCGGACGCCTGGCGGTCTTCCGGCAGATACACCAGCCCCTTTTTCAGCCGCTGTAATGTGTTCATTCCGCTGATGTCTTGTTGCATCAGTACAACCTGACCACTTTGCGCCCCGCGCAGGCCATACAGGGTTTCGGCCAGTTCCGTACGTCCTGCGCCCACCACACCTGCCAGCCCGACGATTTCTCCTGCGCGGGCGCTGAATGAAATATTGATAAACCCTTCGCCGGTCAGGTTTAGTACCTGCAAGACGGGCTCACTGCCGGCCCTATCACGCCGGGAGCCGGGTAAATCCAGCCACAGCTTTTGTTCTGCCGGCAGCGCGGTGTCCTGTGAATGCGGGGTAATGGCACGGATCAGCGCATCGTTATCCAGTTCGGCAAGCCTGCCGCTGAGCGCAATTTTGCCATCACGCATCACACTGACCCGGTCCGCAATGGCTCGAATTTCAGGCAGTTTGTGCGAGATAAACACCACGCCGACACCCTGTCCGGTGAGATGCCGGACCTGGGTGAATAAACGGGCGGATTCTGCCGGTGTCAGCGAGGCGGTCGGTTCATCAAGGATCAACAGTCGCGCGTCACGCATCAGCCCGCGCAGAATTTCCACCAGTTGCTGATCGGCCACTTCAAGGGTTCCGGCCAGCGCACCCAGCGGTAAATTGCAGCCCAGCCCAGTGAGCGTCTGCTGCAATTTTTTTTCGCTTGCCTGATGTGCAGGCAAACGGAAAAGAATGTTTTCGCGCACGGTCAGGCTGGGGAACAGCATCGGCTCTTGCGGAACCAGATAAATCCCTGCCTGATGTGCTTTCGCCGGTGACAGCGCCAGTAAAGGTTCGCCGCCAAGCAGTAACGTGCCGCAATCGGCCATTTCTACACCGGCAATAATTTTCATCAGTGTCGATTTACCTGCCCCGTTGCCGCCCAGCAGCGCGTGGACTTCTCCGTACAGCAGGCTGAAATCGATGTCTTTCAGCACCGCCACACCGGAGAAGCTTTTACTGACACCGCTGACCTGCAACAGCAGGTCCGTAGTTTGCAGGTCTGCTGATAACTGTTTGCTGCTCTGCATACACCGGCCTCTGGCTTGATACATTTATTGAACAAATGTATTTATGATTTAACATTGTTCATAAAACTAGACCGAGGTGACAGGGAAAACTTTTGTACTGATCACAGTTTGTTCAACTCATATACTCTGCGTTATGATTCAGGCGGTAATCATTTGAATTTTGCCAAACACATCACAGTTAACAACATTTCGTTAACGAACAATTGATCTACATTTTGATAAGTGTTCACTATGAATGATAAGACAACGCTTTCCGATTTGACTAACCATCCGGAATTCAGCATGGGTGAAGAGGAACTGCTGGCGCGCACCGCGTGGTTTTATTACCACGACGGCCTGACCCAGAATGAAATTGGTGAACGGCTTGGTTTGACGCGGCTGAAAGTGTCACGCCTGCTGGAAAAAGGCCGACAGTCAGGGGTGATCCGCGTACAAATTAACTCGCGTTTTGAGGGGTGTTTATCGCTGGAAAACACACTGCTCAAACGCTTTGGTTTACAGCAGATCCGTGTGCTGCCCCAGTTGGCCGACGGTGCGTTGAGTGCAAGGCTGGGGATTGGCGCAGCGCACATGCTGATGGCATTGCTCAGGCCGGGGCAATTGCTGGCGGTGGGTTTTGGTGAAACGGCGATGAGCACGCTGCAACATCTGAGCGGGTTCATCTCCTCGCAGCAAATCCGCATGGTGACGCTTTCCGGCGGCGTCGGGCCTTATATGACCGGAATTGGTCAGCTTGACGCGGCGTGCGGTGTGAGCATTATTCCTGCGCCGCTGCGCGCATCATCAGCCAGCGTGGCGGCCATTTTTCGTCAGGAACGTAATGTCCACGATGTCATGCTGGCTGCCTGCGCGGCAGATATTGCGGTCGTCGGCATTGGTTCGCTGAACCAGAAACAGGAGGCGACCATTTTACGCTCCGGTTATATCAGCGAAGGTGAGCAGCTATTATTTGGCCGAAAAGGCGCGGTCGGCGACATTCTCGGTTTCTTCATGCAGCGCAACGGTGAGCTGGCAGAAAACATGGCGATCCACGATGAGCTGATTGCCGTCGCGCCGGACGAACTGGCCAGCATTCCGACGGTGTTAGGCGTCGCAGGTGGTGTCGAGAAAGCAGAAGCCATCGTTGCGGCGCTGAAAGGCAAACGAATTAACGCACTGGTAACTGAAGAGAGCACAGCAAGAGCCATGCTGGCGCTGCTCGACTGACCCGCAGGGAGTGAGGGGCGTGGCGGTCAGGTAAACGGTGCCCGATAAACTGGCACGAGAGAACATTCTGATGACCTCTACCCTGAACTCTGATCACGATCGCAGCTACCTGATGGCGCTGGATGCGGGCACCGGCAGCATCCGCGCGGTGATTTTCAATTCCGAAGGCCAACAGATTGCTGCCGGACAGGCTGAATGGATCCATCTGGCGGTGCCGGATGTACCCGGTTCGATGGAGTTTGATCTGCAAAAAAACTGGCAACTGGCCTGCCAGTGTATCCGTCAGGCGTTGCAGGAGGCGCATCTTCCTGCCTCTGCGATCCGTGCTGTGGCGGCCTGCTCCATGCGCGAAGGCATTGTACTGTACGACAAATCCGGTGAGCCCCTCTGGGCCTGTGCCAATGTGGATGCCCGCGCCAGCCGTGAAGTTTCCGAATTAAAAGAGATCCATGATTTCGAATTTGAACGCGAAGTCTATGAATGCTCCGGTCAGACTCTGGCGCTGAGCGCCATGCCGCGTCTGCTGTGGCTGGCACATCACCGCCCGGACATTTACCGTCAGGCCGCCACCATCACCATGATCAGCGACTGGCTGGCGTACATGCTCAGCGGCGAACTGGCGGTTGATCCGTCAAATGCCGGCACGACCGGGATGCTGGATTTAGCCACCCGCAACTGGCGGCCTGAGCTGCTGGATATGGCCGGTCTGCGCGCCGATATGCTTTCTCCGGTGGCTGAAACCGGTACGCGCCTTGGTTATGTCACCGCCCGCGCGGCCGACGCTTGTGGTCTGACAGCCGGAACGCCGGTCGGCATGGGCGGCGGAGACGCACAACTGGGCACACTGGGACTCGGGCTGGTGCACCCCGGCCAGACCGCCGTTCTCGGCGGCACGTTCTGGCAGCAAATCGTCAACCTGCCTCAGGCGGTCACCGATCCCGAAATGAATATCCGCGTTAATCCGCACGTCATTCCCGGCATGGCACAGGCGGAATCCATCAGTTTCTTCACCGGCCTGACCATGCGTTGGTTCCGCGACGCATTCTGTACCGAAGAGAAAACCATGGCGCACCGTCTTGGCGTAGACGCTTACAGCTTGCTGGAAGACATGGCCGCCCGCGTACCTGTCGGTGCCTGGGGCGTCACGCCAGTGTTCTCCGATGCCATGCATTTCAAAAACTGGTATCACGCGGCACCGTCATTCATCAATCTGTCTATCGATCCGGAAAAGTGCAATAAACCGGTACTCTTCCGTGCATTAGAAGAAAATGCCGCCATCGTCTCGGCCTGTAATCTGGATATGATCGCCCGGTTTTCCGGTGTACGTGCCCGATCGCTGGTGTTTTCCGGCGGGGGTTCAAAAGGAAAATTATGGTGTCAGATTTTAAGTGATGTTACCGGTGTTCCGGTTCATGTGCCCGTGGTGAAAGAAGCCACCGCACTGGGTTGTGCAATTGCCGCAGGCGTTGCAGCAGGTCTCTACTCGTCCCTCGCTGAAACCGGCGAATCACTGGTGCGCTGGGAGCGAGAATATCAACCGGATGTCGCCAATCATGCAAAATATCTGGTGCAGAAAGCGAACTGGCAGGAAGTGTATGCAGATCAACTGGGACTGGTGGACAGGCAACTGACGACGTCGATGTGGAAAGCGCCAGGACTTTAAAGATAATTTCGGAATGCTTCCTCCCCTGCGAAGGGGAGGAGTAATCCAAATCTGGCGTTATTTAACACTCGCCATCGGCGGATCCATCGCCACTTTGCCTTTCACGGCTTTGTTTTTCACTCTTCTCGACCACATCGCGGTCAGTATCGGCACGAGAACTGAAGTGACAATCACTGATGTGGCAACCAGCGCAGTGGCGGCCGGCGCAATCGGTTTGAACTGCGGCACCATTTCGGCAATCAGCACCGGTGTTGCCACGGCAGCACCGGCTGAACTGGAGGCCGCAATACCGGCTGTTCCGTCACCGCCTCCGATGAATTTATCGGCGAGGATCAGCGGAATACCCGTAATGACAATGACGGCTACGCCCAGTAATACGCCTAACAGGCCGGTTTGCGCGATGACGGTCAGGTTGATGGTATTACCCAGCGCGAAGGCGAAGAACGGGATCAGCGTTTGTACTGCTTTGCTGAAGAATTCACGCAGTTCAGGGTCGAGATTGCCTAAGCCGAAACCGACCAGAAATGGCAACACGGCGCCGACGAAGACGTGCGGTTCAAAAGAGGCGATACCGGCAGTGCCGAGGATCACCATGGTCATCAGCGGGCCGGATTCAAGAGACATCAGCACAAACGCGCCCGCCTCTTCTTTTGTGCCGTATTGTTGCATCACCGAGGCATACAGGCCACCGTTGGTCATATCCATTGATGCAACCAGCGCCAGCACCGAAAGCCCGGCGAAGAAGCCAAATTCCACACCGTTCTCCGGCATGAACCGTGATGCCACTGCCGCAACAATCCAGGCGACCGCTATCTTAGTGACAACCAGTGTGCCGGATTTACGCAATACCGTACCGGTTGCGCTGAGTTTGATGGAGGCACCCATGCAGAAAAACCACACCGCCAGAATCGGTACAGTACCGGTCATCAGTCCGTTGGTGAAGGAACCAAAATATTTACCGGAATCAGGCGCGAAGGTATGACACAAGGCACCGATAAAGAGAGGGACCAACATCATCCCGCCAGGGATTTTTTCTATCGCTCGTTTAATGTGCATAATTTTCACCTGATTTAAAAAGTAACAGACTCCGAATGCCGCTACGTTATCCATTTATCAGGCTGATAAAAGTGATTCACTTCATAAATTGAAACGATGTTTCTATTTTTTAGATCGCTAGTTTTATAAATTTATTTCGTCAATATTTGATTTCGGAGGGAAATCACATTTTCGAACTATTTGTACAAAAATTCTTAACGCACAAAAACAAAAAAGCCCGCAGCAGTGGTCTGTGCGGGCCGGGTGTCACGCAAGATATCAGCTCAGCGAGGAAGTGCCGAAAGCCTGCTGCCAGTCAGCATCAAACTTTTCCACCGCAGCCTGCACCGCTGGCGTGCTGAATAGCTGTTCAGCCACATCAACCGGCAACGTGATGGACTGACAGCCCGCCAGCAGACACTCTATGGCCTGACGCGGCGTTTTGAAACTCGCGGCCAGTACTTTTGATTGCGGCGCGTGCAGGCTCAGTAAGGTCTGTAAATCTTTCACCATGGCAATGCCGTCACCCCCCTGGGCATCAAGCCTGTTCACGTAAGGCGCGACATATTCCGCCCCGGCCAGTGCCGAGAGTAACCCCTGACCTGCCCCGTACACCGCGGTACCCAACGTCGGAACGTTCATGCCCTTGAGCTTTTTGATAGCTGCCAGACCTTCACCGGTCACCGGCACCTTCACCACTAAGCCGGACACCCGTTGTGTCAGTAACAACGCTTCTGCCACCATTTGTTCGGCATCAGCAGCCATCACCTGCGCGAATAATTTACCGTTACCGCCCAGGGCATCACGCAGTGCAGGCAGCACTTCCCACAGCGATTTTCCTTCTTTTGCCACAATGCTCGGATTGGTGGTAACGCCCTGTAATGGCAGGATGCGCGATAAGCGTTTTACAGCGATGACATTGGCAGTATCGAGATAGAGCTCCATAACTTCCTTCCTGAACGTGTGAGTGAATGCAAAGTTCAGTGAGTGTACGCCTGGAAGCAGACGGTTTGTTGATCATCGTCAAAATCACTTTCGAATGAAAGATAGTAAATTACGAAAGAAGCATTAAACGCCAAGGAGCGTCGACATGATTTTCAATGTACAGCGTTATTCCACACATGATGGGCCTGGGATCCGCACGGTGGTTTTTCTGAAAGGTTGTTCCCTGAAATGTACCTGGTGCCAGAATCCGGAAAGCCGCTCCGCCACGGCTGACGTGCTGTACGACGCGCGTTTGTGCAGTGCGGATTGTCAGCACTGCGCAAAGACTTTTCCCCATGCGGTCAGCGTGGTAAATGGCAGGATTACGGTTCGCAGGGCGCAATTCCAGGCAGAGGATCTCTGTCAGATTGAACAGGTTTGCCCTTCCGGCGCGCTGAGTGTGTGCGGAGATAACGCGAATATTGACGCCCTGATGCAGCAAATCCTGCGGGATAAGCCTTTTTATATCCGCACCGGCGGCGGTGTAACGCTTTCCGGCGGCGAACCGTTTATGCAGCCACACACTGCACTGAACCTGCTGCAACGTTGCCGTCATGAAGGCCTGCATACCGCCGTGGAAAGCTGTCTGCATGTGCCGTGGCACTACATTCAACCCTCGCTGGGCGCGCTGGATTTAATGCTGGCCGATCTCAAGCATGTTGCCGATGAACCTTTCCGGCGCCTGACCGGGGGTTCCGCCAAAAGGGTGAAAGATAATTTCCGTCGTCTGGCCGCCGCCGGGCAAAAGCTTATCGTCCGCGTACCGTTAATTCCTGAGTTTAATGCCGATCGCGCCTCCATCCGCCAGATTGTTGATTTTGCCGCCAATGAAACCGGCTGCGAAGCTATCCATTTTTTGCCGTACCACACGCTGGGCATCAATAAATATGCCCTGCTGGGACAACCCTATCTGGCCCCGCGCCAGCCGTTAAATGACCCTGACCTGCTGACGTTTGCCGAAGAATACGCCACAGAAAAAGGACTTTGTGCACAGTTAAGAGGATAAGAAAAATGACCCAACTGAATCTGAACACCCTTTCGGCCCGTATTCTTTCTCACAAAGAAGCGCTGATCCACATCGTGAAGCCACCGGTGTGTACCGAGCGCGCACAGCACTACACGCAGGTTTATCAACAGCATGCTGACAAACCGCTTGCCATTCGCCGGGCACTGGCACTGGCCGAACATTTGCGTCAACGTACTATCTGGATCAAACACGATGAGCTGATCGTCGGTAATCAGGCCAGCGAAGTGCGCGCTGCGCCGATTTTCCCGGAATACACGGTGGGCTGGATCGAAAGTGAAATTGATGCGCTTGCTGACCGGCCGGGTGCGGGTTTTGCAGTCAGTGAAGCCAATAAGAAAATCCTGCATGAAATCTGCCCGTGGTGGCGCGGCCAGACCGTACAGGACCGCTGCTACGGTATGTTCACTGATGAACAGAAAGCCCTGCTCGACAGTGGTATCGTGAAAGCTGAAGGTAATATGACCTCCGGCGATGCCCACCTGGCGGTGAATTTTCCGCTGTTGCTGCAGCTGGGTCTGGACGGGTTGCGCAGTAAGGTGGATGAGCGTCGCAGCCGCATTAAACTGACTGACCGGGAAGACCTGCATAAAGAACAACTGCTGAAAGCCATTGATATCACGCTGGCAGCTGTCAGCGATCACGTCGTGCGTTTTGCCCGGCTGGCGCGTGATATGGCTGCGACACAAACCCGCGAGCCGCGCCGCAACGAGTTGCTGACGATCGCGGCTAACTGCGACGTCATTGCCCACCAGCCACCGCAAAACTTCTGGCAGGCATTACAACTGTGCTATTTCATCCAGTTGATTTTACAAATCGAATCCAACGGCCACTCAGTGTCATTCGGTCGTATGGATCAGTATCTTTATCCGTTCTGGCGTCGTGATGTCGAACTGGAACAAACGCTGGCGCATGATCAGGGCATTGAGCTGCTGCAAAGCTGCTGGCTGAAATTGCTGGAAGTCAACAAGATCCGCTCCGGTACACATTCCAAAGCCTCGGCGGGCAGTCCGCTGTACCAGAACGTCACCATCGGCGGACAGACTTTACATAATGATGTCGCCTGCGATGCTGTAAATCCGCTGTCATATGCCATTTTAGAATCCTGCGGACAATTGCGGTCCACTCAGCCCAATCTCAGCGTGCGCTATCACGCCGGAATGAGCAGTGATTTCCTTGATGCCTGCGTGCAGGTGATCCGCTGTGGTTTCGGCATGCCTGCCTTTAATAACGACGAAATTGTTATTCCTGAATTCATCAAACTGGGGGTCGAAAAACAGGATGCCTATGACTATGCTGCCATCGGCTGTATCGAAACGGCGGTCGGTGGCAAATGGGGTTATCGCTGTACCGGGATGAGTTTTATCAATTTTGCCCGCGTCATGCTTGCCGCACTGGAACAGGGGTACGATGCCAGGAGCCATACCCGTTTCCTGCCGCAGGAGCGTGGTTTGTCACAAGGGAATTTTGATAATTTCGAACAGGTGTTTGCACAATGGGACCAGCAGATCCGCTATTACACCCGCAAATCCATCGAAATTGAGTGTGTGGTAGATACCATTCTGGAAGAAAATGCGCAGGATATTCTGTGTTCGGCACTGGTCGATGACTGTATCGAACGCGGGAAGACCATCAAGCAAGGCGGCGCAAAATACGACTGGGTTTCCGGTTTGCAGGTCGGGATCGCCAATCTGGGTAACAGTCTGGTGGCGGTGAAAAAACTGGTATTCGATCAGGGTGTGATCGGCCAGCAGGAGCTGGCTCACGCACTGGCATCGGATTATGCGGGGCTGGACGGTGAACGACTGCGTCAACGGCTGATTAACGGTGCAGAGAAATATGGCAACGATCATGATGAGGTCGATAATCTGCTGGTGCGTGCGTATCAGTGCTACATCGATGAACTGTCGAATTATCACAATACCCGTTTCGGACGCGGCCCGGTCGGTGGCACGTATTATGCGGGTACATCGTCTATTTCTGCCAATGTGCCGTTTGGTGCCGCCACCACGGCCACACCGGACGGACGTAAGGCCTTCACACCGCTGGCGGAAGGGGCCAGCCCGGCATCCGGCACCGATCATCTCGGGCCGACGGCCGTATTTAATTCTCTGGGTAAATTGCCGACAGCAGCTATTCTCGGCGGCGTACTGCTCAATCAGAAACTGAATCCGGCTTCACTTGAAAATGAAAGCGATCGCGAGACGTTAATGCTGATGTTGCGGACATTCTTTGAGGAACATCGTGGCTGGCATGTTCAGTACAACATTGTTTCCCGCGAGACATTGCTGAAAGCCCGTGAGGAGCCGCAGAATTATCGCGACCTTGTGGTACGTGTTGCGGGGTACTCGGCATTCTTTACGGCCTTATCCCCTGAGGCGCAGGATGATATTATCGCCCGTACTGAACATTCACTGTAAAGTTCGCATCTGAATTTTACTTTCTCCGGGCGGCGCAGGTCGCCCTTATTTTGGGCGGTTATGAACGACAGACAGCAAGTTATTTTGCAATGGGTCAATGATAAGCAACGCATCAGCGTCAGTGAGTTGTCACAGATTTGTCAGGTGTCGGAAGTGACGATCCGTCACGATCTTACATTGCTGGAACAGCGACATTACCTGCGACGTGCCCACGGTTTCGCTGTCGCGATCCAGACAGATGACGTGGATACCCGCATGATGTCAAACTTCGCGCAGAAACAAAAACTGGCGAAATTTGCAGCGTCACTGATCCATGACGGTGAAACCGTATTTTTCGAAAGCGGCAGCAGCATCGCCCTGCTGGCCCAATACCTTACCGACAAAAAAAATCTGACGGTGATTACCGTCAGTAGTTATGTCGCTTCTCTGCTGAAAAGTATGCCCTGTGACGTGGTTCTGCTTGGCGGGATGTATCAGAAAACCAGCCAGACCGTAGTCGGCCCGCTGACCAGACTGTGCCTGCAACAGATGAATTTCAGCAAAGCGTTCATGGGCATCGACGGCTTCACTGACACCACCGGTTTTACCGGCCGTGACATGTTACGTGCAGATGTGGTGAATGCAGTGGTGGCAAAAGGGGCGGAAAATATCGTTTTGACGGATTCATCGAAATTCGGTCAAATAAATCTCAACCCGCTCGGACCGGTCAGCGCCTTCAGCCAGGTCATCACTGACGACAAATTATTACCGGACTACCAGCAGCAACTTTCCGCCGCTGGAATTAAGGTCAGCCTGGTCGGCTGACCTTGGGTATAACGACGATCATTGACCATAGTAAGCGTTTTTGCCGTGTTTACGCAGGTAATGTTTATCCAGTAATTGCGGCTGCATATCGGGTAACTGCGGCGTTAACTGGCGGGAGAAGATGCCCATGTAGGCGACTTCCTCCAGCACTACAGCGTTATGCACGGCATTATCGGCATCTTTCCCCCAGGCAAACGGCCCGTGCGAATGCACCAGTACAGCCGGAATATCTGCCGGTGACAAATTTCTTTCCGCAAAAGTTTTCACGATCACTTCTCCGGTTTCCCATTCATAACGCCCGGCGATTTCCTCCTCGGTCATCAGCCGCGTGCAGGGGATATTACCGTAGAAGTAATCTGCATGGGTGGTGCCCCAGGCGGGGATGTCCAAACCGGCCTGCGCCCAGATGGTGGCGTGGCGCGAATGTGTATGGACAATACCCCCTGCTTCGGGGAAATTCAGATACAGCACCCGGTGGGTATCAGTATCCGAAGACGGCTTTTTACTGCCCTCGACGATTTTTCCTGTCTCCAGTTCTACCACCACCATGTCGTCCACACCCATGTGGTCATATTCCACGCCTGAGGGTTTAATCACGACCAGCCCAAGTTTGCGGTCAACGGCGCTGACATTTCCCCAGGTAAAGGTCACCAGATTATGGCGAGGCAGTGCCAGGTTAGCCTCTAATACCTGCTCTTTCAGTTGTCTTAGCATCGTGGTTTCCTCTTATTGCGATGCTTTATTGTCTGGGTGGCCGGTGGATGCAGGTATGGGGGAAATCGCTAAAGAGTACGTACAGTTCTGCTGCAAACGTAAAAGTGCCCGTTTGTTCTATAAACCGTTGAAGATCTGTCCAGCTCTTTAGTTTTTTGTGTGGTGAGGAAGAGCATCTTTAGTGAATTAAGATTATTCACCTAGTGAATAGATATCACTTTTATTATTTTTAACTCACGGATGCACAATTGCGTCTGGATAGGAGAAAAATTATGATGCTCGTAAATAAACGTGTTGCCAGTATTGCACTGGTTCTGACTCTGGCGATGTCTGTCAGCGCTTGTGGTAACTGGTCTAAGCGTGACCGTAACACCGCAATCGGTGCGGGTGCGGGTGCGCTGGGTGGTGCAGTGCTGACTGACGGCAGTACCTTAGGGACGTTAGGTGGCGCGGCAGTCGGTGGTATCGTCGGACACCAGGTGAGTAAATAAAACAACCGGGAGATGAATTCTATTTAACTGGCATCAAAAAACGTAAGCGTTAAGCAACGAATAAAGCTAAAAATAGGATTGGGTTGTTCAGGTCAACTTTATTGTCATCACACAGATGACAAACAATGTGTTTTCGCGTTGTGATATCTCTAAAACCTAAAGCAAGATGCTGCACCTTTGCGGATGCAGCATCTTATTATGAACAGTCGATCATTTACCGGTCAATCAGCCACCCGCCAGTTTCACTTTCATTCCTTTCGCTTCCAGCAGCTGTTTGAGCAGGTCACGTTTATCGCCCTGGATCTCAATCACGCCGTCTTTCACAGCACCGCCACAACCGCATTTCTTTTTCAGTTCACCCGCAAGTTTTTCAAGTGCAATATCATCAAGATCGATACCGGTAATGAGGCTCACCCCCTTCCCTTTGCGCCCGCTTGTCTGGCGCTGAATACGCACTATACCGTCACCTTTCGGACGTTCCGTCACGGGTTTAGGCTCTTCAATTCTGCCGCTGTCGGTTGAATAAACTAAACGGCTGTTACTGTCATTGCTCATCGTATTTCCTTCTCAGCTCAATGAGGCGAGAATTTCACCTAAGGCCTGCGCCGGATCGGCAGCCTGCGTGATTGGACGACCAATCACCATATAGTCCACGCCCGCCGCCAGTGCTTGCTGGGGGGTCATGATACGACGCTGATCATCCGCTTTGCTGCCAGCCGGACGGATACCTGGCGTTACCAGTTTGAACGTCTGCCCGAGTGCGGATTTAAAGCGCGTCGCTTCCTGCGCGGAACACACAACACCGTCAAGGCCGCAGTCGCGAGTCAGGCGCGCCAGACGTTCAGCATAATCAGCCGGAGAAAGTTCGATACCTAAATCCGCCAGATCGCTGTCTTCCATACTGGTCAGCACGGTAACGGCAATCAGTAACGGCGCTTCTTTACCAAAAGGTGCCAGCGCTTCTTTGGCCGCCGTCATCATGCGAGCCCCCCCGCTGGCATGCACGTTCACCATCCAGACCCCCAGTTCTGCCGCAGCAGCCACAGCGCGCGCGGTGGTATTAGGAATATCGTGGAATTTCAGATCCAGAAAGACGTCGAAACCACGGTTTTGCAGATCTTTGATCATCTGCGGACCAAAATGGGTAAACATCTCTTTGCCAATTTTCAGACGGCAATCACGTGGATCTATTTTGTCGGCGAAGGCCAGTGCCGAAGATTTATCTGCGTAATCGAGAGCGACAACAATCGGCGATGTATTTAAGTCTTTGTTGTTGCTGTTATTTATGGACTTCATTTCGTCAGCCTCTTGTCAGTTTTTAAATCAGGAAGGAAAAATATCATTTTTGCCGCCCGCATTTTACATGGCAAGTCACTGAATTCACAGCTACACCTAATGTGACAGTTTTATTAAATTTTTGTGATGCACTAGACGACGCAACAAGGCTGGCATAGCTTGTTCATTTTACTCTAAGGAAAGGCTGAAAAATGAGTGAGATAACTACCCTGACCGTTAAAATCCCGGTTGAATTAAAAGAACTGATCAAAAACGCCGCTGCCGACGCGGAACATTCATTAAGTGCAGAAGTCGCGGCACGCCTGGAAGAGAGTTTTAACCCTGCTGCGCCGAAAGGTAAAAAAGCCGCAAAAGCCACTGAACACGAAATTGATAATCAGCATCTTGCAGAAGAGACGGAACCGGCACTGACCACCAAAGAAATCAAGAAATTACGCACCTTACTCAGTGCACGTAAAACAAGCAGCAAGAAAAAGTAAAAGTCATCCCGCTCCCCTTAATAATTCGCGTTACCCGGCACATGGACGAAACCCGAATCACTGCGTCATGTCAGTGATTCGGGTGGGAAAATGTCGCTGACACCTCAGCAATGCGAACAGGACAGAGGAAATTATTGGCCGTCCAGGCCCCGGATTGGCTTTATCGTCGCCCAGCCACGGCATGACGGGCAATGCCAGTACAGCGAATGCGCGGTAAAACCGCATTTATGGCAACGATAGCGTGGCTTGGTGCGGATCTGTTCACCCACCATATCCCGCAGCAATACCAGACTCTCTTTCGCACGCCCTTCTTCCGCATCTGCCAGATGGTAATCCATCAGATGATGGAACACCCGCATGGTCGGATGGCGTTGCAACTGGCGGTTGATATAGCTTTGCGCGGTCTCACGCCCTTCTTCCTCATGGATGATTTCAGCCAGCAACAGCTCTGCCGTAGCGCCGGTATTTTCGTCCACGCAACGTTTGAGAAACTCCGCCCATGCCAGCGTATCGTCAAGATTCTGGTAACACTCCTGCAGCATTGGCAACGCTTCGCTGACCAGCTCTTTATCCTGTTCCAGCACACGTTGTAAGGCTTCCGTCGCTTTGCGGTATTCACCCTGCGCCAGGAAGATTCGCCCCTGCATAATTGAAACACGTGCACAAAGTTTGTCTGCTGCTGCAGCTTTCTTCAGTAAGCCGGTCGCCTTATCGAAGTCTTCCGAAACCATCGCCTGCAATGCCAGCTCACACCAGAAATGCGCAATTTCTTTGCGCCGATTTTCTTTACCGAGCTTAACCAGACGTTCTGCCACGTCGATGGCGTTCTGCCAGTCGCTGGTGGCCTGATGAATAATCAACAGCTGTTCCAGCGCAAACAGCTGGAAATCCTGCTCTTTCACCAGCTGGTTGAACATGTCTTCCGCACGGTCATAGAAACCGGCAGCCATATAATCGCGTCCCAGTTGCTGTATGGCGAGCAGCCGCTGTTCGAAAGTCAGCGAAGCGCTTTCCATCAGTGACTGGTGAATACGGATCGCGCGATCAACTTCACCGCGGGAGCGGAACAGGTTACCCAGAGTCAGGTGCGCTTCGACCGTACTGCTGTCCTCTTTCAACATTTCGAGGAACAGGTCGACCGCTTTATCCTGCTGATTGGAAAGCAGGAAGTTAACGCCCGCGACGTATTCACGTGACAGGCGGTTAGCATTTTCCTGTTTGTCCTGCTGAGAACTTCTGCGCCCCATATACCAGCCATAAGCGGCCGCAACGGGCAACAACAGAAACAGCAGTTCTAACATAGAGGATTATTCCTTGCTGACATCGTAAGATGCTGTGGGCGGCGTAACGGCAGCCGCGGGTTCGATTTGTTGCTCAAGGCGTTTGATTTTACGCTGGGCACGACCCAGTGACAGACGTACGCGCAGATAGAACAAACCACAGATTATCCAGCCAAGAATAAAACCGGTCGCGAACAGTACGGCAAGCAGTGTGGAAACACGGTAGTCCCCCTGCGCCAACAAATAATTGAAGGTCACAGTCTGATCGTTATGGGCACCCAGGGTGATAGAAATCACAACGATGACCAGCAAAAATAAAAAAATCAGCAGATATTTCACATTCATTCCTGTAATGCCGGATGTACCGGATGAATTATGCCAAAAACTCTCGTTCCGACCTAATAAGTTAGCATTTCCGCACAAAGCAGGGAAACATTGCGAAGGCTTTAAATGCAGTCTGTAGAGACTTTATTCGACATTTTTGTGGTGCCGTGAACACCACCGCAATCTGGACTATGAAAAATATATGGGGATGAAAACGATGAATTAAAGGGGGGCAGAACAAGCCCCCTGAGGTTTCGGACCGTCTGGGATCAGAAGCCGTGACTATTCTCGCTCGCTGATTTCCCGCTTTTCTGCCGGTGGCGGTGTCAGCGGTCCGACATAACGCTCTGTCAGCCAGCAGGCCAACATGACCAGAAGCCAGCTGATGCCTACAGATGCCATCAGGTCACGCGGCCAGTGCATGCCAAGCATCAGTCTGCTGCCCATCACCACTACCGCCCACACCATCAGCACGGTGACCGTTTTATAGTGTTTACGCTGCCACAAAAGCCCGATACCCAGTAAAGCCCAGGTCGCGGCAAACATCGTGTGGCCTGAAGGGAACGCGTACCCTGTGTCGTTCTGCCAGCTTTTGTTCAGCCAGTGCGGGATTTGCGCATTATCGCCCAGGATGTCTTTCACCTGTCGTGCACGTGCTTTATTTTTCAGGGCGTAAAACTCACCGATGTTCATTTGATGGTCCGCCCCCAGCCATGCGACATACGGCCGGGGCTCGCGGACTTCACCTTTGATAAAATCTTTAACATACTGACCGGCCAGCAATGACAAAACGATGATCACCACCAGCACGGCTGCCGGTTTAAGCCTGAATCTCAGGCACCACAGAACCCAGCCGCAGAGGATCACAGTAGTCAAAATTCCCCATGGCTCACTCACCGTTTCCGTGACCCAATAAAGCGGACGTAGCACGGCGGGGTCACCACCCGGTGTCCACATCCAGCCGCTTATCCACACCGCAGCGGGCATCAGTAATAAAAGAACAGCTCCCAGCGCGGTGCGTCTGGCGATATCAAACATAATCGTCCCTTCAGTCATGCGAAAAAGAGTTGGAGTGTAGCAACGTTATTATTGCTTAACATTCCTTTGACGTGAGTTGTTGAAGAAGCGGTTATAATTCATAAGTTATGAACTAATCGTTCAAATATTCCCGCTAAACTGTGACCCAAACTGTGGCAAAATGATGCCTGTCATGATGGAAAGGCACCGATTCCCTATCCAGAGGCCGCATCGGAAAGTAGGATGCGCATCAACAAGTAAAATATTTACTGTAAATAAAGACTATTTGTGGTTTTTTTGGAGCGTAAAATGCAGCTGAAACGGGTGGCAGAAGCCAATCTGCCAACACCTTGGGGCGATTTCCTGATGGTGGGTTTTGAAGAATTGGCCACCGGACACGACCATCTGGCGTTAGTTTTTGGCGATATCACTGGCGATACGCCGGTTCTCGCGCGCGTTCACTCCGAGTGTCTGACTGGTGATGCCTTATTCAGCCTGCGCTGTGACTGCGGCTTTCAGCTCGAAGCTGCACTGAATCATATCGCTGAAGAAGGCCGGGGCATCCTGATGTATCACCGTCAGGAAGGCCGTAACATCGGTTTGCTGAATAAAATCCGCGCATACGCTTTACAGGACAAAGGCTACGACACGGTCGAGGCTAATCATCAGCTCGGGTTCGCCGCAGATGAGCGTGACTTCACGCTGTGCGCCGACATGTTCAAGCTGCTGGGCGTGGATTCAGTGCGCCTGCTGACCAACAATCCGAAAAAAGTTGAAATTCTGACCGAAGCCGGCATTAACATCACCGAACGCGTTCCGCTGATCGTTGGTCGTAATCCGGAAAACGAACGTTACCTGTCGACTAAAGCCGCCAAAATGGGCCACCTGCTCGATAAATAAGGCTGTTATAGTGCGATGAAAATATTAAGGGCACCTTAAGAAGGTGCCCTTTTTGATCGGCAGAAGAACAGATATTACAGCATCTTGCGGATCACATAATGCAAAATACCGCCGTTCTGGAAATACGTCAGCTCATTGCCGGTATCGATCCGACAACGTGCATCGATCGTTTCAGTATGACCATCGGCGAAAGTGATATGTACCGCGACATCCTGCCCCGGCGTCAGGGTTTGCAATCCGCTGATGCTGATCTGCTCATCGCCGGTGAGTTTCAGCGTTTTGCGCGTCACACCCTGCGGGAACTCAAGCGGTAAAATCCCCATTCCGATCAGATTCGAACGGTGAATACGCTCGAATGATTCGGCGATAACCACACGAACGCCGAGCAGGCGCGGGCCTTTGGCCGCCCAGTCACGGCTTGAACCTGAACCGTACTCTTTACCGGCAATCACAGCGGTCGGCACATTTTCATGCTGATAGCGCATCGCCGCATCGTAAATCGCCAGCTGATCCTGCGACGGAATATGACGTGTATAACCGCCCTCCACACCCGGCACCATTTCATTTTTGATGCGGATATTGGCGAACGTTCCGCGCATCATCACTTCGTGGTTACCACGCCGTGAACCATAGGAGTTAAAGGCTTTCGGCTCAACCCCATGCTGGGTCAGGTACAAACCAGCCGGACTGTCAGCCTTGATATTCCCGGCAGGCGAAATGTGGTCGGTGGTCACTGAATCCGCCAAAATCGCCAGTATTCGCGCATCCTTGATATCTTCCAGTGCATCTGGCTCAGCCTTCATATCACTGAAGAACGGCGGATGGCGGATGTAGGTAGAATCTTCCTGCCAGGTGTAAGTTGGCGTACCTTCAACCTGGATCGACTGCCAGCTCGCATCGCCGTTAAACACCTCGGCGTACTCTTTATGAAACATGTCTGTCGTCACCTGTGCGACTGCATTGGCGATATCGTTGGCCGACGGCCAGATATCTCTCAGGTAAACAGGCTTGCCATCAGCCCCATCCCCCAGAGGATCCTGCGTCAGGTCGACATTCATATTACCGGCAAGCGCATACGCCACCACCAGCGGCGGCGAGGCAAGCCAGTTGGTTTTAATCAGCGGATGAATACGCCCTTCAAAGTTTCGGTTGCCGGAAAGCACGGCTCCGACGGTTAAATCACCCGCTTTGATCGCTGACTCAACGGGTTCCGGCAGCGGCCCGGAGTTACCAATACAGGTCGTACAGCCGTAGCCCACCAGATTAAAACCCAGTTTCTCCAGGTGTGGCATCAGACCTGCCGCATTAAGATAATCGGTCACCACTTTGGAACCTGGTGCCAGCGATGTTTTTACCCACGGCTTGCTGGCCAGGCCTTTTTCAGCGGCATTCTTCGCCAGCAGACCGGCCGCCATCAGCACGCTCGGGTTTGAAGTATTGGTACAAGAGGTGATTGCCGCAATCACTACCGCACCGGTGGTCAGCGAATAATGCTGGCCTTCCAGCGTGAAACTTTCTTTATCGCTACGCCCCGGCTTACTGTTACCCAACTCCAGTTCAGTCGCCGCTTTGAATGCTTTCGGAACATTGGGCAGCGCGACACGATCCTGAGGACGTTTCGGCCCGGCCAAACTCGGCTCTACGTCGCCCATGTCCAGCGCCAGGGTACTGGTGAATACCGGCTCGTCACCGGGATGGCGCCATAAACCCTGAGCCTGAGAATAGGCTTTGACCAGTTCGATTTGTTCGTCACTGCGGCCACTGAGCTTCATGTAACTCAGCGTCACATCATCTACCGGGAAGAAGCCGCAGGTTGCACCGAATTCCGGCGACATATTGGCAATGGTCGCGCGATCAGCCAGAGGTAAGTCCGCCAGGCCATCACCGTAGAATTCGACAAATTTCCCCACCACGCCGTGTTTACGCAGCATCTGGGTGACCGTCAACACCAGGTCAGTCGCGGTAATGCCTTCACGTAATTTACCGGTCAGTTTGAAACCCACAACGTCCGGGATCAACATGGAAACCGGCTGCCCGAGCATCGCGGCTTCGGCTTCGATACCGCCACAACCCCAGCCCAGAATCCCCAGACCGTTAATCATCGTGGTATGGGAATCCGTCCCGACCAGGGTGTCAGGATAAGCGACCGTTTTACCCTCCTGTTCTTCATACCAGACGGTTTGTCCGAGATATTCAAGATTGACCTGATGACAAATCCCGGTACCCGGCGGCACAACGCGGAAACGGTTAAAGGCTTTTTGCCCCCAGCGCAGGAACTGGTAGCGCTCGTTGTTGCGCTCCATTTCGAGACGCACATTCTCACTGAATGCCTCATCATCACCGAATTCATCGACCGTTACCGAGTGGTCGATAACCAGATCAACAGGTGACAGAGGATTGACCTGATCGACATTCCCGCCAAGGCGTTTTACCGCCTGACGCATCGCGGCCAGATCGACGATAGCGGGTACACCCGTAAAATCCTGCATCAGTACCCGCGCCGGACGATAAGCAATTTCGCGGTCGGCATGACCGGTTTTTTGCCATTCGACCAGCCCCTGCAGATCATTTTCGGTGACAGTGTCACCATCGACGTGGCGCAGTAAATTTTCGAGTAATACCTTGAGGGATTTTGGCAGACGCTGAATATCACCCAGCGTTTTGGCCGCGAGTGGCAGGCTGTAGTAGTAGAATTCTTTCTCCCGGACTGCCAGCTTATCCAGACTGTTCTTGCGAATAGACGACATAGCTTCTCCTTTAGCGCTCAGCGTGGCCATGCGTAATAACCCGCTGGCTTATAAGTGCATACTTAAAGATAACACAATTTATCGTTAACATTTTTATAACAGCTCAAACTGATCATCAGGCAAAAAAAATCCCGCCGCATCGGGTAAGGATGCAACGGGATCAGAGAGGCGCTACGTTTGTGACGACTTATTTTGTCGGCAGCTTAATGTCCTTGAACATCTCTTCAATATCTTCGTTGGAGCGCAGGGAAATAGCCGTATCCACCACGTCACGCGTCAGATGTGGCGCAAAGCGCTGGATGAAATCATACATGTAGCTGCGCAGGAATGTACTGCGGCGGAAGCCGATTTTGGTGGTGCTGTAGGTGAAAATATCACTCGCATCCACAGTCACCAGATCCGGATCCTGGATCGGATCAACCGCCATGCTGGCAATGACACCCACGCCCAGTCCCAGACGAACGTAAGTCTTAATCACGTCAGCATCTGTGGCGGTGAATACAATGCGTGGCGTCAGGCCGGCGCGGTTAAATGCAGTATCGAGTTCTGAACGGCCGGTGAAGCCGAAGGTATAAGTCACAATCGGATAGGCTGCCAGTTCTTCAATGGTGACCTTCTCTTTACCCGCCAGCGGATGATCAGGCTGAACCACCACGGCACGGTTCCAGTGATAGCAAGGCAGCATGATCAGATCGTCATATAAATGGAGCGCTTCGGTAGCGATCGCGAAATCCGCATTGCCTTTCGAAACCGCTTCAGCAATCTGCGTCGGCGATCCCTGATGCATATGCAATGAAACACGGGGGTAACGCTCGATAAAACCTTTAATTACATTCGGTAAAGCATAACGTGCCTGCGTGTGTGTCGTCGCCACATACAACGAACCTTTGTCCGGATAGGTATGCTCACCGGCAACGGCTTTGATCGCATCCACTTTAGACAACACTTCACGGGCAATACGGATGATTTCCTGCCCTGCCGGTGTGACTTGCGTCAGATGTTTTCCACTGCGGGAAAAAATCTGGATCCCCAGTTCATCTTCCAGCATCCGCACCTGTTTGCTGATCCCGGGCTGCGACGTGTACAGGCCTTCTGCCGTCGAACTGACGTTCAGATTGTGATTAACAACCTCTACGATATAGCGCAGTTGCTGCAATTTCATATCTCATACCATCCTAGTTTTCGCACCCTGCCGTCATCCCTGTTCACCCGGGGGCTGAACAGACTGAAATAATTTTATAATGAATGCCGGTAGTCTGTTAACGAACGTTATTTATGCCCCAGATGCATTAACTTATTACCTGAATGCATAAGAATAAATTTTATATAACAATTATATCAATAATTAACGCGTTGTATAGCCAGAGAACATAATGACAATTGCGGGCAGCGCTGCCCTGATAAGAAAAACAGCAAATCAGGGTCGATGATAGATCTGAATGCAATAAAAAAACCAGCCCGGAGGACTGGTTTTTTACACCTGCTTAACAGAGTGACATAAATCCGTTATCGCCTAAATAATTCGAGTTGCAGGAATGCGACAAACTCTGGCATCCCCGGGAGCATGGCTGACCCTGTGACTGGGCCGACTGAGTGCAGCCAACGCACCGGCAACTTGAAATATGAAGGCGATAATTATTTTTTGCCTTCAACCCATTTGCCGTCCACAAAGAAAGCGGTCCAGCCCGTGGCTTTGCCGTCTTTTTCTGAAGACACATACTGCTGCTTAGTTTTACGGCTGAAACGCACCATGGATTTATTCCCTTCCGGATCTGCCACCGGCGCATCGGCCAGATAGCTGAGTTTTTCCGGTAAGCGATCTTTGAAACGCTTCAGTTCTTCCACCAGCGGCGCACGGGTTTCGCGCGATTTAGGGAATGTGTTGGCAGCCAGGAATACCCCTGCCGCACCGTCACGCAGCACGAAATACGCGTCTGATTTCTCACACGGCAATTCCGGCAGCGGAACCGGATCTTCTTTCGGCGGCGCCACATCACCGTTTCGCAAAATCTTACGGGTGTTTTTGCACTCGTCGTTGGTACAGCCCATGTATTTACCGAAACGCCCCATTTTCAGGTGCATTTCAGAGCCACATTTCTCGCACTCAACGATCGGGCCGTCGTAACCCTTGATACGGAACTCGCCTTCTTCGATTTCATAACCATCACATTCCGGGTTGTTACCACAGACATGCAATTTACGCTGATTATCGATGAGATAGCTGTCCATCGCCGTACCGCATTTGGCACAACGGCGTTTGGCGCGTAGCGCATTAGCTTCGGCTTCATCACCTTCCAGAATGTTCAGCACTTCGGCATCAGCAATCAGGTTGATGGTGGTTTTGCAGCGTTCTTTCGGCGGCAAGGCATAACCGGAACATCCCAGGAACACACCGGTGCTGGCGGTACGTATCCCCATCGGACGTCCGCAGGTCGGACATTCAATGCTGGTCAGCACCATCTGATTCGGACGCATACCGCCTTCTTCAGGGTCTTTCTCAGCCGTTTCCAGCTGCTTGCTGAATTCAGTGAAGAATTCATCCAGAACGGCTTTCCATTCCGCCTTGTTATTGGCGACCTGATCCAGCCCGTCTTCCATACGTGCGGTGAAATCGTAGTTCATGAGCTCACGGAAGTTATCTTCCAGACGATCGGTAACGATTTCGCCCATTTTTTCTGCATAGAAGCGACGGTTTTCAACGTGAACGTAGCCCCTGTCCTGAATGGTCGAAATGATCGACGCATAAGTAGACGGGCGGCCAATACCCCGTTTTTCCAGTTCTTTAACCAATGACGCTTCGCTGAAACGCGCAGGCGGCTTGGTGAAATGCTGAGTCGGCAGCAGTTGTTGCAGTTCCAGATCCGTCCCCACTTCGATGGCGGGCAGGGTTCTGTCTTCGTCGCCTTTACGCAACGCCGGCATCACTTTGGTCCAGCCATCAAAACGCAACGTACGGCCTTTGGCGCGCAAAGAATAATCCCCGGCTTTCACCGTCAGCGTAGTGGAATCGTACTGAGCCGGTGTCATCTGACAGGCCACAAACTGACGCCATATCAGCTGATACAGACGTTGCGCATCCGCTTCCATATCTTTCAATTGTTCAGACGTCACGGCTACGTCAGAAGGACGAATCGCTTCGTGCGCTTCCTGAGAATTCTCTTTGTTGCTGTATTGCAGCGGAGCTTTCGGCAGATATTTATTACCGAAATTTTCGCCGATATAGCCGCGCACCATTTCCACGGCATCCTGACTCAGGTTAGTGGAATCAGTACGCATATAGGTGATGTGACCGGCTTCATAAAGACGCTGTGCCATCATCATGGTTTTCTTCACACCAAAGCTCAGACGCGTACTGGCCGCCTGTTGCAACGTGGAAGTAATGAAAGGCGCACCCGGCTTACTGCTGGTTGGTTTGTCTTCACGATCAACCACGGTATAGCGCGCTTTCTCAAGCAGCGAAACGGCCGCATGAGTTTGTTCTTTATTCACCGGTTTGAACGGTTTGTCGAGATGATGCGTCACTTCCATTTGCAGCGCGGTTTCTTTCTTCGCCAGCAAATCCGCATGCAACTCCCAGTATTCTTCCGGCACGAACGCTTTGATTTCTTTCTCACGCTCGACAACCAGACGCACCGCCACGGACTGAACGCGACCTGCGGATAAACCACGGGCAATTTTCTTCCACAACAGCGGAGATACCATGTAACCCACCACGCGGTCCATGAAACGACGCGCCTGCTGAGCATTCACACGATCAATATTCAGTTCGCCCGGTTCTTTAAAGGCGTTCTGGATCGCGTTTTTGGTAATTTCGTTAAATACGACGCGGCTGAAACGTTTGTCATCACCGCCAATCACTTCCCGCAAATGCCAGGCAATCGCCTCTCCTTCGCGGTCAAGGTCGGTTGCGAGATAGATGTGGTCAGCTTTTTCCGCTAACGCTTTTAACTCAGCAACAACTTTTTCTTTACCCGGAAGTATTTCGTATTGTGCTTCCCAACCGTGATACGGGTCGACGCCCATGCGATTAACCAGCGCGGTCTTCTCATCCTTTTTTACTTTTTTCTTTGTTTTTTCTTCGGTTGAGTCGGCGGTCTTTTTAGCAGCGGATCCACTGGTGGGTAAATCACGGATATGACCGACGCTGGACTTAACCACGTAGTCATTTCCTAAATATTTATTAATCGTTTTGGCTTTTGCCGGGGACTCAACTATTACGAGAGCTTTGCCCATAATTACCTTTACCTGAATGATTCTTCATCATCTGAAGAAGATTTTGCCTAGTTATGCCGCGGCACAATTACACGTCTTTTTTTATATTGCGGCAGTGAGTCAGAACGTCAACTGATTTCTTTAAAAGAAGGAACGCACTGACTTCCAGAGGTTCAAATCACTGATTCTGCGAGGGATTAACCAGACAGGGCTCAGCAGAACGCGCCCGTTTTTAAGTCAAATAACAACCAAGCGTAAACAAAACATTCCACCTGAAGCCACAAAATCCCACACTCTACCTGATAAAAATCGCCACGCAAACTAATTAACACGGAAAGGCCTTTTTCGCCAAATCGCATCCGCCTTTTATAGATTGCTCAAAATATAACCAGCCTGCTTAAGCGGATTACCCCCAGCAGATTTGCGGTTTTATCAACGTCAGGATTACAATAACGTCAGCAATTATAGTGGGGAGTAAATATCATGCACGAAAATACATCGGCAATTAGCCGCGAAGCTTTACTGATCGAAGCGAATAAGGTTATCCGTGAGCACGAAGATTACATCCACGGAATGCTGGCGACAGAGGTTGAGCAGAAAGGTAATGTGCTGGTTTTCCGCGGGGAGTTTTTCATGGATGAAGACGGCTTACCGACCAGAAAAACCACCGCAGTATTTAATATGTTTAAACATCTGGCCCATCTTTTTTCAGAAAAATACCATCTCGAAGATTGAGATAAAAGAATCGCTAATAAAGGTATAGGTAACCGATAAACGGCGAGACTCACTCTTTCGGATTAAAAAGGGACGGATGTCCCTTTTTCTTTTATATGTTCCGGGAAAAAAATTACAACAGAGGTTTCTGACTGCGTTGTAACCAGCGCAGGAACAGGCGATCAACGCTTTGTGCTGCGCTGCCGGTGAAGCGGTCCATCATACGTTTACGGCGGCTGTAACGCACCGCAATCACTTCATGATTTTTCATTTCCGCAATCAGTAAATCATCACTGGTGCCAATAGCATCAATCAGACCGTTCTCACGCGCCTGGGTACCGAACCAATGTTCACCGGTGGCGACCGCATCAATATCCAGCGACGGCCGGTTCTGATGTACAAATTCTTTAAACAGCACGTGGGTTTCGTTCAGATCTTCACGGAATTTTTCCCGGCCTTCTTCGGTATTTTCACCCAATAAAGTCAGGGTACGTTTAAACTCGCCCGCAGTGTGCAACTCAATATCAATGTCATTTCGTTTCAGCAGACGGTTAAAGTTAGGGATCTGGGCAACGACGCCGATTGAACCTATGATGGCAAACGGCGCGGCGACAATCCTGTCCGCTACACAGGCCATCATATAACCGCCGCTGGCTGCAACTTTATCCACCGCAACCGTCAGACGAATACCGCTCTGACGCAGACGCACCAGCTGAGAAGCCGCCAGACCGTAACCGTGTACCACACCGCCCGGACTTTCCAGGCGTAGCAATACTTCATCTTCCGGCGTGGCCACGGCCAGCACGGCTGAAATTTCTTCCCGCAGCGATGTCACTTCGTGGGCATCCATACTGCCTTTGAAATCGAGTACATACAGGCAGGGTTTGCTTTTCGGACTCCCGGTTTTGGCCTGCAGTTTTTTCTGTTTTTCCTCCGCTTTGTTCTTTTTTTTCAGCTGTTTGCTATGAATTTTTAGCTCGGCAGGGTTCATGCGCGCATGGCGCATTTCACGTTGCATTTCGCGGTACTGTTCGCCTAAATCGATTAGCTGCAACTCACCTTTACCGTGAGACTTACGTTGACGAAGACCAACAAGTAAAACGACCAGTGCCCCGATGGCAATAACTACAGTCACAACTTTGGCCAAAAACAGCCCGTAAAGAGAAAGTAAATCCACACATACCGCCTTTTCAATGTGGTAATAAAACCGTGGTGAGAAAGTTGTTAAACATTCTAAACAATCGCCGCACTGACGTCTTGTTCGAAGATGACATCCTGACTCAGGCGTAAAACAGAGTGCGTCTGTGTTCCAATTTTGTTACAAAAGAGCTGCCCGTTTTTCGGTTAATCATTGAAACTGATGCCCATTTGAGGCATATAAGCGGTGATCACTCGCGAAAAACCTAAAATTCTCATCAAAATGGCGAATTCTGGTTGAGCGCAACAACTCCCGTTTTCGCCATTGTGATATGAAGAGCGCCTGATGTGATGACGGCCGTTTGCCGCCACATAACCGCCCCATTAAGAGGACTGACCGTGCATTATCATCCTAAATCCGATTTGCTCAATCATCGTATCATTCTGGTTACCGGCGCTGGCGACGGCATCGGCCGTGAAGCCGCACTGACGTATGCCCGTTTCGGCGCGCAGGTCATTTTGCTGGGCCGTACCGAAAGTAAACTCGCCAGTGTACAGCAGGAAATTGCGGCTCGTCATTTGCGGCCGGCTTTCATTTATGCACTGGATTTACTGACCGCCAGTCAGCAGGATTGCCAGCGCGTCGCAGAGCAAATCGCTGCATGGGTGCCGCATCTCGACGGCGTTTTGCATAACGCCGGTTTGCTGACTGATATCACGCCGATGGCTGAAATTAAATTGCAGGACTGGATGGACGTCATGCAGGTCAATGTTAACGCCACGTTTATGCTGACCCAGGCGTTACTGCCGCTGATGTTGAAATCTGCCAGCTCCTCGCTGGTGTTCACGACGTCCAGCGTCGGACGCGAAGGCCGCAGCGGCTGGGGCGCTTACGCCGTGTCAAAATTTGCCACCGAAGGCATGATGCAGGTGCTGGCCGAAGAGCATAAACACACCGGCCTGCGTGTCAATTGCATCAATCCTGGCGGCACACGAACCGGCATGCGCGCCTCCGCTTTTCCTGATGAGAACAAAGATAAACTCAAAACACCGGCCGATATCATGCCGCTGTATTTGTATCTGATGGGCGATGACAGCCGCCGTAAAACCGGTATCAGTTTTGATGCCCAGCCGGGGCGCAAAGCCGGTCCGGCAGAATAACCACGGAGCCTCTGATGACCGAAGATCGCCATAAACAGCGCCAGCAAAAGCTGAAAGAACAGGTTGATGCGCGTATTGACGCCGCAAAAGAACAACGCGGGATCCTGATTGTGTTTACCGGTAACGGTAAGGGAAAAACCACGGCGGCCTTTGGTACGGTAACCCGCGCCGTCGGGCACGGTATGCGCGCAGCAGTGATCCAGTTTATTAAAGGGGAATGGCCTAACGGCGAGAAAAACCTGCTCGAACCGCACGGCGTGGAATTTCAGGTGATGGCGACCGGTTTTACCTGGGAAACGCAGAATAAAGAAACCGATACCGAAGCCTGTCAGGCCGTCTGGCAACACGGCAAACGCATGCTGGCCGATACATCATTAGATCTCGTGGTGCTTGATGAGCTGACGTATATGGTCAGTTTCGGTTATCTGGATTTGCAGGAAGTGATCGAGGCCCTGAACACGCGTCCGGCGCATCAGACGGTGATTATCACCGGGCGCGGCTGCCACCGTGATTTGCTGGAAATGGCTGATACGGTCAGCGAACTCCGTCCGGTGAAGCATGCCTTTGACGCAGGCATTATGGCGCAACAGGGCATCGACTGGTGATACCCTGTTTTCACTTTCAAAGCACTATCTGACACTCCGCCAGTGTCGCCATTTCGTTATGAACGGCGCAGGCGGCATCAATCAGCGGTAACGCCAGCGCCGCGCCGCTGCCCTCGCCAAGTCGCAAGTTCAGATCAAAATACGGTTGCAACCCCAGTGCTTCCAGTGCCAGCGTCGCGCCCTGCTCGGCTGATATATGTGAAGGAATAAGGTAGGGTTTCAGCCCGGGGGCTATCTGGCATGCCGCCAGCGCTGAGGCGTAAGAAAGATAACCATCCAGTACCAGCGGAATACCAGACGCCGCGGCTCCGATCATGGCTCCTGCCATGGCGACCAGTTCAAAGCCCCCGACTTTCGCCATCACATCCAGCGCATCTGAAGGATCAGGCTGATTTACCGCAATGGCTTTTTCGACCACGCTGATTTTATGCGCCAGTCTGTCAGGTGGCAGATTTGCACCCAGACCGACGGTTTGTGCTGGCGCAGCGCCGGTCAGTACAGCCACCATCGCTGCCGCAGCCGTGGTGTTTGCCATTCCGAGCTCACCCACAGCCAGCAGGGATAACCCGCTTTCGGCTTTCGCGATCACCCGTTCCGCACTCCAGATCAGTAAAGATTCCGCCTCTTCGCGCGTCATGGCCGGGCCGGTGGCAATATTGCCCGTTCCCTGCGCGACCTTATGATTGAGCGTTCCGGGAATATCCGCGCCAATGATACCGCAGTCAATCAGCGTTACCTGCGCACCGGCCACCTGTGCCAGCACCGAAACCCCGGCTTTCCCCTGCACAATATTGACCGCCTGGATCGCCGTTACCGCCTGTGGGGACGGCGTGACGCCTTCCTGCCATACACCATGATCGGCTGCCATCACCAACACTTCTTTGCTCGGGAAATGCAGGGGGTGGTTACCGCGAATTGAAGCCAGCTGAATCGCCAGTTGTTCCAGACGACCCAGGCTGCCCGGCGGTTTCACCAGACTGTCGAGTCGTGCCGCCGCCCTCTGAGCGGCCGGTGCATCGGGAACCGCTATCTGACGGAGAATGTTTGCCAGCGAAGCCATGGTGTCGTCCTTACGTGTTTGAAAAGTTAAATACCGCTGTCGTTAAAGCGCTGAATCACACAAGTGCCGGGGCTGAGATCAATTTCACACAAACAGCCTTGTTTAAACGGGAAACGCCACATATCCGCAGGTGCCAGCTTAAGCATCATCGCCAGCAACAGGCTGAGTGAACCCTGATGTGCCACTATCGCCAGCCTGCTTTCCTGCGGACGCAAATGCAACTGCTGCAAGGCCTGACGGATACGCGAGGTGAACGCCGTAAAGGATTCCCCCTGTGGCACCTCGGCCTTTTGCCAGTCCTGACACCAGGCCTGATAGCCTTCTGCCTGTGAGGCTTCGAGTTCATTGTGATGACGCATTTCCCACTCGCCAAACGCCATCTCCTGCAACAATGGCTGAGTCTCTATCGTCAGTTCGCGCCCGTGGGCAATGATACCGGCCATATCACGGCTGCGGCGCATATCGGTATGGATCAGGGCATCCAGCGGCGTAGCAGCCAGCTGACGCGCCACATGCTGCGCCTGTCGCTCCCCCTCCGCAGTCAGCACAATGTCGCTGCTGCCACAAAATACGCCGTTAACATTAGCCTGAGTTTGTCCGTGCCGTATCAGATACAGTTTCATTATTGAGTCCCTTTTCTCAGTGCCATAACAGGAAAAACAGGAAGAGCAGTTCGCTCAACTCGCACGCTGCGCCCAACGTATCGCCGGTCTGGCCACCGATACGCCGGGCGATAAAATACCGTAAGCCCAGCACACCTGTCAGTGTAATAAGTAGTGCAGGCAGTGTCGTGAATCCGCCGACAATCAGCGTCAGAAAGGCCATCAGCAACAAGGTGATATAAAAATGCCCCTCGCTGATTTTACCGATAAATAAATTGCCCATTCCCGACTCGCGGGCATAGGCCTGACGGTACATCATCACCGCCATCATGCCACGCCCGACCACCGGCGTGAGGATAAGACATGTCAGCACTGGCAGTCCGTCGGCGCTGAGCTGATAAATCAACGCAGTACGAAGCAGAACAGCCACAATCAGTGCCAGTGCGCCGTAGGTGCCAATGCGGCTGTCGCGCATAATTTCCAGGATCCGCTCCCGGCTGCGCACGGAGAATAAGCCGTCGCAACTGTCAGCCAGCCCGTCGAGATGTAAACCGCCGGTCAGCATGACATGTACGATGACAACGGCAATCGCCGCCGGTAGCGCCCCGACGTGCGGCAGCAGAAACAGCCACACCAGCGCGGTCAGTAACCCGATGACCAGCCCGACCAGCGGAAAGCACACAATACCGCGCGCATACGCTTTCAGTCCGATGCCGTCACACCAGCGTTCCCTGACCGGGATACGGGTGAGAAACTGCAACATTGCGAGAAACAGTCGCCATAAGGCCATAATAAATTCCCTTTCCTTCATCGTTTTATTCCGAGGTTTTCACCGGAACCGGGATGCCGGATACGATCAGGTAGACATCGTCCGCCGCAGCCGCCAGTTGCTGGTTCACCCGCCCGGCGATATCACGAAAACGTCGCGCCAGCAGGTTATCCGGCACAATGCCCATTCCGACTTCATTGGTGACGATAATCACTTCGGAGTCAGCCTGTTGCGCAACTTTCGTCAGTTGCGTGGTTTGCGCAAAAATATGCTGCTCTATCGCTTCAAAATCCATATCTTCCACCGATGTTTCACCGGCAATATCAAACAAAAGATTGGTCATCAGCGTCGTGATGCACTCGATAATAATGGTCGGAAACTGTACCTGATGCTCGAGGATGATGTTTCCCAGATCCCGGTAACTTTCAAACGTATGCCAGTGAGCCGGGCGTTGTTGCTGGTGATAACGGATACGCTCCGCCATTTCCGCATCGGTTACGACCGACGTGGCGATATACAATACTTCGCCCCCGCGTTTCTCTGCCACCTGCTCGGCAAAACGGCTCTTGCCGCTGCGGGCACCTCCGGTAATCAACATCATAATCGGCTCCTTGCGTTGTATTCATAAACAGGGTGTGTAACAGAAGATGGCTACGCCCTGAATTTTGAGCAAAAAAAACCGCAGTCACAGACTGCGGTTTATGAGCATAGACACAAGTGCCTCGCTTGTCAGCGATTAACCCCGTTTTGCCGGACCGGTAGTTCGACGGGCCGGTGCAACCTGAGTGTGGCGCTTAACAGCACGACGGATCTGGTTGGCTTTTACACGGCGACGGTCACGCTCAACCGGCAACTTACTGACGGTTTCTTCGGTCATGTCGACCAGTGTACGAAGATAGTTAATATCCGGCAGATCCAGCTCTTTGTAGCCGCCGCGAGGCAGGCCTTTAGGCAGGTTCAGATCCCCATAACGTACACGGATCAGACGGCTTACCTGTACGCCAACGGCTTCCCACAGACGACGAACTTCGCGGTTGCGCCCTTCTGTCAGGGTCACATTGTACCACTGGTTCAGACCTTCACCGCCCTGGAACTTGATCGAGCGGAATGCCGCAGGGCCGTCTTCCAGCTGCACACCACGGCTCAGTTGTTTGATTTTTTCATCATCAACCTGACCGAAAACGCGCACGGCATATTCGCGCTCAACTTCACGACTCGGGTGCATCAGGCGGTTAGCCAGTTCACCGTCGGTAGTGAATAACAGCAGACCCGAGGTGTTAACGTCCAGACGGCCTACTGCGATCCAGCGGGAACCGCGCATTTTTGGCAGACGGTCAAAAACGGTCGGGCGCCCTTCCGGATCACTGCGTGTACATAACTCGCCTTCCGGCTTGTAATATGCCAGCACGCGGCAAACGGTGTCCTGTGATTCCATCACTGACAGAACGTGGCCATCGAGACGAATTTTGGTGCCGCCGGTGACTTCCACGCGGTCGCCCAGCGTAGAAATTTTACCGTCGACGCTGACGCGGCCAGCCTGAATCATCGCTTCGACTTCACGACGTGAACCGTGGCCCGCACGAGCGAGGACTTTTTGCAGTTTTTCGCTTTGCCCTTCGGTGCTGTCCAGCGCGTTCTTCGGCTTCTGGTATTTCACTTCTTCTTCGTCACCGTTTTCATCAAACAGTGCTTCAGCTTTGGGTTTTGTCCCGCGCGGTTTCAGCGGCGCACGAGGCTTTTCACCACGGGCATTTTCCGGACGGCCGGGCTTGCCTGTACGTGGTTTTTCAATACGGGAATTTTCGATACGTGAATCGCCGCGGCCTGCGTCAGAACGTGGTTTGTCTGAACGCGGCTTGTCGCTGCGTGGTTTATCAGTACGTGGCTTTTCGCCGCGTTTTTCAGCCCGTGACGGCTCCGGACGGCTTTTTGCTGCGCCGGAATTTCTGCCACTTTTTGGCTTGTCACCAGATGGACGTGACCCTTTGGCTTTGTCGCTGGTGTGTTTCTGGGAATTATACTTCTCGCTCATTGAGCAGCCTCATTTGTCGCCTTCACAGGCGTCGGGGGGAGCCGGCAGCACGACGTTGACCCTCGTCTGCCCGCCAAAATTCAGTTATTACGTATTATTACAATGACTTATAAAAAAGCCAGCCCGCCATTATACACAGTTATCCGCAATTTGTATCCTGCAATGGTTTGTACGGGCTGTTTATTTTTCCAACAATCGTTACCGGAAAGGCGCGGGATCCCCCGCGCCTTCACGCACCACTTCCGGCGCCGCTTCGGTCAGATCAATCACTGTAGTAGGCTGCTGGCCGATAGAACCGCCATCGATCACCAGATCCACAACTTTACCCAAATGATCTCTGATATCTTCAGGATCAGATTCTGCAAAATCATTGCCCGGCAGCATCAGTGTGGTAGACATCAGCGGCTCGCCCAGCGCTTCCAGTAAGGCAATCGCAATCGGATTGGAGGGCACCCGCAGGCCAATCGTCTTACGTTTTTCGCTCATCAGGCGGCGCGGTACTTCTTTGGTGGCTTTCAGGATAAAAGTGTAATTACCCGGCGTGTTGTTTTTCATCAGCCGGAAAGCCGCGTTATCAACATGCGCGTAAGTCGATAGCTCAGACAAATCCCGGCATACCAGCGTGAAGTTATGGTTACTGTCTAACTGACGGATACGACAAATACGCTCCATGGCGTTTTTCTCTTCCAGACGGCAACCGAGCGCATAACCGGAATCTGTCGGATAGACGATAACCTGCCCTTTGCGCAGCAATTCTACGGCCTGATTAATCAGGCGGGGCTGCGGGTTTTCCGGATGGATATAAAAATATTGACTCATTGTTCCCTCTTAATTCTTCTTCTGCGGTCGTGCTTCAGACCGGTTCAATTTCAGGCTGTTCTCCCGGGGACGGCCAGTGTTGCCAGACCGGCTCTGCGCCTGCAGGAAGCCAAAGTTTTCGCCCCAGTTCAATCCACGAGCAAGGCTGATGGAAATCAGACCCCTGCGAGGCGAGCAACTGGTAATCACGGGCATAAGCCGCAAGTTGAGCACGCTCATTCGGTGCCTGCTGACATTGTGCGACTTCCATGGCATCGCCGCCTTGTTCGGCAAAGAACGCCAGTAAGCGTTTCAGCCATTTTGTGGACAGGTCATAACGTCCCGGGTGGGCGACCACCGCCTGTCCGCCAGACTGATGAATCGCATCAATCGCTTGTTCTATTGTACACCACTGTGGCGGAACGTAGCCGGTCTTGCCCTTGGCGAGGTATTTTTTGAACACCTGCGCAATATTGTCAGCCACGCCAGTTTCCACCAGATAGCGGGCAAAATGTGCACGGGTGACGGCGCCGCCATCGGCCAGACGTAATGCCCCCTCCCATGCCCCCTCGATGCGCGCTTTCGCCAGGCGTCGCCCCATTTCCCGGGCGCGCTGCTGGCGTAATTCCGCCTGTGCTTTCAGTAAATCCACCATCGCCTGATGGGCCGGGTCGATGCCCAGCCCGACAATATGAATCTCATGATTTTCCCACAGCGTAGAAATCTCGACACCGTTTACCAGTTGCAACGGCAGATGATTATCAGCTATCGCCTGCGCCGCGCGCGCCAGCCCTTCCGTGCTGTCGTGATCGGTGATCGCCAGTACACCGACACGCATTTCTACAGCACGCGCCACCAGCGCTTGCGGTGTTAAATAGCCGTCAGAGGCGGTGGTATGGCTGTGGAGATCGTAAAGAGTAAAGGCGGAGCGGGTTGTCTGGTCGTCTGCTGAAGGCAAAGTGTTTGTTGGCAAAGTCATCGTCACGTGCGGATTTAACCTGTTTCTGAATGCAGTGCATATCATAACGCGTTAGGACTTTACACGTTAGGGATGATTTCACCCGGCCATTACGCACTGTTACGGTGCTTTAACACTTTTTGCACCCTACAGGCGCACTGATGTTGGGAATGATGGAAAAAGAGGGTTGACTTTATACCGTTGAACTAGTTTACTAGTACGCAAGTTCACGGAGCAGTTCAGCAATGAACGGCGTGACAAACCGATTCAGAAAGCTTACGTTTTAAAGACGATAGCTTCTATAAACAAAC
The DNA here is from genome assembly GCF_019049695.1 of Rahnella perminowiae. Lineage (NCBI taxonomy): Bacteria > Pseudomonadati > Pseudomonadota > Gammaproteobacteria > Enterobacterales > Yersiniaceae > Rahnella > Rahnella perminowiae. Next base: position 119,647 of record NZ_JAFMOT010000188.1, read on the forward strand.
AAGAGTGTCTGATGATGAAAACTCACATGATGGCGGTTCTCAGCTGGTGGCGTACTTCCCCTTGGCGGGCGGAGTAATCACGCATAGCTGTCATCAGACGCTGCAAGATTCCCGAAGCCCGCATAATGCGGGCTTTTTTGTGGCCGCCTATCAGAAATCCGTTTCACACAAACGTTGAAAAAATTTCAGGAAGCAAAATGACTATTCAGAAACCGCGTTTAGAATTGCTGACCGCAGAAGGATGTTACCGCGGCGACCCGACGGCCATTTTTCACCAGTTGTGTGGTGCCCGTCCGGCGACCCTGCTACTGGAGTCCTCCGAAGTGACCAGCAAAGAAAATCTTCAGAGCCTGCTGATTGTTGACAGCGCACTGCGTATCACTGCACTCGGTTCCCGGGTTTTAATTCAGGCACTGACGCCAAACGGCGCGTCATTACTCTCACTGATTGACGCCGCGTTACCGGCTGAAATTCGCAACGATGTGCGTCCGAACGGACGCGAACTGCGCTTCCCGTCCATTGACCAGATGCAAGACGAAGACGCCCGTCTGCGTTCACGCTCCGTGTTTGATGCATTGCGCAGTATCCTGACCTCGGTGGAAACGCCCGCTGATGAGCGCGAAGCGATGTTCCTCGGCGGTCTGTTTGCTTACGATCTGGTCGCTGGTTTTGAAGATTTACCGGTATTAGAATCCGACCAGCGGTGCCCGGATTTTTGCTTCTACCTGGCAGAAACACTGCTGGTGCTGGACCACCAGAACCGTTCATGCCGCTTGCAGGCCAGCCTGTTTACGCCGTCACCGGAAGAGAAACAGCGTCTGCATACTCGCCTTGAACAACTGCAACACCAGTTACAATTACCCCCTCATGCCATTCCGCACCAGAGCGTGCCGGAGATGCAACTGAGCGTAAATCAGAGTGATGAAGAGTTTGGTGCTGTGGTGGAGAAGATGAAAGTGGCGATCCGCGCCGGTGAGATTTTCCAGGTCGTCCCTTCCCGTCGCTTCTCACTGCCGTGCCCTGCCCCACTGGCAGCGTATGAAACACTCAAAAACAACAACCCAAGCCCGTACATGTTCTTCATGCAGGACAACGATTTCACCTTGTTCGGTGCCTCTCCGGAAAGCGCACTGAAATACGATGCGACAAACCGTCAGATTGAAATTTATCCGATTGCCGGGACACGTCCGCGTGGCCGTCGTGCTGACGGTTCACTGGATTTGGATCTCGACAGCCGTATTGAACTGGAAATGCGTACTGACCATAAAGAACTGGCCGAACATCTGATGCTGGTGGATTTAGCACGTAATGATCTGGCGCGTATCTGTGAGCCGGGCAGCCGTTATGTCGCCGACCTGACCAAAGTTGACCGTTACTCTTTCGTGATGCATCTGGTGTCCCGCGTCGTCGGCACACTGCGTCATGACCTGGACGTCCTGCACGCCTATCAGGCAGTAATGAACATGGGCACGCTGACCGGCGCACCGAAAGTTCGCGCCATGCAGTTGATTTCAGCCTCCGAGCAAACCCGTCGCGGCAGTTACGGCGGCGCAGTCGGTTATTTCACCGCTCACGGTGATTTAGACACCTGCATCGTAATCCGCTCGGCCTATGTCGAAGACGGCATCGCCACCGTACAGGCGGGCGGCGGCGTGGTTCTTGATTCCGTTCCGCAAGCCGAAGCCGACGAAACCCGTAATAAAGCCCGTGCTGTGCTGCGTGCCATCGCCACCGCCCATAATGCGAAAGAGGTATTTTAAGATGGCCGATATCTTACTCATCGATAACGTCGATTCCTTTACTTACAACCTTGTCGATCAGTTGCGTTCAAGCGGCCACAACGTGGTGATTTACCGCAATCAGATCCCGGCTGACGTCATTATCGAAAAACTCAGTCAGCTGGAAAAACCGGTGCTGGTGCTTTCGCCGGGACCGGGTACACCTTCCGAAGCCGGTTGCATGCCAGAGTTGCTCAAACGTCTGCGCGGTCAGTTGCCGATTATCGGTATCTGTCTCGGCCATCAGGCGATTGTGGAAACCTACGGTGGTTTCGTCGGGCAAGCCGGGGAAATCCTGCACGGTAAAGCCTCGGCAATTACGCATGACAATGAAGCGATGTTTGCCGGCATGCACAACCCGCTGCCGGTCGCGCGTTATCACTCGCTGGTGGGCAGCCAGATCCCCGACGGGCTGACCGTCAACGCCCGTTACGGCGATATGGTGATGGCAGTACGTCACGAAGAAGATCGGGTTTGTGGATTCCAGTTCCACCCGGAATCTATTTTAACTTCACAGGGCGCCCGTTTGCTTGAGCAGACACTGGCCTGGGCTTTGGCGTAAGGAGAACTGTCATGCAAACGCAAACTATTCCCGGCATTCTCGAAAACCTGTTTCGCGCTCAGACGATGACGCAGGAAGAAAGCCAGCAGCTATTTACCGCCATCGTGAAGGGCGAACTCGAACCGGCGCAACTGGCCGGGGCATTAATCAGCATGAAAGTGCGCGGCGAACAACCGGCTGAAATCGCCGGAGCCGCCAAAGCGTTACTGTCGCACGCCGAGCCGTTCCCGCGTCCTGATTATGCGTTCGCGGACATTGTCGGCACCGGTGGCGACGGCACCAACAGCATCAATATTTCCACCGCCAGCGCATTTGTCGCAGCGGCCTGCGGAGCCAGGGTCGCCAAACACGGCAACCGCAGTGTATCCAGCCGTTCGGGTTCTTCCGATTTACTGGCCGCGTTTGGCATCCGTCTGGATATGCCTGCGCAAGAATCACGGGCCGCGCTGGATGATCTGGGCGTGTGTTTCCTGTTTGCGCCGCAATACCACACCGGTTTCCGTCATGCGATGCCGGTACGTAAATCACTCAAAACCCGCACCCTGTTTAACGTGCTGGGTCCGCTGATTAACCCGGCGCGTCCGCCGCTGGCACTGATTGGCGTATACAGCCCTGAACTGGTGCTGCCGATTGCAGAAACATTGCGGGCGCTGGGTTATGAACGTGCAGCAGTGGTTCACGGTGGTGGGATGGATGAAGTGGCGATCCACGCAGCAACGCTGGTTGCGGAGCTGAAAGACGGTCAGATAACCACTTACGAACTGACACCACAGGACTTCGGTCTGGATAATTATCCGATTGAATCCCTGCTGGGCGGTGAGCCGGAAGAAAACCGTGACATTCTGGCACGCTTATTACAAGGTAAAGGAGATCCGGCCCATGAAGCTGCGGTAGCCGTCAATGTGGCGATGTTACTGCGTCTGTTCGGTCAGGAAGATTTAAAGCAAAACGCACAACAGGCTTTGGCCGTCATGCGCAGCGGTGAACCCTACCAGCGCGTGGTGGCACTGGCAGCAAGAGGATAAGTGATGCAGCAGGAAACGGTGCTCCACAAAATTGTTCGCGATAAAGAAATTTGGGTCGCGGCACGCAAAGAACAGCAACCACTGGCCAGCTTTCAGAATGACATAACACAGAGCCAGCGCAGTTTCTACCATGCCCTGCAAGGGGCAAGAACGGCCTTCATTCTGGAATGTAAACAAGCTTCTCCGTCGAAAGGTAAGATCCGCGAGAATTTCGATCCGGTAGAAATCGCCAGCGTGTATAAAGACTACGCTTCCGCCATCTCCGTTTTAACGGACGAGAAATACTTCCAGGGCAGTTTTGATTTCCTGCCGCTGGTGAGTAAAACCGTCACACAGCCGGTGCTGTGCAAAGATTTTATTATCGACCCGTATCAGATCCATCTGGCCCGTTTCTATCAGGCCGATGCCATTTTGCTGATGCTCTCCGTGCTCGATGATGCTCAGTACGTTCAGCTGGCGGCCGTGGCACACAGCCTGAACATGGGTATTTTGACGGAAGCCAGTAATGAAGAAGAACTGGATCGCGCCGTTAAACTGAAAGCCAAAGTCGTCGGTATCAATAACCGTGACCTGCGCGATTTATCCATCGACCTTAACCGCACCCGTGAGCTGGCACCGCGCGTACCGCATGGTGTCACGGTCATCAGTGAATCAGGTATTAATACCTACGGACAAATCCGTGAACTCAGCCGCTTCGCCAATGGCTTCCTGATCGGCAGCGCCCTGATGTCAGAACAAGACCTGAGCAGCGCCGTGCGTCGCGTGCTGCTGGGTGAAAACAAGGTCTGTGGCCTGACCCGCCCTCAGGATGCCAAAGCCGCGCACCAGGCTGGCGCTATTTATGGCGGATTGATTTTTGTACAAGCGTCACCGCGCTTCGTAACCCAAACGCTGGCGAAAGAAGTACAGAACGGTGCGCCGCTTAAATATGTCGGCGTATTCCGTGATGAGCCAGTCAGTAAGGTGGCAGAAACTGCGCAGACCCTGAATCTGACCGCCGTGCAACTTCATGGAGATGAAAGCCAGGCGTATATCGACGCACTGCGCACAGCATTGCCGCAAACGGTTCAGATCTGGAAGGCGCTGAGTGTCAAAGACACCGTTCCGGCACGCAACCTGAATCACGTCGACCGCTACGTGCTGGACAACGGTAAAGGTGGCACCGGTTATCGTTTCGACTGGAGCACGCTGGCCGGGCAGGATTTGAGCAATGTGCTGCTGGCTGGCGGACTAAGCGCTGATAATTGCGTCCAGGCCGCGCAGCTCGGTTGCGCAGGGCTGGATTTCAACTCCGGTGTTGAAAGCGAACCTGGCATCAAAGATGCTGAAAAAATTACCGCCGTATTCCAGACATTGCGGGCGTATTAAGCCACACGCAATGACGCAAAAATTGACAGACAGGACGCAATAACATGACTTTACTTAATCCCTACTTCGGCGAATTTGGCGGCCAGTACGTCCCGCAAATTCTGATGCCTGCGCTGGCTCAGCTGGAAGAAGCTTTTGTCAGTGCGCAGCGCGACCCTGAGTTTCAGGCTGAATTCATTGATTTACTGAAAAACTACGCAGGCCGTCCGACGGCGCTGACCCTGTGTAAGAACCTGACAGCAGGAACCAAAACCAAGCTTTATCTTAAGCGTGAAGATTTGCTGCATGGCGGCGCACATAAAACTAACCAGGTGTTGGGTCAGGCATTGCTGGCCAAACGCATGGGCAAAACGGAAATCATCGCCGAAACCGGTGCAGGTCAGCATGGCGTGGCATCGGCACTGGCCTGTGCACTGCTCGGCCTGAAATGCCGCATTTATATGGGCGCAAAAGACATTGAGCGTCAGTCGCCAAACGTATTCCGTATGCGTCTGATGGGGGCTGAAGTCATCCCGGTGCACAGCGGTTCTTCCACGTTGAAAGATGCCTGTAATGAGGCGCTGCGTGACTGGTCCGGCAGCTATGAGAAATCGCACTACATGCTCGGGACGGCAGCGGGTCCCCATCCGTATCCGACCATCGTACGTGAATTCCAGCGCATGATCGGCGAAGAAACCAAGTCACAAATGCAGGAACGCGAAGGCTGTCTGCCGGATGCCGTCATTGCCTGCGTCGGCGGGGGGTCTAATGCGATCGGTATGTTTGCCGATTTTATCGACGATACCAGTGTGAAGCTGATTGGCGTCGAACCCGGCGGTCTGGGCATTGAAACCGGCCAACATGGTGCCCCGCTGAAACATGGCCACGTGGGCATTTACTTCGGCATGAAAGCGCCAATGATGCAAACTTCAGAAGGCCAGATTGAAGAGTCTTACTCTATTTCTGCCGGTCTGGATTTTCCGTCCGTTGGTCCGCAACACGCCTTCCTCAACAGCATTGGCCGTGCAGAATATGTCTCAATCACCGATGATGAGGCGCTGGACGCGTTTAAAGAATTGTCCCGCCATGAAGGGATTATTCCGGCCCTGGAATCCTCTCATGCGCTGGCTTACGCGCTGAAACTGATCAAGGAAACGCCTGAAAAAGAACAGATTCTGGTGGTTAACCTGTCCGGACGCGGCGACAAAGACATTTTCACCGTACACGACATCCTGACTGCCCGGGGAGAAATTTAATGGAACGTTATCAGCAATTATTCAAGCGTCTGGAAAGCAAAAAAGAAGGGGCGTTTGTTCCTTTCGTCACGCTGGGCGATCCGGGCGTTGAGCTGTCACTGTCAATTATCGATACGCTGATTGAAGCCGGTGCCGACGCACTGGAACTGGGTGTCCCGTTCTCCGATCCTCTGGCTGATGGCCCGACCATTCAGAATGCAAACCTGCGCGCGTTTGCTGCGGGTGTGACGCCGACACAATGCTTCAATATGCTGGCACGCATCCGTGAAAAACATCCGGATATCCCGATTGGGCTGCTCATGTATGCCAATCTTGTGTTCCACAACGGCATTGAAACCTTCTATCAGCGTTGCGCTGAAGTGGGTGTTGATTCGGTGTTGGTTGCCGATGTGCCATTTGAAGAGTCTGCGCCATTCCGTGCTGCCGCGTTGCGCCACGGCATCGCCCCTATCTTTATCTGCCCGCCAAATGCTTCTGATGATTTGCTGCGTGAAATTTCGTCCCATGGCCGCGGATATACTTATTTGCTGTCACGCGCAGGTGTGACGGGGACGGAAAAACGTGCACTGACGCCGTTGAATCACTTAGTGGATAAGCTTCGTGAATACCATGCAGCGCCGCCTTTACAGGGTTTCGGTATCTCCGAACCTGCGCAGGTGAAAGAAACGCTGGCTGCGGGAGCTGCCGGGGCTATTTCCGGTTCAGCGACCGTGCGCATTATCGAAAACAATCTGCATCAGCCTTCCGAAATGTTGGCCCAGCTTTCCCGTTTCGTCAGTGAAATGAAAGCGGCCACACGTCCTCAGTAAATATTCTCTGACAGAACCTCAGCCACAGAGTGACTAAGGTTCTGTTTCTTTTAATTTCTTACTATTTTTAACCCCGCTTAATTTGTATTACTCCTTTTAATAATCCACACTAAAATTACTCTGTACATCAATGATATTTTGCACGATGTGAATATCGCTGATTCCGTAAGAGTTTGTTTCTTTTGGTTTTATAACAAATCATGGAGAGTTATTTATGAAGCTATTCAAAACATTGTCCGCGTTCTGCATGGCAGCGGTTGTGGTCATGGCTGTTGCCGCTTGTGCGCCGACTAAAAAATCAGAAGGAACAGGGGGTTATATCGATGACACCGTCGTGACAACCAAAGTTAAATCTGCACTGCTGGCAGATAAGAGCATTAAATCCACTGAGATCAGCGTAGAGACCTTTAAAGGCCGTGTGCAGTTGAGTGGTTTTGTGACATCAACAGCGGATGCAAACCGTGCAGTTGAAGTCACTCGCGGCGTGGCCGGTGTGCGTTCTATTGAGAATGACATGCGGCTGAAATAGTCAGTAAGTCTCTAAACAGAAAATCGAAGAGGCGCCGAAGCGCCTCTTTTTTGTGCCGTCTTTTTAAAGATCAGAAACGATAGCCGACGCCAAACATAAAGACCCATGGGTCGATCCGGGTGTTGATGTTTTGCTGCTCGCCACCGGCTTTGAATTTAACTTCCGTATCAATATCCATCCACCAGACAGACATGTTAATCAACCAGTTATCGTCCAGGTTGTAATCGAGACCGGCTTGTGTGGCCACCCCCCAGGAATCTTTGACACTTAAATCTGAAAGCCCGGCATCACGACCCGTCTGGTTGAAATCCGTGTCATAAAAGGTGGTGTAGTTGATACCCACACCGAGGTACGGACGCAATTTATCCTGCCGGTCACCAAAGTAATACTGTGCCATCAGAGACGGGGGTAACTGTTTCACTTCTGCAATCGTTCCGGTACTTTGCAGACCGACTTTGTGTTGGAACGGTGTCGCTGCCAGCAACTCCATGCCGATATTGTCCGTAAACATGTAGCCAAGGGTTAACCCCATCTGCGTGTTGTTATTGATATTAAAAGAACCCAGGCCCAGTACATTGTCCGAACCTTCGGTCGGACGAACCGTGGCTGTCCCTACGCGAAAAATCACATCCCCTGCCTGATGTGCGCTTGAGACTGCCGGAAATGCCGCTGCTGCGACTAATGCCCAATATGCTGCTTTCATTGTCCCTTCCCTTAGTGTGGATTATTTATCAACGGCGCGCATGATACCTACTCTTTGGTATGGTTTGATCAATGCGGGATCACATCTTTAAAACAAAAAGTAAGAAAATGCATCTTCCGCAAAGCGATCTAAATCTATAAAAACAAAGGAATTGATCTGAATCAAAAATGAGGAGATTTTGATGTTTTGTTAACACGTGATATTTCAGTTGCTAAAAAAAATAGCGCTGAGTAATTTGCTTACTCACTGTTGGTTTTGGTTGGGTGCCGTAAGGAGTCGGTAGCTTCCAAGATGGGCGAAATTAACAATCCTTGTATGACCTGTGGCGCATGCTGCGCTTATTTTCGCGTTTCATTTTACTGGGCTGAGTCTGAAGAGGCTGGCGGATGTGTTCCGCAGGCATTGACAGAACAGGTCACTCCTTTCCTGAGCTGCATGCAAGGCACAAACAGTAAAACGCCGCGCTGTGTTGCCCTGGAGGGAGAAGTGGGACACGCGGTTTCCTGTTCTGTTTACCTCAACCGGCCCACACCGTGTCGCGAATTCGATCAGTCAGGGTTGAATGGTGTCACCAATGCCGCCTGCGATCGTGCCCGGGCTCAATATGGTTTACCTCCTCTGAATGTCGATTTGCCGACCATTGATCTCACCCACCTCAGTTGCGTTCCGGCAGAGATTCATCGACAGGTCTGATAGGAAAACAGCGCAAAACTATCGGCGGGAGGCATTTAAAGGGTACAATCCCCGCCTTATTGATTTTTGCTTTTTGCCAAGGAGCGTCCATGTCTATCACGGCCAGTACATTGTACCGTGACAGTTATAATTTTTTGCGTAATCAGATGAGTAGCGTTTTGGCGCTTTCGGTTCTGGCCGCACTAATCACCGTCATATTAAGCTGGGTGTTAAGTCCCTCAGCTGAACAGATCGAGGCTATCGGGCAACTGATGAGCAACATCACCGGCATGAACGTCGGCGATATGATGGGATACATTGAACAGCAGGTAACTCCGGAGCAGCAAAGCGCGATTTTCCGTTACAGCCTGGCCGCTTTGCTGTCAACGCTTGCCGGAAACGTTATTCTGGTTGGCGGTGTCCTGACGTTGATCCAGCTGGTTTCCCAGGGCATTCGCGCCAGTATCACGCAAATTATGACCGCGTCGCTGCCTGTCTTGCCACGTCTGGCCATTTTGTTGTTTATTTACAGCATCATGTTCCGTATCGGCCTGGCGCTGCTGTTTGTTCCGGCCTTCCTGATTGCGATTGCATGGTCAATGGCACCGGTTATTTCCTGTAAAGAGAATGCGGGCGTGTTCAAAGCGATGCGTCTGAGCACCCGTCTGGCCTTCAGCCATGTCCGCCTGGTTGCCCCGGCCGTGATGCTGTGGATCGTTGCCCAGGTCGTACTGATGTTGTTTGTTGGCGTGCTGAGCGCGTTGAATCCAATGATTGGGGCAGTGATACTCGGCGCACTGAGTAATATTATCAGTGCCTTCATGCTGATTTATCTGTTCCGTCTTTACATGAAATTACATGCTTAACAGAGACATCACTTTTTCAGGGGCGCTGCGGCGCCCTTTTCTTTTGTCCGCGAAATGATTCCGGTATAGTCATACCATACGTAAAACATGGAATGAAGTATGAAGCAGCTCCTCGATTTTCTTCCCCTGATTGTTTTTTTTGTGGTTTATAAGCTTTACGACATTTTTGTCGCTTCTGGCGCATTAATTGCTGCCACTGCGTTAGCGTTAGTCATTACCTGGATTCTGTATCGCAAAATCGAGAAGATGACGTTAATCACCTTCGCGATGGTCGCTGTTTTCGGCACCCTGACACTGGTTTTCCATAATGATGAATTTATCAAATGGAAAGTGACAGTTATCTATGTTCTGTTCTCCGGCGCACTACTGATTAGCCAGCTGGTGCTGAAAAAGCCTTTAATCCAGCGCATGTTGGGCAAAGAACTGACTTTGCCGGATCACGTATGGAATAAACTGAACGTCAGCTGGGCCATCTTTTTCCTGCTGTGCGGGCTGGCTAATATTTACGTGGCATTCTGGTTACCGCAAAATATCTGGGTTAACTTCAAGGTCTTCGGCCTGACCGTGCTGACATTGGTCTTTACGCTGTTAAGCGGTGTTTACATTTACCGGCATATGCCGGACGATGAAAAAAAATAAGCATTCTTCTGCACGGGCCTTTCTTTGAAAGGCCTTACTTATTATTAAGCCCCACATGATTCGGGTGACTGAATGCAGCCAACACGTCTGCGGCCTGAAATATGGCGGGCTTTGTGTGAAGCCACTTTATGAACGAAAAACATAGCTTACCCAATGGTGAAATGGTGTTGCGTACGCTGGCTATGCCAGCAGACACCAATGCGAATGGTGATATCTTTGGCGGATGGCTGATGTCACAGATGGATATGGGCGGTGCGATTCAGGCGAAGGAAATTGCCAAGGGTCGCGTAGTGACCGTACGCGTTGACGGCATGACGTTTCTTAAACCGGTGGCTGTCGGTGATGTGGTGTGCTGTTATGCACGCTGCATCCGTACCGGTAACAGCTCGATCACCATCAATGTGGAAGTATGGGTGAAGAAGGTCTCTTCTGAGCCTATCGGTCAGCGTTACAGAGCCACTGAAGCGGTATTTACTTACGTCGCTGTGGATGACGAAGGAAAATCGCGCCAGTTGCCTGATGGTCGCAGCAATTTCAGTGTCGATTCCGAGGGTGTTTCTCAGGATTAAGACGGTTTTACACTACCGTTAAGTAAAAAGGTCGCCTCCCGGGGCGACCTTTTTTGCATATAAATCACAGGTAATGCCAGCTTGCGGCTTATTCGACAGCAGAACCGCCTTTAATTCTGAACACCAGGTTCACAACAAGATTACTGGCAGCCTTCGGTTCATAGCGCCATTTGCTCATCGCCTGTTTCACTTCGCGCTCAAACATATTGCGCGGCTCAGCGGAAAGAACACGTATGTTCTGCACGCGGCCATCACTGTCCACATCAAACTGCACGCGGACACGCCCTTCGATACGTAAAGCCAGTGCACGCGCCGGATAAGCCGGTTCGCCTCGTTGCAATGGCCGCGGGCCGGTATCGCTCTGCGCATTGGCAGATGCCGGTGGCTGGCTAACAGGTTTCGTGAACGGCTGGTTGCTGGTGACGGGCGCAGTTTTTACTGTTTGCGTCGGCTTTTCGACCGGCCGTTCAACAGGCTTCACCTTCGGTTTAACAACCGGCTTCTTCACCGGTTTTGGCTTCGGCTTAGGGGGTTGCGGAATGACAACAGCCTCAGGCGGCGGCGGTGGTTCTGGCACGACTTCAGGTTGCGGTTCCGGCGCCGGTGGTGTCGGTTCAGGTTGTGGCGGTGGCGGCGGCGGTGCAAAGTCGGCCGGATTGACCATCGTTACGCTCATCACCTTTTGATCCTGGTTGGGCAATTTGATGGACTTGCCCACCGTCATATACAACACACCGGCAATGACTGCGACATGTAAACTGACAGCAAGGACCACCGGCACTGTCACCTTGCGGATAAATCTAAACTTTTTTAGCGGCATAATGATTCATTTTCCCCGTGAAGCCGCAAGTTTAAATGTAAATAGCAATCATATTCAACACCGAGATGACAACTATTCTCAAATAACCTCTGGTTTGATCCTACGCAAAGCGCTTTCCCCGGACTTCAGGTTTAGCTATGTTAATTCTGCAAAATGGTCAGGCAGCATCTTGTTGCCTAAAATTGCTCAATAACCCCCCTTTAAAGGTGACTCATGCTTTACGTTATTTATTCTGAAGATGTTTCTGACTCGCTGGAAAAACGCGCTGCGGCACGCCCTGCTCATATCGAACGCCTGAAAAAATTACATGAACAAGGCCGCGTGCTGATTGCGGGCCCGACGCCGTCCATAGACAGCGAAGATCCAGGTGCGGCCGGAATGACCGGTTCCGTACTGATTGTCGAATTCGAGACGCTGGAAGATGCCAAAGTGTGGGCGGATGCCGACCCGTACGTTAAAGCGGGTGTATATAAAGCCGTGACCGTCAAACCATTCAAACGCGTATTTTGATGTTTTACGGGCAGTTTACCGGGCTGCCCGTGGTTCTCCGCACCTTCCTGCCCTCTCTTTAATCAACTTTACTTTTGCTTACGTCAGTTGATTGTCTAAATATCCGGTTACTCAAACAGTTACCTGCGGCCTTTTCCTTTAACAACAGAGCGGAGAATCCGATATGCAATGTCCGGTATGTAAAGAAAGTCAGTTAGTGATGTCCGAACGTCAGGGCATTGAAATCGATTATTGTCCTGACTGTCGCGGTGTATGGCTGGATCGCGGTGAGCTGGATAAAATCATCGAGAAATCTGCTGCGTCACAGCCCACAGAACGGCCTGCAACGGCACGCTACGAAGAACATGACCGTCGGGATGATCATCGGCCGCAAGGCAATTACGACAACCGCGGGCATTACTCGTCTCAAAAGCCCTATAAAAAGAAGAGCTTCCTTTCAGAGCTTTTCGACTGATTTCTGTCATCCCACGCCATGACATCACACCTCATGGCGTGATTCCCCGCATGCCGTCACATTGTATTCATCGCTTCTGTGTTAGAATGTTTACCCCTGCCCATGAGGTAAGCATTATGTCATTCTTCGACGGACTGAAGTTTCTAACCAGCACGACCACGAAGGTCACCTGCCCGGAATGCGGTTATGTTTCGGAACAGATAAGCGCGAAGGTGCGCAAAAACTCCACTCTGGTCTGCAAAAAATGTGGTGCGCTTTTTCAGCCTAAATCCCGCTAATCAGGCATTCCATTCGTAGTTCACGGCATACAGCGCAAGACGCTGGTGCTGCTGATGATGGATTTGACGGATACGATAAATGTGGCGATAGCGCCTTGACTGCCCTTCCAGCCAGCGACTTCTCCTGCGTTGAGACTGGCGCAACATCCGCCACCGGCCGACTTCATTTTTACTGCGTTTCATTCACTTGTGTCCCGTAATGCCCGTGGCTGCTTCTTTAACGAAAGCGCTTCTTTTACAGAAAGTGTCTTAAGCGGAAAAACTGCGGAACATTATAGGCCGATGACGTTGTGATCCAAGTCTTGTTTTCCTCCTGCTTCCACGTTATCAGCTAACATTGATATCAGGACGATGACCCTTTTATTAACCGGAAACATATTACAGAGGTAGCTGATTGATTAGCAGGATAAAGTTAGTTAAAAGGTTTCTCCTTTCACGTACACTCATGCCGATGGCTTGCGAACAGGACTTTTCGCCTTTATGACAACATTTTATACGGTAATCAGTGGCCTTCTGGTTTTCGGTTACTGGTTACTGATTGCCGGCGTCACCTTACGCATTCTGATGAAGCGCCGCGCAGTTCCGTCAGCCATGGCATGGCTGTTGATCATCTACATCATTCCGCTGGTCGGTATTATTGCCTATCTCTCATTTGGGGAATTGCACTTAGGCAAACGCCGTGCTGAACGGGCAAAAGCCATGTGGCCTTCCACTGCCCGCTGGCTCAATGATCTCAAAGACTGTAAGCGTATTTTTGCCACTGAGAACAGTGAAATTGCCGCCTCACTTTTCCAGCTCTGCGAGCGCCGTCAGGGTATTGCCGGCGTAAAAGGCAATCAGTTGCAATTGCTGACCACCAGCGATGACGTGCTTCACGCAATGATGCGAGATATCGGGCTGGCGCGCAGCAACATCGAAATGGTGTTCTATATCTGGCAGCCGGGCGGTCTGGTTGATCAGGTCGCGGAATCTCTGATGGCGGCTTCACGCCGTGGTATTCATTGCCGTCTGATGCTGGATTCTGCGGGCAGCGTTGCCTTTTTCCGCAGCCCCTATCCGGCAATGATGCGCAACGCCGGTATCGAAGTCGTTGAAGCGTTACAGGTGAATCTTTTCCGTGTGTTCCTGCGTCGTATGGATCTGCGCCAGCACCGTAAAGTGGTACTTATCGACAACTATGTCGCCTATACCGGCAGCATGAATATGGTTGACCCGCGTTACTTTAAACAAGATGCTGGCGTTGGCCAGTGGGTTGATTTGATGGCCCGTATGGAAGGCCCTGTCGCGACCACGATGGGCATTGTATATTCGTGCGACTGGGAGATTGAAACCGGTAAACGTATTCTGCCGCCGGAACCGGATCTCAACCAGATGCCGTTCGAGCAGGAGAGCGGCCATACTATTCAGGTGATCGCTTCCGGTCCGGGCTTCCCGGAAGATATGATCCATCAGGCGCTGCTGACCGCCACCTATTCTGCACGCGAACAGCTGGTTATGACGACGCCGTATCTCGTGCCAAGTGATGATTTGCTGCACGCAATTTGTACCGCAGCGCAGCGCGGGGTGGATGTCAGTATCATTCTGCCGATGAAGAACGACTCAATGATGGTGGACTGGGCAAGTAAGGCTTTTTTTGGCGAATTGCTGGAAGCCGGTGTCAAAATTTATCAGTTCGAAGACGGTCTGCTGCATACCAAAAGTATCCTGGTCGATGGTCAGCTCAGTCTGGTCGGTACCGTGAATCTGGATATGCGCAGCCTGTGGCTCAATTTTGAGATAACGCTGGTCATTGATGACGCCGGATTTGGTGATGATTTAGGCCATGTGCAGGAAGATTATATCGCCCGCTCACATTTGCTGGATGTGGAAGCCTGGCTTAAACGTCCTTTCTGGCACCGCATCGTCGAACGTTTGTTCTACTTTTTCAGTCCGCTGCTGTAAAAGCCGCGGCGGGCATGATGTAATATACGCAGTACCGGCTTGAACCAGCCTGAATACACTCATCTGTAAACGAGAATGATATGGACCTGAATAATCGCCTGACCGAAGACGAAACGCTTGAACAAGCCTACGACATCTTTCTGGAACTGGCCGGAGATAACCTTGATCCTGCAGATATTTTGATCTTCAATCTGCAATTTGAAGAACGTGGTGGCGCTGAATTATATGATCCGGCTGAAGACTGGGTTGAGCATGTGGATTTTGACTTAAATCCGGACTTCTTTGCTGAAGTAGTGATTGGTCTGGCTGATGCGGAAGACCAGCCTATCAATGATATCTTTGCCCGTGTTCTGCTGTGTCGCGAGAAAGACCATAAACTTTGCCACATTTTGTGGAAAGAGTAATCTTCTCCGTCGACCTTCAGACTGGTTCTGTGTGGCTGCTTTCATTCCCCCCTGAGGCTCACCCTGCGGGCCAGCGCTAGCGCTTTTAAAATCGTTTCCTGACCGATTTGTCATTCAGTTGCCGCCTTGACCCAATCTGAATGACTTAGCAGAAGAATACGAAGATGAAAAAAAACCTGCCAGTGGCAGGTTTTTTTATGCTTTCCGTTCAGATCAAATCATCAGAGCGGATCCACTTTCAGGCAGGATACCGCATGGCGGAAGCTGCCTTCCAGCAACGGACGGGTGATTGCACATTCAGGTCCGGCAATCGGACAGCGGGTGCGGAACACACAGCCTGAGGGTGGATTGATGGGTGAAGGTAATTCCCCTTCAAGCAACTGAATCACTTTGTTGCGCTCTTTGTCCGGGTCCGGCACCGGCACTGCAGACATCAGTGCACGGGTATACGGGTGCTGAGGATTGTTATAGACCTCATCATAAGTGCCCAGTTCAACGGCGTGCCCGAGGTACATCACCAGAACACGGTCAGAGATGTGCTTCACCACGGCCAGATCATGTGCGATGAAAATCAGTGACAACCCCATTTCACGCTGCAACTGCTGAAGCAGGTTAACCACCTGCGCCTGAATAGACACATCCAGTGCCGAGACAGGTTCATCACAGATAATCAGTTTCGGCTCAAGGATCAGTGCACGCGCAATGCCAATACGCTGACATTGCCCCCCGGAGAATTCATGGGGATAACGGTTAATCAGGTTAGGCAACAGCCCGACCTTTAACATCATTGCCTTCACTTTTTCCTTCACTTCAAGGCGAGGCATTTTCGGATTATACGTTTTCAGGGGTTCAGCGATGATTTCGCCGATGGTCATCCGCGGGTTCAGGGAAGCCAGCGGATCCTGGAAAATCATCTGGATATCGCTGCGTGTATGACGCCACTCGCTGTCCGACATATTCAGCAGATCTTTACCCAGCCAGGCAACACGGCCGTCAGTGGCTTTCACCAGACCAATCAGTGCACGGGCAAAGGTCGATTTACCGCAACCTGACTCCCCCACCACGCCCAGCGTTTCCCCTTCATAAAGGCGCAGGGTCACACCGTCAACGGCTTTCAGGGTCTTCGAAGGCTGCCAGAACCACTGTTTACCGTCTTTGATGTCGAAATGGACTTTAAGATCTGCCACTTCGAGCAGAACTTTTTTCTCAGGCGCATGGGTATTTATTGCCGCACTGTTCATGATTGTGTTGTCTGTCATACCAGTTCCTCCAGCGGCTTATAGCATGCACGCAAACGGCCATCGCCGAAACGCTCAAGCGGCGGTGCCGAAGAGCAGATATCCATCGCATGCGGACAGCGGGGCTGGAACGGACAGCCTTTAGGCAGACGCAGCAAGTTTGGCGGATTGCCCGGAATAGTCAGCATCGCGCCACCTTCAGCATCAAGGCGGGGAACCGCATTGAGCAGACCGATGGAATAAGGATGACAAGGTTCATAAAACACATCCCGTGCACGGCCATATTCCATGGTGCGCCCGGCATACATCACCAGTACTTTGTCGCAGATACCGGCCACCACGCCAAGGTCATGGGTAATCATAATGATTGCTGTGTTGAACTCAGATTTCAGTTCATTCAGTAATGTCATGATTTGCGCCTGCACGGTCACGTCCAGCGCTGTGGTTGGCTCATCGGCAATCAGCAATTTAGGGCGGCACAGCAACGCCATTGCGATCATCACACGCTGGCGCATGCCACCGGAGAATTCATGCGGGAACATTTTCATACGTTTGCGGGCTTCGGGCATTTTCACCGCGTCCAGCATGCGTACGGATTCTTCAAACGCTTCACGCTTGCTCATTTTTTTATGCAGGATAAGGACTTCCATCAACTGTTCGCCCACACGCATGTACGGGTTGAGAGAGGTCATCGGATCCTGAAAAATCATTGAAATCTGTTCTGCACGCAACTTATTAAGCTGTTGTTGCGGCAGATTGAGGATTTCGCGTCCGTTAAATTTCGCCGAACCGCCGATGCGGCCATTACTGGCCAGCAACCCCATCAGGGCAAAAGCGGTCTGTGATTTACCGGAACCGGACTCACCCACAATGCCCAGCGTCTCACCGGCACGCAGATCGAAATTCAGGTCATTGACCGCAGTCACATCACCGTCTGGTGTTTCGAAGGTGACGCGCAGATCCTGAACGTCAAGCAAGATTGGCGGGACTTTACCGTCAACCGCAGCGGGTGCCGCAAAAGTGGAATGTTCAATGGTGCTCATGGTGGCACTCCTTAACGATCTTTCGGGTCGAGGGCATCACGCAAGCCATCGCCGATAAAATTGAAACAAAACAGAGTTACCACCAGGAAGCCTGCCGGGAACAGCAGTAACCACGGTGAAACTTCCATCGAGTTGGCGCCATCACTTAACAATGCGCCCCAACTGCTCAGTGGCTCCTGCGTACCCAGTCCCAGGAAGCTCAGGAAGGATTCAAACAAAATCATGCTCGGCACCAGCAGCGATGCATAGACCACGACAACGCCCAGCACATTAGGAACAATGTGGCGCAGGACGATATTGCGCGTGCTCACACCACTCACCAGCGCCGCCTCGATGAACTCTTTACGCTTGAGACTGAGTGTTTGTCCACGCACGATACGCGCCATATCCAGCCAGGATACCATCCCGATTGCCACGAATATCAGCAGGATGTTTTGCCCGAAGAAGGTCACCAACAGGATAACGAAGAACATAAACGGGAAGGAGTTGAGAATTTCCAGCAAACGCATCATTGCGGAGTCTATTTTACCGCCCAGATAACCGGACAATGATCCGTAAAGCGTGCCGAGAATAACGGCCACTAACGCTGCCGCCACACCGACCATCAGGGAAATACGTCCGCCGATCGCCACACGCACCAGCAAATCACGGCCTGAAGAGTCAGTCCCGAAATAATGGTGAGAAGCAAAGTCAGGCGCGGCTGACATCATATTCCAGTCGGTATCATCATAGGAAAACTGGGATAACATCGGCGCAAATGCCACGAATAAGGCAATAAATGCCAGCACGATCAGACTGGTGACCGCCGCACGGTTGTGCATAAAACGGCGTCGTGCATCCTGCCACAGACTGCGGCCTTCAACTTCAAGTTTTTCGCTGAAGTTTTCCACGACGTCGCTATTTTTCTTACTTAACATCATTGACGTACTCCGGCATTAATAACGGATTTTCGGGTCGATGACGGCGTAAAGCACGTCGACGATCGCATTGAACAGAATGGTCAGTGCGCCCACTAAAATGGTCAGGCTCAGGACCAGTGAATAGTCACGGTTTAATGCCCCGTTAACAAACAGCTGGCCAATGCCTGGCAATCCGAAAATGCTCTCGATGACCATCGAACCGGTTATGATCCCAACGAAGGCCGGTCCCATGTATGACAATACCGGCAGCAGCGCGGGTTTCAGCGCATGGCGCAAAATGATGCGACGCAGTGGCAACCCTTTCGCACGTGCGGTACGGATGAAGTTGGAATGCAGGATTTCGATCATTGAGCCACGGGTAATACGCGCAATACTGGCAATATAAGCCAGTGACAACGCCACCATCGGCAAGATCATATATTTGGCACCACCACCATTCCAGCCGCCGCCAGGCAACCATTTAAGCGTGATGGCAAATATCAGTACCAGTAACGGCGCAACCACGAAACTGGGTATAACTACCCCGGTCATCGCCACACCCATTACCGTGTAATCCCATTTGGTGTTCTGGTTCAGTGCTGCGATAACGCCCGCACTCACTCCAAACACAATCGCCATGATAAATGCCGCCAGACCGAGTTTCGCAGAAACCGGGAAAGAGGCCGCAACCAGATCATTAACGGTGTAATCCTTATATTTGAACGACGGGCCAAAATCGCCTTTCGCCAGTTGTTCTAAATAATGGAAATATTGCTTATACATTGGGTCATTGAGGTGATATTTCGCCTCAATGTTCGCCATCACTTCTGGCGGAAGATTACGCTCACCCGTAAAAGGGCTGCCGGGTGCGAGACGCATCATAAAAAATGAAATGGTGATCAGAATGAATAGCGTCGGAATCGCTTCCAGACAGCGGCGTAAAATAAACTTTAACATTGCCCGTACCTGTTTCTAAGCCTGTCACTACAGCTTGATAGTTTTGGCTTGCTCACGGCGGCTATCGGGTGATGGCCGCCGTGGTGGCTCTTTGTTTCAGCACCGAAAACCGGCACTAAAAACATTACCTTCATCAATAAATAAGGCGCAAGGCAGCTCGGGGTTGCCTTGCCCTGACACTGATTAATTAGTGTTTGATGATGTATAAGTCTTTAACGTAGACGTTATCCTGCGGATCTTTACCGGTGTAACCGCCAACGTATGGTTTCACCAGACGCGCGTTCACGTAGTAATAAACAGGAACAATGGCAGAGTCTTTATCCAGCTGGGTTTCCGCTTTCTGATACAGCGCTGCACGTTCTTCGTCAGTTTTCACGGTCAGAGTGTCCGCGATGTCTTTATCAAAGGCAGGGCTCTTATAGTGAGCGGTATTGTTGCTGCTGTCAGACAACATGGTATTCAGGAAGGAAGAAGGTTCGTTGTAATCAGAACACCAGCCGGCACGTGCGATATCAAAGTTGCCCTGATGACGGCTGTCCAGGAAGGTTTTCCATTCCTGGTTAACGAGTTTCACGTCAACACCCAGATTTTTCTTCCAGATAGCGGCAGCGGCGATAGCCAGTTTTTTGTGCAGATCAGAGGTGTTATACAGCAATTCAAAGGTCAGCGGCTTAGCCGGGGTATAACCTGCTTCAGCCAGCAATTTTTTAGCCTGCTCGTTACGCTGCACCTGAGTCTCTTTGAACCAGGCCGGAGGCGTCAGTTTTGCACCATCAGTGTAAGGAGGGGTATAGCCATAAGCCGGCAGATCGCCCTGCGCCTTCACTTTATTCACGATGATGTCGCGATCCAGACCCAGTTTCAGGGCTTCACGGACGCGTGAATCAGTAAATGGTGCTTTCTGATTATTGATTTCGTAGTAATAAGTACACAGATACGGGTCAACGTGGACTTCGGTAGGAATTTCTTTTTTCAATTTCTGGAACAGTTCAATCGGCATGTTGTTATAAGTCATGTCGATTTCGCCGCTGCGGTAGCGGTTAACATCAGTAACTTCAGAAGAAATAGGCAGGTAAGTCACCTGATTGATCACTGTCCTGGCGTTATCCCAATAGGTCGGGCTGCGCTCAAGCACAATACGTTCGTTAACGGTCCAGGTTTTCAGTTTATACGCGCCGTTGCTCACATAGTTTTCAGGTTGGGTCCATTTGTCGCCAAATTTCTCAACTGTTTTTTTGTTTACCGGCTTCATTGCGGTGTGAGACAGCATTTTAACGAAATACGGAACCGGTTCGGTCAGCGTCACTTGCAGGGTATGATCATCGAGCGCTTTTACACCCAGAGTATCCGGGCTTTTCTTACCGGTGATGATGTCATCGATGTTTTCGATATGACCATATTGCAGATAGCTTTCGTAAGGAGAGGCGGTTTTAGGGTCAGCCAGACGCTGCCAGCTGTACACGAAATCTTCAGCTGTTACAGGATCGCCATTTGACCATTTTGCTTCCGGACGCAGGTGGAAGGTCCAGACTTTAAAATCTTTATTTTCCCAGCTGGTTGCTACACCAGGAATAACGCTGCCGTCTTTGCTGTCGGTATTCACCAAACCCTCAAGCAAGTCACGGATAACGTTCGATTCTGGTACGCCTTCGACTTTATGCGGGTCGAGAGACTGCACTTCTGAGCCATTGTTACGAACCAGTTCTTGTTTGGCTGCCAGGGTTACACCTGCAGGTACATTAGCTGCAAATGCATTATTTACTGACACCGCGCCGACCGCAGCCATAATGCAGGCAGCCAGCAGATTTTTTTTTGTGATGTTGGTCATTTTTATTCAACTCCAGTTTTTATTATGAACTTGCACGCTCGGGTGCAAGATAAACCCTTGCTGGGCCAACGGATTTCAAAAGCAGGAACGAATTGCTTAAGAAAGGTCCCCATGTAGTGGCCATCCGCAGATGGCTGTCCCCTATTACTGCATGTATTACTCGATAACGCTGGAAACGTCAGGCTGTTGTTCGCCGTTTGGTTTCCGGGATCCTTAAGGTTGATCCCACCCCATTTGATTTACCCCGTGTACAACAAAAAAAGGTTCTGCGTCACACCGGGTAATCACATACTGTTATTCCTAACCTTAACAATATTATTTTCTTATTCGCCTGACTGACAGCGATAGAAGGTCCTTCACTGTTAAGCGTGAGAATTCAATTAATGAGAAGAAGATCTGAAGATTTGTTTCGCTGAAGCGGCAGGTTCAACAAAAGGCCGTGTAATCCTGCCCGCCGAATGTCCGGCTTTCTTTTGGCAAAAAGCGCCTGATGATAATTTTGTGTTCCGCATGGCGACACGACACTCTCCAAAAACAAATAAAATGGCTTCAATCTTTCTGTCTCTAGCAAGATTCGTTCTCACTCAGAGCATTCCGCTTAACAAAATTCCATTTTTGAAGGCGATTTGAAAATTATCAGAAGCCAGATACAGGCGCCAATAAATTTTGCAAATTTGTTACGCAATTCTCTTTTACAGGTTACAAGCACACTGAGGCAGTGGCCTGAAAACAGGCTAACATATAGTTCAACTTATTGTTTTTAAGAGTTTTTATAATAATTTTCGCTGCGAAATTTACGCTACGCGTTGCTTAAGAACTCGCCTGACACAATCCGTTAACATTAAGATGTTTTCAAGGATAAACGCCTGTTAACTGCGTTGTTAACACTAATAACATCTCGATACAGCATGCACAAGCCTTACAGAATGATGTGGGCAAATTAGCGTCAAAACGGGCAGGAAAGAAGGGTATTTAGCTAAAAAATCGCTAAGTTTATTAGAAGAAATGAAG
Source organism: Rahnella perminowiae (assembly GCF_019049695.1). Lineage (NCBI taxonomy): Bacteria > Pseudomonadati > Pseudomonadota > Gammaproteobacteria > Enterobacterales > Yersiniaceae > Rahnella > Rahnella perminowiae. The sequence goes on from NZ_JAFMOT010000188.1 coordinate 141,785, forward strand.
ACTTGGGGTGAAAACAATAATGAGACGACGCTTTATGCCACATTAGGGTGCAATTGCGCTTAATGAAGTCATTAGGTGCACTATATTAATGCATTACATTATAAGTGCAGGTAATAATTATCACGGAAACTCATCGCAGTTTCCGTGATAACCGATGGTTAAGAATCAAAGCAGGCCGGGGAAAATAGCCTTAATCCCTGTCACAATGAATTCGATACCCAGCGACATCAGCAAAAGCCCCATGATACGTGTAATCACGTTAATGCCGGTTTGTCCCAGTAAACGCACCAGTAAAGGTGCCGCCCTGAACAGTAACCAGCAACAGAATGCAAAGAAAATGATAGCGAGCGTCAGCCCCAGCAGATTTGGCCAGCTGTGATAGCGTGAGCTCCATACAATAGTCGAACTGATGGCGCCGGGTCCTGCCATCAGAGGCAATGCAAGCGGAACAACCCCGACATTTTCACGTATTGCTGTTTCTGATTTTTCCTGCTTGTTCTGTTTATCTTCGCCCAGTTTCCCGCTGATCATCGACATGGCAATGGTGACGACCAGAATGCCCCCCGCGATCCGGAACGAGTCAATGGAGATACCAAAAAGATGTAAAATGGCATCGCCGAGGAAAAGTGCGGTCGACAATATAATGGCAACCGACAAATTCGCCGTCATATTGGTTTTATTACGTCCGGCTGCCGCCTGATAGCTGGTCATGCTGATAAAGACAGGTAAGATCCCCACAGGGTTGACCAGTGCAAACAGCCCGACGAAGAATTTGATATACCCTGAAAAATCTAATAACGATTGGCTCACGCAGAACTCCGCACAACTATGCCAGCAGATGAAGGTTTTGATGGGCGCTAATGTACTGGAATCCCCGTAAAGGCGCCACGCCGTTTGATGGTTTTTATCACCAGATTTTCAAATAAAAGCAGTGAATACCACTTTTGTTAAAAATCATCTTTTTAATTGATAACTTTAGATACAAAACTGTATTATCCAAGAGCAAATTTGATAATCATTCTCAGGATCAAGTTGCTGAAAGGTGTCAGCATCAGTATTTAATGATCTAGATCAAATGAATACTGCCTACAAATAGGTAATCTCTGTGCATAGTCACTCAACGTTACTTGAAACATATAAACATCGGGTGATGAATGTGATTTAAACGTTATCTGCTTTATCCGGTGCTTCACAACTGAAAGCTCTTTGAGCAAATAAAGAGACAAAGACAACTTATTGAGAATCTTAGAGTTAATTAGTTTCTCACGGTGACTGATAGCAGGTCTATACTAGTCTTTGGCAGGTTATTTACTAAAAGAGTTTAACTTTATCAGGAGAGCATTATGGCTGTAACAAATGTCGCTGAACTAAACGCACTCGTTGCTCGAGTCAAGAAGGCACAGCGCGAATATGCCAACTTCAGTCAAGAGCAGGTAGATAAGATTTTCGCTGCCGCCGCTCTGGCTGCTGCCGATTCTCGAATTCTGCTGGCTAAACTGGCTGTTGAAGAATCCGGAATGGGTATTGTTGAAGACAAAGTGATCAAAAACCACTTCGCTTCTGAATACATTTACAATGCTTACAAAGATGAAAAAACCTGTGGCATCCTGGGCCAGGATGACACCTTCGGTACCATTACTATCGCTGAGCCAATTGGCCTGATTTGCGGTATCGTCCCGACTACCAACCCAACTTCTACTGCAATTTTCAAGGCACTTATCAGCCTGAAAACACGTAACGGTATTATCTTCTCCCCACACCCACGTGCCAAAAATGCAACCAACAAGGCTGCGGATATCGTTCTGCAGGCCGCCATTGCTGCCGGTGCGCCAAAAGATATCATTGGCTGGATTGATGAACCAAGCGTAGAGCTTTCCAACCAACTGATGCACCACCCGGACCTGAACCTGATTCTCGCCACCGGCGGTCCTGGTATGGTGAAAGCAGCTTACAGCTCCGGCAAACCAGCCATTGGTGTAGGCGCGGGTAATACTCCAGTTGTAGTCGATGAAACCGCAGATATCAAACGTGTGGTGGCTTCCGTTCTGATGTCTAAAACCTTTGATAACGGTGTCATCTGTGCTTCTGAACAGTCCATCATTGTCGTTGATTCAGCTTATAACGCAGTCCGTGAACGTTTTGCTTCTCACGGTGGCTACATGCTGCAAGGTAAAGAGCTGAAAGCCGTTTCAGATATCATTCTGAAAAATGGTGGCCTCAACGCCGCTATCGTCGGTCAGCCAGCGGTGAAAATTGCTGAAATGGCTGGTATCAAAGTCCCTGCAAATACAAAAGTGCTCATCGGTGAAGTCACCGTCGTTGACGAGTCCGAACCTTTTGCGCATGAAAAACTGTCCCCTACCCTTGCTATGTATCGCGCGAAGAATTTCGAAGACGCCGTCACTAAAGCAGAGAAACTGGTAGAAATGGGCGGTATCGGCCATACCTCTTGCCTGTATACCGATCAGGACAACCAACCAGAACGTGTGAATTATTTTGGCAACAAAATGAAAACCGCACGTATTCTGATCAACACCCCGGCTTCACAGGGTGGTATCGGTGACCTCTACAACTTCAAACTTGCTCCGTCTCTGACGCTGGGTTGCGGTTCCTGGGGTGGTAACTCCATCTCCGAAAACGTCGGTCCTAAACACTTGATCAACAAGAAAACTGTAGCGAAGCGAGCAGAAAACATGTTGTGGCATAAACTTCCGAAATCTATCTACTTCCGTCGTGGCTCACTGCCAATCGCACTGGAAGAAGTGGCGACCGATGGAGCAAAACGCGCCTTCATCGTAACTGACCGCTTCCTGTTCAATAATGGCTATGCTGACCAGATCACCAGCGTTCTGAAAGGTCATGGTATTGAAACTGAAGTGTTCTTCGAAGTTGAAGCTGACCCAACGCTGAGCATTGTACGTAAAGGCGCTGAGCAGATGAACTCCTTCAAACCAGACGTTATCATCGCACTGGGCGGTGGTTCACCAATGGATGCCGCGAAGATTATGTGGGTTCTGTATGAGCACCCGGATACTCAGTTCGAAGATTTGGCACTGCGTTTCATGGATATCCGTAAACGTATCTACAAATTCCCGAAAATGGGCGTGAAAGCGAAAATGATCGCCGTCACTACCACTTCCGGTACCGGTTCAGAAGTGACGCCATTCGCTGTGGTGACTGACGATGCAACTGGCCAGAAATATCCACTGGCAGATTATGCACTGACACCTGACATGGCTATTGTAGACGCCAACCTTGTCATGAATATGCCGAAATCACTGTGTGCCTTTGGTGGTCTGGATGCAGTGACTCATGCACTGGAAGCGTATGTTTCTGTACTGGCGAACGAATATTCCGATGGCCAGGCTCTGCAGGCACTGAAACTGCTGAAAGAAAACCTGCCAGCCAGCTATAAAGAAGGCGCAAAAAATCCGGTTGCCCGTGAACGTGTTCACAATGCGGCAACTATTGCGGGTATCGCGTTTGCGAACGCCTTCCTTGGGGTTTGTCACTCAATGGCCCATAAACTGGGTTCAGAGTTCCACATTCCACATGGTCTGGCTAACGCCATGCTGATTTCAAACGTTATCCGTTATAACGCTAACGACAACCCAACTAAACAGACTGCTTTCAGTCAGTATGACCGCCCGCAAGCGCGTCGTCGCTACGCAGAAGTCGCTGACCATTTAGGTCTGGGCGCGCCGGGTGACCGTACTGCGCAAAAAATCCAGAAACTGCTGACCTGGTTGGATGAAATCAAAGCGGAGCTGGGTATCCCAACCTCTATCCGTGAAGCAGGCGTTCAGGAAGCAGACTTCCTGGCTAAAGTAGACAAACTGTCTGAAGATGCGTTTGATGACCAGTGTACCGGTGCTAACCCACGTTACCCGCTGATCGCCGAACTGAAGCAGATTCTGATGGATACTTACTACGGCCGTGAATTCAGTGAGGACGCAGCAGAAGAAATTGCTGCTCCGGCACCAAAAGCTGAAAAGAAAACCAGCAAAAAATAACTTGCTGAGATGCTGATAGTAAAAAACCCGCTGAAAGGCGGGTTTTTTTATGGTCCGAATTTGCGATTTATCGTTCAACAATCACTCGCAGGCCTTAGTCAACGCCCGGGGCTCAGAGAGGCTTGGGCTTACTTTCGTCTATGACATCACACGCAGCCATCGCTTCTTTGTAATGCTTACGGCACACCGAAACATAGCGTTCATCACCACCAATAACGACCTGTGCGCCATCATGCAAGGCGTTACCGTTCTCATCCAGTCTGAGATTGCGATTAGCCTTGCGGCCACAATGGCAAATGGTTTTAAGTTCAACCAGCTTATCTGCCCAGGCCAGCAAATATTCGCTGCCTTCGAAAAGTTCTCCACGAAAATCCGTTCTCAGACCATAACAAAGTACCGGCACATCCAGATCGTCTACAACGTCCGTAAGCTGCGATACCTGTGTTTTAGTGAGAAACTGGCACTCATCAATCAGAACGCAGCTTAAACGCTGTGTGCGGTTCTCCTGTGCCACCAGATTAAAGAGTTCGGTCTCCCTGTTGTAAAGCTCCGCAGGCGAAGACAAACCGATTCGTGAGCTGACTTTACCCAAACCATACCGGTTGTCGAGTTCTGCCGTTAGCACCAGCGTGCGCATTCCACGTTCTTGATAATTATATGAAGATTGCAGTAACGAGGTAGACTTACCGGCATTCATCGCCGAGTAATAGAAATAAAGCTGAGCCATAAAACAGTGACCCCATAATGTAATGGATGGCATAAATTTTCGGCATGTATTGTATCACATGCCTGCCAGACTATAACAACGGCCGGATAGCGCTCATGCCTGCCCCCGCAAGACATTCACTCCGGGTAAAATCATAGAAACTTACAATGAAAAATTATAACGGTATGAGATAATTATTCCCTGCGGTCAAGCCAGAATACCCGCAATAAAAGGGGAGTTAATATGTCTTCATTGACGAGTAAGGATTTGTCTATACATTAAAGAAGTCGATGGAAATGCTACCCACAAAGAATCATTTTTCTGAGTTCGTACTTCGTCCGCCCGCTTTTTTTTCATATCCTTACATTACATGGCTTCACGGATGCTTTAATTTTATGAACAATAACTGCCTTAAAAAACTACTTACGCAAACCATCAACAATCCTCAACAGAGTATTGAAATTAGGGTTATCACCCCCAGATAAATAGCGCTAAGCAGCCTGACTATATTTCGTAGTGACTAAACATTATTTGCTTTAAATGCGTAAATTAAGGTCAAGCAAACAAATTCGCTATTGCAGAATACAGAAGAGCATTCTATTATTATCCAAACGCCCCCCACCAATATAATTCGAGACTAGTATAATGAGCGAAGCATTAAAGATTCTGAACAACATCCGTACTCTGCGTGCACAAGCGAGAGAATGCACTCTGGAAACGCTGGAAGAGATGCTGGAAAAATTAGAAGTTGTTGTGAACGAGCGTCGTGAAGAAGATTCTCAGGCAGCTGCAGAGATTGAAGAGCGCACCCGTAAACTGCAACAATACCGCGAAATGCTGATTGCTGACGGTATCGATCCTAACGAATTGCTGCAAACGATGGCTGCGACTAAAGCGACCGGTAAAACAAAACGTGCAGCACGTCCGGCTAAATACAAATACGTTGATGAGAACGGCGAAAACAAAACCTGGACAGGCCAGGGTCGTACTCCAGCTGTAATCAAGAAAGCAATCGAAGAGCAAGGCAAGTCACTGGACGATTTCCTGCTGTAATTGCCAACATTAACGTCACTGTTAATGCTAAAAAGCCCATCGCTCTGATGGGCTTTTTGTTTTATTACGCTGTAATATTGATCCGGCAAATACAAAACTGACACAGCCTGTTGCATAAACATCCATAAGATTTAACTGATTCCATTAAAAAAGGCCGCATTTGCGACCTTTGGTAAAACAATACAATATTAAATCTGATAAAAGTCGCGATACCAGTCCACAAAGCGCTGTACGCCCTGCTCTACAGGCGTTTCAGGCTTGAAGTCAATAGCCTTAGCCAGAGGCAACGTGTCTGCGCTGGTCTCGTGTACATCGCCTGGCTGCATTGGCAGCATATTCTTACCTGCAACTATTCCCAACGCCTTTTCCAGCGCACTGATATACGTCATCAGCTTCACCGGGTTACTGTTGCCTATATTATAAACGCAATAAGGCGCGGAACTGCTGGCTGGCGAGCCGTCTTCTACCGTCCAGTCTGGATCCGCTTGCGGAATAACGTCTTGTAAACGAACAATGGCTTCGGCGATATCATCGATATAAGTAAAGTCACGACGCATTTCGCCATGGTTATAAACATCTATGTTTTGCCCGCCAAGTATTGCTTTGGTGAACTTGAACAATGCCATGTCCGGGCGCCCCCACGGGCCATATACAGTAAAGAAACGTAACCCGGTGGTGGGAATTTTATAAAGATGTGAATAGGTATGAGCCATTAATTCATTGGCTTTTTTCGTAGCCGCATACAGCGAAACCGGATGATCGACAGAATCATCCGTTGAAAAAGGCTGTTTTTTGTTCAGACCGTATACTGAACTGGAAGAAGCATAAAGCAAATGCCCGACGTTATTATGACGACATCCTTCCAGGACGTTAACAAATCCTATGAGGTTGGAATCGGCATAAGCCAGAGGGTTTTCGATAGAATATCGGACACCGGCCTGCGCAGCTAAATGGATAACACGTTCAAACCTCTGTTCCGCAAACAATGCGGCCATGCCCTCACGATCGGCTAAATCCAGCTTAATAAACTCAAAGCCATCTTTATTTTCCAGCTGAGCGAGACGGGCCAGTTTCAGATTGACGTCATAGTAGTCATTCAGATTATCAATGCCGATAACGCAATGACCTGCTGCCAGCAAACGTTGTGACACAAAGAAGCCAATAAAGCCCGCTGCGCCAGTGACCAGATATTTCATGCAAACTCCTTACAGAACCGGATTGATTGATGCGCCACGACCTATGCCGTAGTAAGTAAATCCGCGTTTCTCCAAACGTTCAGGATCGAATAAATTACGACCATCAAAGATAACCGGCTCTTTTAACGCTTTTTTGATCACATCAAAATCCGGAGCACGGAAGTTCTGCCATTCCGTACAAATAATCAGCGCATCGGCATTATGCAATGCAGATTCTTTGGTTCCCATCAATTCCAGATCATCACGGTGACCGTAGATCCGCTGCGTTTCGTTCATGGCTTCCGGATCATAGGCTTTGATTTTCGCGCCCGCTGCCCAGAGTTGTTCCATTAATACGCGACTCGATGCTTCACGCATGTCATCGGTATTTGGCTTAAATGACAGCCCCCACAGCGCAAAGGTTTTCCCTTTAAGGTCGTCGCCGAAGTGGCGCTGAATGAAGGCAGGCAATTTATATTTTTGCTGGTAATTGACTTGTTCCACAGCCTGCAACAATTTCGGCTGATAGCCAATGTGTTCAGCAGTGCGGATTAACGCCTGGACGTCCTTAGGGAAACAGGAACCACCGTAGCCGCAGCCAGGATAGATAAAGTGATAACCAATGCGTGAATCAGAACCGATGCCCTGACGGACTTTCTCGATATCCGCACCCAGCATTTCTGCCAGATTAGACATTTCATTCATGAAACTGATTTTGGTTGCCAGCATACAGTTGGCAGCGTATTTAGTCAGCTCTGCACTGCGGATATCCATCAGGATCATGCGATCGTGATTACGATTAAAAGGTTCGTAAAGTTCACGGATCGGATCAATAGCGTCAGGATTATCCGTACCGATAACAATACGTTCAGGTCGCATACAGTCTGCGACTGCCGCCCCTTCTTTGAGGAATTCAGGGTTAGAGACAACATCGAAGCTGATGTCCACGCCGCGTTCTTTGAGTTTCTCTGTCATCACTGCACGGACTTTATCCGCAGTACCCACCGGAACGGTGGATTTATCGATAACCACTTTTGGTCCGGTCATATGCTCAGCAATCGTACGCGCAACGGCAGTCACATATTTCAGATCAGCGGAACCATCTTCATCAGGTGGGGTACCCACCGCGATGAATTGTACCGTTGCATGCGCTACACCTTCAGCCGCATTGGTGCTGAACAGCAAACGCCCTGCTTCATAGTTGCTCTGAACCAGCGGTGTCAGGCCCGGTTCAAAAATTGGGATCAGCCCGTTTTTCAGGTTTTCTACTTTCTTTGCATCTACATCGATACACAAAACTTCATGCCCAACTTCAGCAAGAACCGCCGCCTGAACAAGTCCGACGTAACCGATACCAAAAACTGTTACTTTCATCAGCGAATTCCTATTTGTTATTTTAAACAATGTAAAATAGACAGCCAAATTTTCCGGAACGGATTATAACAGTTTCAGGCACAAGTGCGCCTGGAAAGGCATATTTTGCATTGAGATACGTCTTAGAAGATTGAAATAATGTATGAAGGTAAAACATCGTGCGGGGAAAATGCTCAGGATTATTAATAAATTATTATCAATAGTAATAGATTTGCTCAATCAGCAGACAGCATTAATCTCAGACGCCCACCCGAACCCCAGACCTGACATTGCCAGGCATCACATTTCTGACTGATTTGATTGGAGTATGTGGCGCCGGTGGTGCCGAGCGGCACACCATTGCTAAGCTGGATCATATTGGTGCCGGTATTGACTGTGGCATGTAATCCCGCTGAAACCAGAATGAGATTCTTATACTCGGCATGATAATAGCCCAGCAATAATGGGAATTGTCCGTCGAGATTTGCCTGCTTGAATAAATGATTGACCTGTTTAAGCAGCGTCGACATTTGCGGTAACCGCTGATGCTGATCACTTAAGTGCTCACGTAATAAGCTGTTAAAAATAGCCCGCAGCAAGAGTGCAGCCAGTACCCCATTCTCGTTGGCCCGGGTCACATCCAGACAATAGAAACCGAGATCTTTGGAAGAAAGCGCGGCGATATCCAGCACCAGCCCCGGACTTTCTGCTGACGTCAGTTGCCGGTAATTGATGCGGCAATGCGCCAGCTTCTGCTGAACGGGTGGCTGTAATTCCTGCAACAAGCGCTGTGCTTCGTTGGGATTCCGGCACAGCGCTTCCCAGTCCTGAACCAGTGAGCTTTCCTCCATAGCCTGTGATGAAAAAAGCTTCGGGTATAAAGAAGAAAGTAACGCCTCGCGTAACCGGTTAAGATCGTTTATGGGTTTGAGGAGGACATCTTCCACACCGAGCCGCAGCATTGATGCAACATCTGTCATTTTATCAGTGGCGGAAATCACCAGAACAGGGATTTTACTCCCCTGTAATCGCAGGTTTTCGACGAACTCCATCCCTCCCATCTCAGGCATCGCTAAATCGCAGAGGATCAGGTCAGGCGGGTAATCTTCGACCAGAGACAAAGCCTCAAGGCCATTTTCGGCCTCCGTGAATGTCGCACCCAGGGAACTTACATAGCCGGCAAGTATAGATCGGAAAACGGCTTCGTCTTCAACGATGAGAATATGCTTGCTTGTAAGTGGCTTGTCCATCAGGGTCCCCCAGTATTTCTTATTCTAATAGTGGCTCATAAAGCCTGTTTTTGCTTGGCAGAATTGTCAGATTAGGCCAAACACATTTTAAGCCATTCAGAACTGTCTATTTTTAATCAGGGGCAGCAACTGATCTCTCTGTTTTTCAACGGCAAGACGCCCGGCCTCGATCGCTTCTTCCGCCCGATGAAAATCCAGCGTTGAGATTTGCGGACAATAAGGCTGGATCAGCACATCCGGCGGGTCGCCTGCCATGCGGTTACGCTTGAGCCGGTTTTCCAGCACCTGAATGGACGTCGACATTATTTCCATAGCCGAGGGGCTGACGTTAGGTTTTCGGGCATTTGGCCGGGTTAAACGCTGGCGTATTCTGTCACGCCAGCTTACATCTGTCTCAGTATCCAGTGCTTCGCCTGTCGGTTGTACCGTCAGTAAATCCTGCTGCATCAGATGCGCGTCGTGCTGAAGATCGACGGCGATAACGATATCCGCGCCAAGCGCGCGGGTCAGCGAAACCGGCACAGGATTCACGACCGCCCCGTCAACCAGCCAGTAACCGTTATGCCAGACCGGTGCCAGCAGCCCGGGCATACTGCATGAGGCGCGGATAGCCTCATGCAAATCCCCTTTTGTCAGCCACAGTTCGCGGCCGGTGCTCAGATTGGTGGCCACTGCGCCAAACTTCTTCGAGCACTTTTCAAACTCATCAATGCGGATTAACTGCCCCACGGCATTGAATACACGCTCTCCGCGCAATAATCCTCCGCGCTTCCAGGAAAAATCCATCAGCCGCAGCACATCCCAGTAACTGAATGAACGAACCCAGTTTTCTATTGCCGGCAATCTGTCACTGACATAGGCTGCGCCGACCAGTGCACCGACCGAACAACCCGCCACGACATCGACGTCGATATCCATTTCTTTCAGGGCATTAATCACACCAATGTGCGCCCACCCTTTCGCGGCTCCTGAGCCGAGGGCAAGACCAATGGTGACTTTTCTGCTCATCTGATGACCTTATATTGCACATAGCGTTAGAATCAGCGGGCAAGCGCATTGTCACCCGGCGAGTTTGTTAGGTAACATATCAGTTTGGTGCATTCAATAGCGCAACCTGCGTTGTTAAATGTATTAGCCCTGAGATGCAGGAGTTTCCGTGTCAGAACTTTGCCCATGTTGCAGCAGCCTTTCCTTCGAAGAGTGCTGCCAGCCATACATCGCTGAGCGTAAAGTGGCGCCGACACCGTCTGCGCTGATGCGCTCGCGTTACACCGCCTATGTCCTGAAAAATGCGAGTTATCTGATCGCCACCTGGCACCCGGATTGTCAAGCAGAGCAATGGCGCAACAGTTTACAGGAAGGCTTCACCACTACCCACTGGCGCGGTTTGCAGGTCATCGGCCAGTCAGACGGGCGTCATGCAGATGAAGGTTTTGTTGAGTTTGCCGCGCGGTTTACCGAAACCGGCGATGAACATATTCATCTGATCCACGAGCGTTCGCGATTTCTTCGTTTGAACGAACGCTGGTACTATATCGACGGAATTAAACCGCAGACAGGCCGCAATGACGCCTGCCCGTGCGGATCGGGTAAAAAATATAAGAAGTGCTGCGGTAAATAATTCAACCGTATTATTTTAAGTCTTGGACAGGATCCACACCCTCATGCCGCAACAGAACGTACAAACCAAGGTATTACGCACCATTTGCCCTGACGCAAAAGGTCTGATCGCCAAAATCACCAACATTTGCTACAAGCACGAACTTAATATCGTGCAGAACAATGAATTCGTCGATCACCGCACCGGGCGCTTCTTTATGCGTACCGAGCTGGAAGGGATTTTCAATGACACCACATTGCTGGCTGATCTCGACAGTGCGCTGCCAGCGGGCTCCGTGCGTGAACTGAACAGCACCGGCCGCCGCCGTATCGTGATCCTGGTGACCAAAGAAGCCCATTGTCTGGGCGATCTGCTGATGAAAGCTGCTTACGGTGGTCTGGATGTCGAAATCGCCGCTGTGATCGGTAACCACGATACCCTGCAAACGCTGGTTGAGCGCTTCGATATTCCGTTCCATCTGGTCAGCCATGACGGCCTGACCCGCGAACAGCATGACAGCGCGATGATTGCGCAAATTGATCAGTATCAGCCGGATTATGTGGTGCTGGCTAAATACATGCGTGTGCTGACGCCGGGCTTTGTGCAACATTATCCGCATCAGGTGATCAACATACACCACTCATTCCTGCCGGCATTTATTGGTGCCCGCCCGTATCATCAGGCGTACGAGCGCGGCGTGAAACTGATTGGTGCCACCGCGCATTACGTGAATGATAACCTGGATGAGGGTCCGATCATCATGCAGGACGTGATTAACGTCGATCATACTTATACCGCAGAAGATATGATGCGCGCCGGGCGTGATGTGGAGAAAAATGTGCTTAGCCGCGCGTTATACCGCGTACTGGCGCAACGTGTCTTCGTTTACGGCAACCGCACTGTCATTTTGTAATTCGCCTTGTGACGGTGCTTTTCGTTCAGAGAAGCACCGTTAAGAACAAAAAACCCGCAAACAAACTTTATTATCGCTTTCAGCGCTTTACAGCCCTGAACCATTTGGTATTATGCGCCCCGTTCGCAGCTAACCGCTGCAGCGACAAAAATCATCCATGTAGCACATGATGGTTTTGGCCAGAAAGTATGTAGTAAATGCCACAAAAATTGTGGTGGGGTTCCCGAGCGGCCAAAGGGAGCAGACTGTAAATCTGCCGTCATCGACTTCGAAGGTTCGAATCCTTCCCCCACCACCATCTTCAAGATATTCCCGCTTCTTCCGAAAATTCCAAACTAAAATAAAAATACAAATCGGGAAGGATAGAGAACCTTCGACCCGAAGGTTTGAGCCGAGCGAAGCGAGACAGCGTTGCGCAGCAACGACCTGCAGGGCGAGGCCACAGGCCGAGTCATCCTTCCCCCACCACCATCTTCAAGACTCAACCACTGAATCCCTGCTGCACAAAATCCCTTTCCAGTTAAACATCAAACCTGAACAAAATGTCCTGCTGACACTTCCTGATATTGCCGTTGCGGCGGAATGTAGCCGTTATCACGCACCGGGCTTTTCAGCTCATCGACCTGCATTTGACGTTTCAGCATTCTGCGCGACGGATCAGGTACCGGCACTGACGCCATTAATTTTCGTGTATATGCATGCTGCGGATTATCAAATATCGCTGCGCGCGGGCCGATCTCTACAATCTCACCCAGATACATCACCGCCACGCGATGGCTCACCCGCTCGACCACTGCCATATCGTGCGAAATAAACAGGTAGGAAAGATGCATGCTTTCCTGCAAATCGAGCAACAAATTCACCACCTGCGCTTTCACCGACACATCCAGCGCGGATACCGATTCATCGGCGACAATCACTTTCGGATCGAGCGTCAGTGCGCGCGCAATACAAATTCGCTGGCGCTGACCACCGGAAAACTCATGCGGAAAACGACGCAACATATCCGGCGACAATCCGACTTTTTGCAGCAACGACGCGGCTTTCTCTTTTGCATCGCTGCGGTTATGCAGTTTATGTTGCAACATAGGTTCGATCAGCGCGTCACCAATGCGCATACGCGGATTCAGGCTGGCAAACGGATCCTGAAATATCATCTGAATGCGCTGCCGCATCTGTAAAATATCGCGCCGGCCCAGATTCATTACATCAAAACCGTCGAAATCAATTGCACCGCTGTGTGGTTTCAGCAGCCGTGTTACCGCACGTCCGGTCGTCGATTTTCCGCAACCGGATTCCCCGACCAGCGACAACGTTTCACCCGGATATAAATCAAAGCTGATATTTTCTACCGCGTGAACCGCCCCAACCTGACGGCTAAATATGCCGCCATACACCGGAAAACGTGCACTGAGGTTTTTCACCGAGAGCAATGGCGTCAGCCCCGAACCGACCGTTTCTGCCACTTCCGTTGGCTCGCGTGTCTCACCGGTTTGCAAATTAATTTGCGGGAAACGCAACGGCCAGGCACGCCCCTGCATCGACCCGAGTTTCGGTACGGCGGCCAGCAAAGCGCGGGTATAAGGATGCTGCGGGCGATGAAAAATATCCTCCGTGACCCCGCTTTCCACCGCCTCACCGCGATACATCACCAGCGTGCGGTCTGCGATTTCAGCCACCACGCCCATATCATGCGTGATAAACAACACCGCCATCCCTTCTTCTTCCTGCAACGTTTTAATCAGATCCAGAATCTGCCCCTGAATCGTCACATCCAGCGCCGTCGTGGGTTCATCGGCGATCAGTAGCTTAGGTTTCAGCGCCAGTGCCATCGCAATCATCACGCGCTGACGCATACCGCCGGAAAACTGATGCGGATACTCGTCGAAACGCGCGTTGGCATTCGGGATCCTGACTTTCTCCAGCAAACGCAGGGTTTCCGCCCGCGCCTGAGCGGATGACATGCCCCGGTGCCGCTTCAGGCTTTCCGCGATTTGTCTGCCGATACTGAATGTCGGATTCAGCGACGTCATCGGCTCCTGAAAAATCATCGCCATGTCGTTGCCCCGGATATCACGCATCTGCTTATCCGAAAGGGTCAGCAAATTGCGCTGATTCAGCCAGACTTCACCTTCAATTTTACTGCCCTGCGCTTTAAGCAAACGCATCACCGACAGCGATGTCACGCTTTTCCCCGAGCCGGATTCGCCGACGATCGCCAGCGTCTCGCCGGGATAGACATCAAACGACAAATCACGTACCACCGGCAACCAGTCGTCTTCGCCGCGAAATGAGGTAGTGAGATGTTTCACGCTCAGCACGGGCTGACGGTTTTCCGGTTGTCCGCGGGTCAGGTTCATTTCATTTGCTCCTGGAAGAAAGCTGCACCTGCGGCGCGTAGCTGAAGTTACGGTCAAACGGGAAGGTTTTACGCGGTTTGCGCAGGCGCGGCAGGCGTTCGACAAACTGATCGACCACGCCGTTAGACAGCGCCATCAGATTCGGGCTGGCAAGCGGGGCCAGTTCCGGCGACAGATAGCCGGATTTAACAACAACAATATCTGCGGTATACGGATCCAGTCCCAGCACGGTGAAATCGCTGATGTTGTGATAGGGGCGACGACGCGCCGAAACGACCACGTCAATCCCGCCGATACGAAGTACCGCCTGACGGTCAGCCGGAGTCAGTGCATCGAGCAGGAAGATAACGTCGAATTCGCCTTTCACCTGCGGGCTGGAATGATCGAGTGACGCGCCGAGTGTCAGCATCAGTGTTGATCCGACACCGGCATTGAATGCCGCGTCGGTGGCCGGGGCATCGGCAATACCGGCCACAATCGTATTCTGCGCATACTGTTTGATCAGCTCCTGCAACACATCGGCGCGATCGCCAACGCCACCGCCGGTCGGATTATCGCCGGAATCCGCCAGCACCACCGGCCGCGTTTCACTGGCAATGGCCTTTTTCACACAGGCTTCCACGGTGTCGGTTTCACAGCCAAACACAAAATCTTCACGGGCGTCCCAGTAAGCCTGTGCCAGTTGCGTGGCCTGCTGTTCCAGCACGGTGCGGTCGGTCCCGGTCATGATTACGGCGGCGGTCGCACGCGGCTCATCCGCCCACACGTAACCGACCATCAGCGAACTGTCCCAGACGCCTTCCACTTCATCCATTTCCGGCAGGCGGGCGTATAAACTTTTCGCCGGTTCATCTTCCGTGCTGGTCCGCTCACCTGGCAACACTACCGGTACCGGCACCCACAGCAATATTGGTTTCACGCCACTTTGCAGATGCTTCACCAGCATGGCGACAGAACGGCGCATGGTTTCTTCCACATCAATATGCGGCGCGGTGCGGTAGGTCGAAAACATATCAATGGCGTCAATAATGCGCTGTGAAACATTCCCGTGCAGATCGTAACTGACACTGATCGGGCAATCAGGCCCGACGGCTTTGCGCGCCGCAGCAATCCAGTCACCTTCAGCATCTTCTAATCCTTCAACATACATCGCGCCGTGCATCGCCAGATACACGCCGTCGAACGGCTTTTGCGCCTCTAATCCTGCCAGCATTTCCGCTTTAAATTTATCGTAAGTGGCACGGGCTACCGGTCCGCCGGCGATAGCACGGGCGTGAATGGTCGGTAAAAAGGTGGCCGGATAGTCCTGTAAAAAACGAAAGCGCGGTGACGCCAGCAACTGCGCATCCCGCACGACAGTGAAATCCTTTTCCTCGTTAAGCACCGGATTGTAAGTACTGCATTCAATGTGGATACCGCTGACAGCTATACGCATATTGCTCATTCCTCAGACAGGCTTCAGACCGACCAGAAAGCGGTGGGCGGCAATGCTTGCTGCCGCGCGCGCCCAGGTGTCGTCGTTTAGGGTAAAAGTGCGGACGGGCGTTTTACCGGCATTGCCCGGCAAGACGTTGGCTTCAACGGACTGATGCATAACCGTGCCAAACAGCCCGGAAAAATCGGCGTCCTGATGTGCAATCAGGATCAAATCCGGATCATTGATTTGAATCAGGTGCGATATCGCTAAGCCGAGCGCAGAACCCGCACGGTGCAAAATGCGGATCGCCGCACTCTGGCCCTGCATCGCCAGTTGTTCAAGCCCGCCGATGGTGGTGACCTCCAGCCCTTCGGCTTTAGCCATGTCGGCAATGGCATTGAGTGAGGCTAACGTATCAAGGCAACCCCGCTTGCCACAGCGACACGGCGAACCGTTCAGCTCCAGCGTGCAGTGCGCGATTTCCCCTGCTCCGCCGTGTAACCCCCGATGTAACTGCCCGGCGATGAAATGTGCGCTGCCAATCCCCGCGCCGTGACTGACCAGCGTAAAGCTGCTCAGATCCCGCGCCTGACCGAAGCTTTTTTCGCTCACCGCCAGCGCTTTGGCATCATTTTCAATCGCCACATCCATGCCGGTCGCCTGTGAAATCAGCTTCGCCAGCGGCACATCCCGCCAGCCCAGCAATGCCGACTGCACGCAGGTTGACTGATGTTCATCAATCAGTCCGGATAGTGTCACACCAAGCCCGACCAGCTTTTTCGCCGCTTCGGGATGTGGCCCGAGCAATACCGGTAATGCGCTGGCGATATTCGCCGCCAGTTGTTGAGGATCCGTACCGGCCGCGAACGACACACGTGACAGTATTTCGCCATGCAGATTAATCAGCGCCATCTGCGCCGGATTTTGCAGCAAAGATACCCCGGCAAACCACGCGCCGTCAGGATGGACGACCAGACGCACGGAAGGTCTCCCCTGCCCGCTGCCCGGCACCGTTTCCGCCTCATGCAGGAAACCGGCCTCAATCATCTCGCGTACCACGCCACCGATGGCCGCTTTACTCATCCCTGAGAACTGCGCCAGTTCGGTACGGCTTAAACCGCCTGCGGCATTCACTGCACCCAAAATCTGACGTTGCAAAGTTGTTAGCATATTCGTTTTGGCGCTCTCAGTTTTCGCTCATCTGCATTGACATTAAACGGTAGAAATGGATATATCAATGCTAATTAGTTCACAAATTAAACTAAATGTTTGGATATAAGTATTTCATATGAACTATTTGTTAAATCTGTTTGTTAAAACAAACTGTCATTAAAACCGGCGTTTTACCGAACCGGCAGAATAAATCAGAGCCATTTAATCCGCTTTTTCACGCAGAGGGCAGAACATGAAGATTACCCGTTACATCCGGCGTCCCGTGCAGTTATCGCTGCTGAGCAGCGCACTTCTCGCCGCGCTTTCGCTGCCGGTTTTTGCCGCCACGCTGAACGTGATGCAGAACGAAGCACCGCGTAGCATGGATCCGGGCAACCAGACCGCGACGTTTACCGGCACGGTACTCGACCCGATGTACGAAGGTCTGTTGCGCATGTCGCCACAACTCAAACCGGAAGCGGCTCTGGCAACGTCATGGAGCAGCGATGAAAGCGGCCTGGTGTGGACATTCAAACTGCGCAGCGGTGTCACATTCCACGACGGCACACCGTTTAACGCCGACGCCGTCGTCGCCAACTTTGCCCGTCATCTCGATACCAAACGCGGGCTGGCCGCCAGCGGACGTCTGCGCACCTTCCTTGACAGCGTGACCAAAACCGATGACTCCACGGTGGTGTTCAGACTTAAAAAACCCTATCCGGCTTTCCTCAATTTACTGACCACCGGCGCCTGTCTGATGGTCAGTCCGGCGGCAGATAAAACCGGTACGCTCGACAGCAAAGCGGTCGGCACCGGCCCGTACAAAATGGTGCAATACAAAACCGGTGAATTTGTGCTGGAAGAAAAATATCCGGGTTACTGGGGCGATAAATCCGCCGGGCCGGACGACATCAAATGGACCTGGAGCGCAGAGCCTTCGGTGATGAACATGGCGTTGCAGGCCGGTGAAGCCGACGTCATCAACCCGGTGCCTCCCCAATTTGCCCGCGTACTGAAAAACAATCCTAAATTCAGTTTGCATGAAAGCCCGGGTGCCGCCGTGTTCTGGGTTGCACTCAATACCGATCTGAAACCCCTGAGCGACGTCCGCGTCCGTCAGGCGCTGAACTTCGCAACTGACCGCGACGGACTGGTACGCGCCATCATGTCCGGTTTTGCCCAACCGGCGAATTCCCCGCTGGCACCGGTGACCGCCGGTTATGACAAAACGCTGGATCCGTATCCGTTGGATCTGGCAAAAGCCAAAGCATTGCTCAAAGAAGCAGGCGTTGCCGACGGCTTTACGATGTCAATTGCCGTGCAGGGTCAGGACGCGCGTATCGGTCAGGTGCTGCAAAGCATGTGGGCAAAAATCGGCGTGAAACTTGATGTGCGGATTATGGAAAGCGGCGTGTGGACCAAAGCCGCGTTTGCCGATCAGGCGGGTAAAAAGGCCGATAACACCGGCGCGGTGCTGGCCTCCTGGTCTTCCGGTGCGAACGGCGCAGATCTGCAGCTTCGTCCGCTGTATTACAGCAAAAGCTTCGCCCCCGGCGGCGCGAATCTGGGATTCTTCAGTGATCCGAAACTGGATGACATGTTAGACAAAGCGGCTTCTACGCTGGATGAAAATACCCGTAACGCGATTTACGTTGACGCTCAGAAAGAAATTAATCAGCAGGCACCGCAGGTTCTGTTGTATTACCAGAATGATTTGTACGCTACCGGTACGCATATTTCAGGCGTCACAATGATACCCGGTGGTCAAATTGTGGTGAAAGATGCACAGAAAAAATAACCGCGGCATTTACAGTGGAAAAGCGCCATGAAAGCCTATCTTGCCAAAAAACTCATCGCTTTCCCGATCATTCTGATCGGGGTATCGATGCTGATTTTTGTGTCTATCCGCGCGCTGCCGGGGGATCCGGCGCGTCTGATGGCCGGGCCTGAAGCGACGCAGGAAGCGGTGGATGCCATGCGTGTGCGCCTCGGGCTGGATCAGCCGCTGGTGACGCAATATGTGCATTTTGCCGGGGAAGTGTTGCAAGGCAATCTCGGCGTCTCGTTGCAGTCGCAACAGCCGGTCACACAGGAAATCGCTGAGCGGATGCCGTATACGCTGATGCTGGCCGTGCTGGCGTATTTTCTGGCAGTGGCGGTGGGCGTTCCTGCGGGCATGATAGGTGCAGTTTACCGCAACCGCTGGCCTGATTTTGGCGTGATGTTACTGGCCATTGCCGGTGCCTCTGTCGCCAACTTCTGGCTGGGGCTGATGGCGATGAACACTTTCTCGGTCACGCTTGGCTGGCTGCCGTTGCTCGGTGCCACTTCATGGAAAAGCTATATTCTTCCCTCAGTCACGCTGGCCGTTTTACCGATGGCGGTCATGGCGCGTATGACGCGTTCGAGCATGCTGGATGTCTTGTCGGAGGATTATATCCGTACCGCGCGCGCCAAAGGGTTGTCCGCCACTACCGTGTATTGCAGCCATGCATTCCGCAATGCATTGATCCCGATTGTCACTATCGTGGCGCTCAATTTCGGCAGTCTGATTGGCGGGGCAGTTGTCACCGAATCCGTCTTTAACTGGCCGGGTATCGGCCGCCTGCTGGTGGATTCCGTACGCTATCGTGATTACCCGGTTATTCAGGGCGTGGCACTGGTCGCCGTCTGCGGCGTGGTGGTCATGAACCTGCTCGGTGAATTGCTGATCGCTTTCCTGAATCCAAAAATAAGGTTTGATTGATGTCTGCCGTTATCACGCAATTACCCCGTCGCAAACCGCGCACGCTGCGGTTTTTCCGCTGGTTATGGCGACATCCTGCCGTGGCCCTCGGCGGATTTATTGTCAGCCTGATCGTGCTGATGGGACTGTTCGCCCCCTTGATTGTCCGTCATGACCCGTACGCACAAGACCTGATTGATACCCTGCTTTCACCCAGTGCCGATCACTGGTTCGGTACCGATGATTACGGCCGCGATATCTTCGCGCGGGTGATTTATGGTGCGAGGATTTCGATTATCGAAGTAGTGCTGAGCGTCGGGCTGGCGATGATCATCGGCATTCCGCTGGGGATTATTGCCGGTATGGCGGGGCGATATACTGACATGATTATTATGTGGTTTATGGACATGCTGTTTGCCTTCCCCGGCATCGTGCTGGCCATTCTGGTGGTCAGTATTCTCGGCGGCGGGCTGGTAAACTTGCTGATCGCGATTTCACTGTTTGCCATCCCGGTATACGCACGTCTCAGCCGTAACCTGACGCTCGGTTTAAAGCAGATGGAATACGTTGAAGCCGCGCAGGCGCTGGGTTTATCAAATTACCGCATCATCGTGCATTATATTTTGCGCAATGCCATCGGGCCGATTATCGTGCAATCGACGCTGACCGCAGGTACGGTTATTCTCGCTGCCGCCAGCCTGTCATTTCTGGGGCTTGGTGTGCAACCGCCGATGCCGGAATGGGGTACCATGATGAGCGATGGCCGGAACTTCCTCGGCATAAATATTTACCTTTCGCTGTTCCCGGGTCTGGCCATTATGCTGACCGTGCTTGGTTTTAACGTACTTGGCGACGGGCTGCGAGATTTACTGGACACACGCTCATGAGTTCTGCCGTTTTTTGCGCCGATATCGGCGGTTCGTTTATTAAATTTGGTGTTTCACGTTATTCAGGCAAAGTAGAAGAATGCGGCAAAGTGCCCACACCCGTCGCCTCATGGCAGGATTTCGCCGACGCAATACAACAACTGATCGACAGATATGGCGCTGATTTGCCGGCATGCACGCCGCTGGCTATTTCCACCGCAGGATTAGTTTCGCCACAAACCGGCGAAATGCTCGCAACCAATATTCCGGCCTTTACCGGTCATTCGCTGGCGAAAGATCTGAGCGCGGCGCTTGACCGTCCGGTCACTGCCGCCAACGATGCCGACTGTTTTGCCCTTGCCGAAGCCCATGCAGGAAACGCACAAAATCAACCCGTCGTGGCGGCGATTATTTTAGGTACCGGCGTCGGCGGGGGTCTGGTCATCAACGGCCAGTTGGTTCGGGGTCACGGTGGCGTTACCGGCGAATGGGGCCACGGTGCGATTACCCGCACGGAGTTGACGATTGACGGCAAAAATTATCCCATTCCGCGCCTGAAATGTGGCTGCGGCCAGACCGGCTGCCTCGATATGCTCGGCGGTGCGCGCGGTATGGAACGTTTGCATCAACATTTTCACCATCAGGAAAATACCAGTCTGGACATTGTGACTGGCTGGCTGAACGGGGATCCTGGCAGTTTGCTGACCGTTAACGCCTGGCTGGAACTGGTTGCCGAACCGCTGGCCTTGCTGGTCAATATCCTCGGCCCTTCGCGGATCATCGCGGGTGGCGGGCTGGCCTCGGCAAAAGAACTTATCGCCGCGCTGGATGTAAAAGTACGCGGCGGTGTACTGCACACTTATGCAGAACCGTTGCTGATACCGGGGAAATTTCTGACCGACGGCGGATTAGTGGGGGCATCGGTGCTGGGGAGGATGGAATGATGAGCCCTTCCGGCCTCTTTTAAATTCAAAATCAAAATCAAGGTCATGGGTTGCCACCCACACCGGCCTCAAGGGTGGCTTATCGCCACCACCCTTGAGAATCCCGGGCTCTTTTACTGCGCGCTTCGCTGGAGGCTATGTTTCAGCGAGCGTGGTGATTGCCGCAAAATCCCGCCGCTGCGCGGTGCCCTCCCGTCGGGTTACAACCCGCGCAAAAAGACGCGCGGCTTTACACCTCTCCCTCCGGCGTTATTTTGGAACCGGCCTCAACCTTATAGGACGTAACCTCACTGCTTGTGATTTTGTCTTTTAAAAAAGCCAAAGGCGATTCAGAAATCTTGCTGAACGGAGCGGCCTGAAGACCTATGGCTTCAGGACCGAGTGAAGGCATCGCGCAGCGACAAGATTTCCAGCCTGTCACAGTGATACCTGAAACATAGCCAACCCGTGGATCACGTGTTTGAAAAAGCGAGGGGAGTTCAGAGGGGAAAAGCCTTTCCCCTCTGGTCGGTTTCGGCGCGAAAGGCCGTGTGATAACCGTTATTGAGAAACCGAAACTTACATCGGACTCACCTTACACGCTATATTTGGTAATGTTTCCTATTAAAGCTGTTCACATCAATTTTAAATATGCAGGGAATATCATTATGATTTTTCACCGCTATCACGGACTGGGTAATGATTATCTGGTCTGCCATCACAGCGTCGCCGCCCTGCTCAGCCATCAGCAAATTAAGCGCGTCTGCGACCGCCATTACGGCATCGGTTCCGACGGTCTGCTGATCGACAACGACGGTGCTGACATTCCCTCCCTGCGCATTATTAATCCCGACGGTTCAGAAGCCGAGAAAAGCGGCAACGGTCTGCGTATTTACGCCCGCTATCTGTTTGATATCGGACGCGTAACGCATAAACCTTTTCTGGTGAACACGGCGGGCGGACAGGTGCGCTGCGAAGTCACCGAAGATGCGCATCAGGTGATTGTGGATATGGGGCAGGCAAAATTCTCGCCAGCCGCGTTACCCGCAACGGTTGAAGGCGATGAAGCTCTCGCGTTACCGCTGGTGGCTGGCGGGCACAATCTCAGCGCAACGCTGGTGTCGATGGGCAATCCGCACTGTGTGATCCGGGTGGAAAAGCTGGATCTGGATTTGGTCAGGCAGCTCGGTGCTGAAATTGAAACGCTGGCGATTTTTCCGAAACGTACCAACGTGCAGTTCGTGCAAGTCATTGATCGCAATACTATCCGCATCGGCATCTGGGAACGGGGCGCGGGGTATACGCTGGCTTCCGGCAGTAGCAGTTGTGCGGCGGCCAGCGCAATGCGCAAGCTCGGGCTGGTGGACGACACGGTTACCGTGCAGATGCCCGGCGGTGAACTCGCCATCCGTTTCAGCGGCGATTTTCAGGTCAACATGCGCGGGCCGGTGCAGAAAATCGCCACTGTGACTCTTGATAGTGACTGTTTCCGGGATATGCCGGGGTAGCGTTTTGACCAGCTGAACTTCCCGGTCTTACTGCCCGGGCATCACCCGGTGACACCTCGCCACCACGCCGTTTGGACCGCACACCAAATCCTGCGGCATCTGACAACCGTCTCCGGCCAGCGGGCAACGTTCGCGGAAATAACATCCCATTGGCAGGTTGCGGTTGCCCGGTAATTCCCCTTTTCTATCGACTATCCCTTCATCAAGCTGACGTCCGGCACGGGGAACCGAATCGAGCAACAAACGGGTGTAGGGATGTTGTGGCTCTGACAGGACGTTTTCCGCCGCCCCCAGTTCAACGATTTGCCCGAGATACATCACGGCGACACGGTCACTCATATGGCGGATAACGGAAACGTTATGAGAAATCAGCACATAGGTGAGATTACGCTGGCGTTGCAGTTCCACCAGCAAATTGAGGATTTGCGCCTGCACCGAAATATCCAGCGCCGAGGTCGGTTCATCCAGCACGATGATGTCCGGCTCTGAGGACAGCGCACGGGCAATGGAGATACGCTGACGCTGGCCGCCGGAAAACTCATGCGGCAGACGGTCGAGGTATTCCCTGCGGATACCCACCTGCTCCGCCAGCGTGGCGGCCAGTTCACGGCGCTCCCGGCTGCTGTTGTGTTTTTGCACAAACACCGGTTCGGTAATGATCCGCCAGACCGGCAGGCGCGGGTCCAGCGACGATTGCGGATCCTGAAACACCATTTGCATACCGGAGCCGAACCAGGAATTGTCATGGCGTGCGCGATGCACTTCACCGCTGCTGGGCTTTTGCAGCCCCATCAGCAACTGCGCCAGCGTGCTTTTCCCGCAACCGGATTCCCCGACAATACCTAAGGTTTCGCCGCGGATAATATTGAGATCCAGCCCGTTCAGCGCGTGCACATAACCGGTCGGTTTACCGCGCCAGTTATAGCTTGCGGGAAACCGTACACGCACGTCCTGCAGTTCAACCAGTGCCTCAGCAATCATCAGGAATGCTCCTCAATACGTTGGATGTAGATGTCACCGGCACGGCGTTGCGGATGCCAGCAGGCCACGGATTGCTGCGGGAAGTGCGGCAGTGAAGCCAGCGCCGGTGTCTCGATGCAATGCTCATCGGCATGATCGCAGCGCCCGCGAAACGCGCAGCCCTGCGGCAGTTTTGCCAGATTCGGCACGGTGCCGGGAATGGCTTTAAGCAGACTGCGTGGCTCACCGTTTTCAGGTGCGGCCTGCAATAAACCGATGGAATACGGGTGCGACGGCGTGTCGATCACATCCGCTGTCGTGCCGCTTTCGATCACATGCCCGGCGTACATCACATAAACCCGGTCACAAAGCTGTGACACGACGGCCATATCGTGCGTGATAAATAAGACCGCCGTGCCGCTGGCGCGGGCTTTGCGCTGGAGTAAACGCAATACCTGCCGCTGCACGGTGACATCCAGCGCAGTAGTCGGTTCGTCGGCGATAATCAGCTCCGGTTCGCAGGAAAAGGCCATAGCGATCAACACACGCTGGCGCATCCCTCCTGAAAGCTCAAACGGGTAGCGTGACATTATCTGCTCCGCATCGGCAATCTGCATATCCTGTAACAGGCCGACGGCTTTTTGCCATGCCTGTGTCTTGCTGATTTTCTGATGCAGACAGATGACTTCACACATCTGACGGCCGATTTTACGCGTCGGATTTAGCGCATTCATCGGCTCCTGAAAGATCATCGCCACCCGCGCGCCGCGTAAGGTACGCATCTGTTCTTCCGTGGCCTGAACCACATCAGTACCGAGCATGCGTAACGTGCCGCCGGTGACAGTAAAGCCGTCGGGCGGCAGCAGACGCATCGCCATCATTGCCGTGACGGATTTACCTGAGCCGGATTCACCCACCACGCCGACGATTTCTCCGGCACTGACCGACAGTGATACCTGATTCAGCGCTTTCACTTCACCGCCGTACACCGGAAAGACCAGTTGCAGATTGTCGATTTCCAGTACCGGCGTCCGGGATTGTTCAGTCATCTCAGCGCCCTCTGCTTTTCGGATCCAGCAGGTCGCGCAGACCGTCGCCGAACAGATTAAAACCGGTGGCCGTGATCAGAATAGCCACGCCGGGAAAAGCTGAATACCACCATTGATCGAGAATATAATTGCGGCCATTGGACACCATCGCACCCCATTCTGCGGTCGGTTGCTGTGCGCCAAGGCCGATAAAACCTAATGTCGCTGCCATCAGAATTGAGGTGCCGATATCCAGCGACGCCTGCACTATCAGCGGCGGCATCACATTGCGCAGCACGTGCCAGGTAATGAGATGCCAGCGCGACGCGCCGAACGTCCGCGTAGCTTGCATATAAGCCTGATGGCGCAGCATCAACGTTTGCCCGCGTGCAAGCCGCACGTAAAACGGAATGCGCACGACGGCAATCGCCAGCATAGCGTTAAATAAACTCGGTCCGAGCGCGGCCGCCAGCGCCATGGTTAATACCAGCGACGGCACCGACAGCATAATATCCATGCAGCGCATGATCAGCGCATCCACCACACCGCCGACCACGCCGGAAAAACAGCCAAGCAGCGAGCCGGTCGTACCGGCAATGATGACCACCGCCAGCCCGGCGGCGACGGATTGCTGGCTGCCAGTCAGCACCCGACTGAACAGATCCCGCCCGACTTCATCGGTACCAAACCAGTGCAACGCGGAAGGTGCCTGCAATCTGTCGGTCAGGCTGATGGCATTCGGGTCGTACGGTACCAGCCACGGCGAAAAAATCATGATGAAAAGCACGACCAGCATGATCGCCAGCCCTAACATCGTCAGCGGGCTGCGGCTCAGTAAATGGAATGTGCGCCGCCAGCTGGCGAAACGCGGTTTGACATCCGGTGCCACAATATCGGCCCGACGATTATTGACGCCCGGTTCAATCACTGACATTGGCTCACCCCTCACGTCCGATGCGCGGATCGATCCACACATACAGCAAATCCACACACAGATTGACGATCACGTATGCGAACGACACCACTACCGCAAAGCCCATCACTGCCGGGAAGTCCAGCGCCTGAATCGAATTCACGACATACGCCCCCATGCCCGGCCAGGCAAAAACGGTTTCCGTCAGCACCGCACCGTAGAGTAAATCCCCCATCGCCAGCCCGAGCACGGTCACGGACGGGATCAGTGCATTCGGCAAGGCGTGGCTGAGGATCACCCGCCAGCGGGAAAGCCCGTTGGCACGCGCCGTACGGATGTAGTCTTCATTCAGTTGCTCCAGCATCGCCGAGCGGATCTGACGCGCCACAATCCCCATATGCACAAACGCCAGCGTCAGCGCAGGCATCGCCAGATGTTGCAGACTGTTCCAGAAAGCCTCCCGGTTGCCGGTCAGCAAAGAATCGAGCACATAAAAACCGGTGATATTGGCTGGCGGATCCATCCAGTCATCTAACCTTCCGCCGCCCGGCAGTAAGTTCAGATGGCCGTAGAACAGGATGATGACACCCAGCCCCAGCCAGAAGGCAGGCGTGGAGATACCCAGCACCGAAAGCAGACGCACCAGATGATCGGGGAATTTATTACGGTAAACTGCCGACAGCACACCCAGCGGAATACCGAGCACAATCGCCAGAAACAGCGCACTGACCGCCAGTTCTAACGTCGCCGGGAAGAAGGCTTTCAGGTCTTCCAGCACCGGACGACCGGTGCGGATTGAAGTGCCCAAATCGCCGTGCAGCAGGTCGCTGACGTAACGGAAAAACTGCACATACAGCGGCTGATTCAGCCCCAGTTGCTCACGGATATGTTCAACCATTTCATTGCTTGCGCGATCGCCCGCCAGCAACCGAGCCGGATCACCAGGGATCATATGCGAGATGATAAAAGTAATGACGCAAACCCCCGCCATCACCAGTATCAGCCCCCAGCAGCGCTGGCGGATCAGAGTCCAAAAAGTCATAGTTTTTCCCCGTAAAACCCTTTCAGGTCGTGAAAGGGGTTTTCGTGAATGATATTGCGGTTACTGTTTATGCATTTGACCAACGTTGAACACTTGTTCGAGCATCGGGTTGAAAACAAAGCCCTTCACGTCTTTGTTCATCGCCACCTGGTAGTTTTTCTGGAACAAATACACATACGCCGCTTCGTCGATAACAATTTTCTGCGCCTGCTGGTAGTACTCGGTGCGCTGTTTCTGGTCGGTCACCGACACGGCTTTTTTCAGCAACGCATCAACCTGCGGATTGGAATAGAAGGAACGGTTACCCGGCAGGCCTTTCTTGTCGGACTCAAACCAGTAGTTCATAAACATGTACGGGTCGGCAAAATCCGGGCTCCAGTTACCGATTGAGATGTCGTAATCGCCCTGCCCGATACGGTCGCGCATGGTAGCGTTAGCCAGCTTTTCCAGTTTCACGTTAATCCCGGCCTGACCCAGGCTGGCCTGCACGGAAAGTGCGATAGCTTCCCAGTTCGGATCATTATCGGAATACAGGAAGTCCAGCGTCTGCGACTTGTCTTTGACTTTCCCGAGGTCGGCTTTGGCCTGCGTCAGATCCAGACTGTATTGTTTTGCCGTCGGGTCGAAGCCCCACATACCGTCAGGGATCGGCCCGCGCATCTGTTTAGCGTTACCGCCAAGAATACCTTTCACCATGCCCTGATAATCCACGGCAGAGGAAATCGCGCGGCGTAAATCCACCTGACTGAGCGGTGCTTTGCCGTTGTTGAGATACAGATACGTCACGCGCAACGACGGAAATTCCTCAACGGCGACTTTGTCTTCTTTCTTCAGCGCAGCCAACTGGTCCACCGGCAGGGAATCAGCGATATCCAGATCCCCGCGTGAAAGTTGCAGACGGCGGGTAGCGCTTTCACCGATAATTTTCACGGTCACGCGTTTGAAGGCTGGCTTTGCGCCGCTGTAATACGGGTTCGGCACCAGCACCAGTTGCTGACCTTTCTGCCAGCGATCGAGCTTATAAGGGCCGGAACCGGCGGTATGACCGGCCAGCCATGCCTTGCCTTCATCGGCTGGATTGGCTTTAGCAATCGCCGGATTGACGATCCCCGCACCGTCATTCGCCAGCGTGTAGAGGAATGGCGCGAACGGCGTTTTGAGCGTGAACGTGACCGTCAGCGGATCCACCACCGAGACCGTCATGTCTTTCGGGAAGGCTTCCGACGGGCCCTGGCCGATTTTCATCAGACGATCGAATGACCATTTCACGGCATCGGCATTAACTTCAGTGCCGTCATCAAATTTGGCGCCCGGCTTGAGTTTGAAGGTCCAGACGAGTTGATCCGGTGAAGCCGTCCAGCTTGCCGCCAGATCGCCTTCGACCTGCGTCGAGCCTTTACCGCCTTCGGTTTTATACTGCACCAGACGCTGATACGCCGGATACGTGACCGTCCAGTCGTTGTTGTCGATGGTCACTGCCGGATCCAGCGTTTGCGGATCGGCTGCTTTACCGATCACCAGCATGTCTTTCGGCACGGCGGCCTGCGTGGCAAAACTTAAGCCTGACAAGGCGAGAAAAATGGCACCGGCGACCTGTGTTTTCGTATTTTTGCGGAACGTTTTGATTGCTGTGTTGCTCATCGGGGAACTCCTGGCTCTGTCAAAAAGTGATAAGAGACGTGCAATGATTACGCGGCATTAACCGGCGGATAGCAGCCGAACCGCTCTTCTAACAACGGATACGTATTGGCATCCGGTAATTCAAAGTGCCACCACTCGCTGGCGATACCTTTAAAGCCACCCGCTGCCATCACGGCGTTGAGCAACAAGCGGTTACGCTGGATGTGTGGCGGTAAATCGGGATAAAACGGATGCGATACTTCCGTCATTTCATCGAAACCCGCGCCCATATCCACGACTTCCCCCTGCTCATCCAGCAAGGTGAGATCGACGGCCACACCGCGGCTGTGATGCGAGCCGAGCCTGATATCCACCACATAATCCGGATTCGGAAACGCCGCCCATAAACAGGCCTGCGCCGCCTGCGGCCGGTAAGCGTCATAAATTTTCAGGGTAAAACCTGCCAGTTTCGCCACTTCATTGCAGCGAACTAAAGCCGAGGCGGCATCGGGGTGCAGCAGGCAACGCGATTCACAATAAATCGGCTGACCGGTCAGGTTATCTGCGGTGGCATACTTCAGGTCAATCACGGCATCGGGCAAAACTTCGGCCAGATCAGTCAGTGCGATGTCAGGTGTTTTATTATTGATGGTCATGATTAATGTCTTTCCGTTCCTGTCGTTGCAATGAATTTACGATTCAAATTGTCCGAGCTGTTTTTGCAAAATCCGGTTATTTGCCAGCCGTTGTTCAACATCGTTACCGCGCAGTTCGAGCACTGCCGAGCACAGCAAGTTGAACAGGCAACTGAGCGGTGCCATCGAGTCCCAGAACTGGCCGGTGTCGGTTTTCACCTGCAACAGATCTACCGGATAATCGCGCGCCCACGGGCAATAAATGTCAGTAATCAGTGCCACGTTCAGACCGCGTTCACACGCAGCTTCGCAATAGGTTTGCGCCATCTTCGAATATGCACGGGTATCGGTCACCACCAGATAGGGCTGCGTGAATTCCGAATTCAGGGATTCAACATAGGTGCCGGAAAGCCCGTCGGCGAAATAAACTTTCGGACGTAAGTATTCGAGATAACTGGCGAAGTTATTGGCAATGCCGCGCACCGACTGGATACCGAGAATAAACACCGCTTCAGCCTCAGCCAGGCGACGGCTGATCTGCGCAAAACTGTCAGTTTGCGCCAGCTGATAGACGTGATTAATGGCGCCAAGCTCGAGCGTCAGCGACTGCTGCAACTTTTCCTGCTGCGGCTGTTTGCTGCGTTCGCGGTAAGCACCCAGACGATCGGTAACCACCCACGGCTGATAGGATGTGCCGCTTTGCAGACGCAGCATTTGCTTGAAATGATCGAGATTACGATAGCCCAGGCTGCGCAGATAGCGCCCGACAGAAATGCCGCTGGTCGCCGCGCTACGCGCAATGCTGTCCGCCGTTTCAAACGGGATCTGTGCAAGATTTGCCAGCAGGTAGCTGGCAATGCGTTTGCCCGTCGGCGTCTGTCCGGCAAACGAGGCTTCGATTTGTTCAATCACATCCTGCGCTGGCTGCATCAGTGCATCCTCTGTTGCTTCATTGTCAAAAAGCTAGACGTTGTTAGTAAAATAACAATGCACGGGATGTGCCAGTTTCGGGAAATGAATGAAATTTGTGCGGAAGATCTGAATTTATGATGATGTTATGGCAGGCAACTGGCAAAAAACTTGCTGAAGAACGGCCGGAACCAAACTTATCGATAACGCTTGCACAACAATCAGGCAACTTGTGAGTGCTTTTAGTGCAATACAGCCATGGCAAGGCGAAAGCATGAGGAAAAACTGCAGAGGCTTTAACCACTTTGTCTTAATAGTCAACAGGTTGAACATTAAGAGAACAGTCAGACAACTTTTTTCGTTAACCCTTTGACATGCCACGGGGCAGTCGCTATTATTCGCCCCGTTCACACGATTCCTCTGTAGTTCAGTCGGTAGAACGGCGGACTGTTAATCCGTATGTCACTGGTTCGAGTCCAGTCAGAGGAGCCAAATTCTTGTTTTCATGCCTCTTTGCGAATCTTTATGTGATTTAGATTCAATAAGTTAGCGCGAAAAATCTTCCCGATGCATTTTTAGTTTTCTCTCCGCATCGGGAGAATTTGGTGGTCAGATTTGGGGTCATGTTGGTTCGATGACGGAGTGACCCCCAAATGTCTCTTAACGACACAAAAATCCGCAGCTTAAAGCCATCCGCAAAACCCTTCAAAGTTTCCGATTCTCACGGCCTGTACATTTTGATCAATCCCGGCGGTTCACGTCTCTGGTATCTCAAATATCGTATCAATAGAAAAGAATCTCGCCTTGGCTTAGGCGCCTACCCTGACGTGTCTTTGGCTGATGCTCGTCAACAGCGTGATGGTATCCGTAAACTCCTCGCGCAAAATATCAATCCAGCACAACAGCGCTCTGCTGAAAGAACCACTTCCACACCAGAAAAAACCTTCAAACATGTGGCACTGGAGTGGCATAACAGCAACCGAACATGGTCTGAGAATCACGCATCCCGCCTGCTTGCCAGCATGAACAATCATATATTCCCTGTGATTGGACACTTGCCGGTAACTGAACTGAAACCTCGCCATTTTATCGACCTGCTGAAAGGCATTGAGCAAAAAGGTCTGCTGGAAGTCGCAGCACGTACCCGGCAGCATATGTGCAACATCATGCGTCATGCCGTACATCAGGAGTTGATAGAGAACAATCCGGCGGCAAATCTGGAGGGTATCATCGCTCCTCCCGTTAAACGCCACTACCCCGCCCTTCCGCTGGAGCGACTGCCGGAACTGTTGATTCGCATTGAGGACTACCAGCAAGGACGAGAGTTAACCCGCCTGGCCGTATCACTCACCCTGCACCTGTTCATCCGCTCCAGCGAGCTGCGCTTCGCCCGTTGGTCTGAGATCGATTTCAAAAATAGAATCTGGACCATTCCTGCCACTCGCGAGTCCATCCCCGGTGTCCGCTACTCTGGGCGTGGTGCAAAAATGCGCACTCCACATATCGTTCCACTCTCACGTCAGTCCATCGCTATTCTGAAACAGATACGGGAAATATCCGGTCATCAGGTGTTGGTATTCCCCGGCGATCACAATCCGTATAAGCCGATGTGTGAAAACACGGTCAACAAGGCGCTACGCCTGATGGGCTATGACACAAAAGATGAAATCTGCGGCCACGGGTTTCGGGCAATGGCCTGTAGTGCCCTGATGGAATCTGGCCTATGGGCACAGGATGCGGTTGAACGGCAGATGAGTCACCAGGAACGCAATAGCGTTCGAGCAGCCTACATCCATAAAGCAGAATATCTCGATGCCCGTAAAGCGATGATGCAATGGTGGTCGGATTATCTGGATAGGTGCCGGAAAGAGTATGTGCCGCCTTATATTTGTGGGAAGGAAATCAGTTACACAATGGGATAAACCTTCTGACAAAATAAATCTCAGAAATATGCCGTATCAGTCTGTACTGGTACGGCATATTTCTGGCTTCAACTCGAAGAAATTGTTAAGCCGTTTATGAGCATCGTCAGCCAGACTGTCCTGCGTGAATCGAAAGTGTGAGATCCGCTTATCATTTAGAACTATCTACGGAAACGGATTAGGTCAGTTATGAGCGAAGCGGAAGTTCGCTTTCAGGGTAAACTAATCCACATACCAGAGGATCTCTAAAAGAGAATGGTGCGGATTTCAGGGATACCTACACAATGGCCTGCGCCAGGTTTTTACAGTAACCGCTTGAAAAGATATTTAAAACGCATGCGTGCGCCATAACGGTCATCCGTGTTACCCGTTTTAACCGACGGTGATTCAAGCCAGGAAACATAAGCCCCAAGATAAATATTGAAGTTAGGCATATCCATGATATCAGGCAGGTGACATGAGGAATGGATGGTGTGAATGTCATATTTTCCCGGCGCCAGAATCGCGCAGTCATAGTCACAGTCACTGGGCTACCCCGGCCATATTGAACTTGTCGATATTGTTGTGCACATAGATTTATGTCAGTTCCTGGCATTGAGCAGACAGGTAAACCTGAACACAGATCCACCCGATAATACTCAAAACTTTTCCGTCACAGCGTCTGGCCGTGCTGATGCCCGATAAAGCTTTTCGCTACTCAGGATCCTGATCCCGTCCGGCGAGCTTTCAAGGATACGCTTTTCACTGTCTGACTCCCACCAGGTGACTTCCCAGTCCGGCATACCGGCCAGTAAGGAAGCGATCAGCCCGGCAAGTTCGGCGCCGGTTTTACCGCAAGAATCCAGATTCCCGATAGGCTGCCCTTGTTTCGTAATCGCAAGGCGGTAATTTTCCATCCTTCATCCTCCATTAAACAAAGCAGGCTTGAGCAGGCCGGGCCGCCCCTTAAGCGCAGCAAGAATACTGCTGCGTGTCAGGGAACACGCAACTTCTGCCGCTCCGGCCACCGGTAATCCCCGCAGCAGGGCTGCCGTAAGCTCGGCGGTAAACAAATCTCCGGTTCCCTTTGGCGCGCCGGTATAAAAATCATGGCGTATCTGAGAGAATCCGCAGCGGGTCACAACCAGTACGCTGACCGTGACGTTATCACCACAGTCGTCCGCACTGGTCACCGTTACCCACTGTGTCCTGCCCTGAAGCAGTGAGCGCGCCGCACTCACAACCTCATCCCGGCTCTGCAGTGCCCTGCCGCTCAGGCACTCCAGTTCAAACAAATTAGGCGTCAGGCCGGTTGCCAGCGGGGTCAGCTGTGCTCTGTACCATTCTGTCAGTGCAGGATCGACATAATAACCCGTATCTTTATCACCCAGCACCGGATCCATGACGACCAGCAAATCGGGATGCCTGGTAATGCAGCAGGTAAGCCATGGCTTTAATACGGCAGCTTTAGCTGGCGTTCCCAGAAAACCCGTTACCACGGCCCGCAGACCGCCATCGAGCCCCCTGTCACTGATATCGGTCAGGAACCCCGCAAACCAGGTGTCAGGCAGCTCGCCGCCGTAAATTTCCTGCCCGTCCGGTGTGTGGCTCAGTACGCAGGTGGGTACGGCAAGCACGTCATGCCCGTATCGTGTCAGAGCAGGCTGCGCAATGCTGTTTCCGACACACCCCCGGATCACCTGCGACTGGATGGAAATCACATCTGGCAGGGCCAGAGATGAGCTGTCACTGTTCATCGGGTCGGCCAGAAATAATCATCGGGAAGGCTGCGGGCGCCGAAAATAGCCTGCCCCACACGAACAACCGTGGCCCCCTCTTCCACCGCAATTTCAAAGTCACCGGACATCCCCATTGAAAGCTGTGTTGGCAAAAATCCGGCAGGTGCCGTCTCACATAAACGGTCACGCAGCGTCCGCAGACGAATAAAACATTCGCGAACGCGTTTGGCATCTGTCGTGAACTCGGCCAGAGTCATCAGTCCCTTCACATTCAGGCTGCTGAAGGGCGTGAGCTGACGCAAGAATGTCTCAGTTTCATCCGGCGTCAGGCCATATTTGCTAGGCTCGTGAGAGGTGTTTACCTGAACGAAGACATCCAGTTCACGCCCTTCTTGCTGCAGACGTCTGTCCAGAACTTCCGCAGTATGCAGGCTGTCGAGCGCCTGAAATTCGCTGGCGAATTTTGCAACCAGTCTGGCCTTATTAGACTGCAGATGACCGATGACCGACCATTTCAGAGGGTTGAGATCCGACATTAACTGAGATTTTCGCCATGCCTCCTGCACCTTGTTTTCACCCAGAAAATCGCAGCCGGCGTCATAAGCCAGGCGAATATGGGCCTCATCCATGGTTTTACTGACCGGCAGAAGCCTGACGCTGTCCGGATCGCGACCGGTGCGGCGGCAGGCGTCTTCAATCCGGCTGCGTACCGCCTGCAGGTTAATCCGGAAGTCGTCAACGCTTTCTGCACGCGGCCAAAGGTTATGCATGTCATGGCGCGGTTGTGTCGCGCTGGCTAGAGTATGTTCGTCTGTTTTCATCGTGGTAGACAGTCTGCCTGGGTTGAATTATTATTGTCCTAGGTTAAATAATTTATTGTCACAGATCAATGAAACTATCAGGTAAAACAGCAGGCGAAATTTTTGAAAAGGTCAGGACGTTAATTCAGTCCGGCGAACTTAAACCCGGTGAGGCGCTGCCGCCCGTGCGTGAGCTGGCGGTCTCCCTGGAGGTAAACCGAAATACGGTAGCCGCCGCGTATAAGCGCCTGACTGATGCAGGCTTCGCTGTTTCCCGGGGACGAAACGGCACGGTGATCCGCGGCTTCGCCTTTCAGGCTGTTGCAATGGAGGGCTCGCCGCCGGATCTGGCGGTGCGCGACCTTGCCAGTGGCAATCCTTGCGCCACGTTTTTGCCCGAGGTGTCTCCTATGCGAATGAGACCAGGTCTTTACGGTGAACGCGCGGTCAGCGAGGAAATGGAAAACCTCGGCCGCCGCTGGATGGATGCTGATGTGACAGGTTCCTACCAGCTCAATCTGACCAGCGGGGCGGTGGATGCGGTTGAGCGCCTTCTCAACTGTTATCTCATCGCCGGAGATCGGGTTGCGGTTGAGGATCCCTGTTTTCTGAGCAGTATCAGCACTCTCATGCACAATCGCCTGCAGGCTGCCGGAGTGCCGGTTGATGAAGAAGGTATGCAGGAAGGACCGCTGGCAGAGTGCCTTGCTTCTGGTGTTCAGGCGGTCATTATTACGCCACGGGCGCACAACCCTACTGGTTTTGGTCTCAGCGCACAGCGGGCGCAGCGCATCCGCGCGGTTCTGGCAGACTATCCGCAGGTGCTGGTCATCGTGGACGATCACTTTTCGCTCCTCTCCACGCAGGCGTATCAGCACATCATTCCGGAAACGACGCGTCACTGGGCGCTCATTCGCTCGACCTCCAAATTTCTTGGCCCGGACATGCGGCTCGCTTTTGTGGCCAGCGATGAAGAAACCTCGCTGCGGCTTCAGCAACGCCTTAATGCCGGTACAAACTGGGTCAGCCATATCATTCAGAATGTCACCGCTGCGGTGATGATGTCTGCGGATTTTTCATCTCACCTTGAGACGGTCAGGGAAACTTACCGGGTCCGTCGCCAGGCGCTGACCGACCTGCTGCGCGGTCATGGGTTACAGGTTTCAGACCGGCACGATGGCCTTAACGTATGGGTGCCCCTGGACTGCGACTCTTCAGGCATTGTGATGCAACTGGCCCTGAAGGGATGGCTGGTGCGCGAAGGGGAAGTGTTCGGGTTGTTTCATCCGGCGCACGGCCTGCGTATTACCGTTTCCGATCTTGAGCCGGCTGAGGCCGGGTCTTTTACGCTTTCTCTGACCGGTCTGCTGCCGTCTCTTTGACTTGCCCGCAGCCGCTTATCTGACCTGACCGGACAAATTACCGGTCCCCACCACGGAGTTTATTTGCATGCGCGTACATTTCATCATTCATGAAAGTTTTGAGGCTCCGGGAGCCTATGAGATCTGGGCCAGGGAGCATGGCCATCATGTTACCTATTCACGGGTTTATGCAGGCGATGCGCTCCCGTCCGCCGTGGACGATATCGATTTTCTTATCGTCATGGGCGGTCCGCAGGATCCGGCCACCACGCCTGAAGAATGCTCGCACTTTGATGCGAAAGCTGAACAGGCCGTCATCGCTGCCGCCATCCGGGCAGGAAAAGCCGTCATCGGCATCTGCCTGGGTTCCCAACTGATCGGTGAAGCGCTCGGTGCCCCCTTCGACCACAGCCCGGAAAAAGAAATTGGTAAATTCCCTGTTTCCCTTACGGAAGCCGGACGGCAGCATGCACTGTTTGCGCATTTCGGGCATACGCTGGAGGTCGGGCACTGGCATAACGACATGCCTGGTCTGACGCCGGATGCCACCGTTATTGCCTACAGCGAAGGATGCCCGCGTCAGATTGTGGCTTACAGCGATCTGGTCTACGGTTTTCAGTGTCACATGGAACTGACTCCGCAGGTGGTCGAACTGCTGATTGCAAACTCAGAAAACGATCTAAGCCGTGCAGCCGAATACCGCTTCGTGCACACACCGGCGGAGCTGCGTGCACATGATTATCAGGAGATGAACCAGGCACTGTTAACTTTCCTCGATAAGCTGGCCGACCGCTACAGCCAGAGCCGCAAGTAATCGTATCCCTGTGCAGACTTGCCAGCGCAGGGATAGACAATCCTGAACCGTAATAAAGCAGGTAAAGAGATGACTGACTCACCCGCAGCCCTTCTGACCATTGCCGGTGCCATCCTGTTGGGTGCCATGAGTCCCGGCCCCAGTTTCATCATGATAGTACGCACTGCCGTTGTCTCTTCACGGCTCAGCGCACTGGCCGCCGCCGCAGGCATGGGCGTAGGGTGCATGATCTTCTCAGTCATCGCGCTCGCCGGGCTGCATTCGTTGCTGACACTGGTACCCTGGCTGTATACCGCACTCAAAACGGCAGGTGGGGTTTACCTCATCTGGCTGGGCTGCCGCATGCTTTTCAGGACGGGTGACAGCGCCGGATCCCTCGCTGGCGGTGAAAGTGCGCACCATCCGGGCCGCGCGTTTTTTATAGGCATGGCGACTCAGCTCAGTAATCCGAATACGGCTATCGTGTTCGGCAGTATTTTTGCCGCCCTGCTCAGCCAGCATATCTCGCCTTATCTTTACCTTGTGTTGCCCGCTATGGCGTTCTGCATCGATACAATCTGGTATGCCGTTGTGGCATGGCTGCTGTCGGCTGAGAGGCCGCGTCAGGCATATATGCAGTACAAATCCCGGCTGGATAAGGTCAGTGGCCTGGTGATGGGATATCTGGGGATCCGGCTTATTCTGCGGTGATTTCTGTCAGTCTGTACTGCCTCTCCGCCTGTCCATAAGCTAAATGTGAGCGAAAAGTTACTATGAAAGCCCTTTTCCGCTATGCCGGTTTTATCGCTGTTTTGATATTCCCAGGTTACGCCCCCGCGGCGTTTGCTGCTGGCACTGTGGCCTGTCCGGTTCCGCACAAACTGTCTGAATGCATTAAGCGGGTCGCCGATGCCGGTGGCGGCACCGTGCTGCTCGGCAACGGCACCTGGTTTCAGGACAGCAGTCTGTTACTGAGCAGCAATGTGGCACTTGAAGGTGCAGGGCCGGGTACGGTTATCACCTGGAGTCCTGCGGTCAGGAGGAGCATTAATGCCCCGCTGCTTTATGCCACTTCCGCCAGCCACGTCACAATAAAAGATGTGAAACTGGTCGGCACCATTGACCCGCGAGCTGACAGCCAGGATCTAAGAAATAATCAGATTGGCCTCTTTTTTAACTGCAGTGGGGACCCGACCGCAGGTGAAAAAACCGGCTGCAGTGATATCACCCTGCAGAATGTTGAGGTGGAGAACAGCAGCGACGGGATCCATATTAAAGGTGCCAGTCGTGTCACGGCGATAGACCTGAAGCTGCATAATAACGGCAATACCGAAAAGGACTATTTTCATAATATTTATCTTCGGCGGGTAGCCGATGTGCGTTTGATCCAAACCGGAAAAAACAGCGGCGGTTTTTATGCCAACCCGCGTGGTCACGGCATTCGTGGTTCGCACCTGATCAACGTTTATATGAGTAATCTGGACGTGTATAACAATGCCGACTATGGCATCCATATGGACACCGTATTCAATGTCAGGCTCCACAATATGCACGTTTATCACAACTGTCTTAGCGGAAAACCAGGATGCCAGCAGATAAAGTGCTTTGGGCCACAATGCGATATACATCTCAATGCGCCGGCTGAAGATGCAGGTAACCGGTGAAAAACGCTCTGCCCCGGCTTCGCTGCAAAGTATCACCTGATATTCATGATAAACAGGGCCTACCTTTCGGTTTAGTTGTGGGTAGCCAGCATGCTCTCTCGGTAAATGCTTAGGGTACGAGCCGCCTTGAACCCGCAAACTTCTATCATAACGGCCCCTTAAATGAGAAAAGACATAATGAGGAAAAAAACGGTCATCCGCATTGCATCAGCCATTATCACCGACGCTTCAGCGCGCTGTCTGCTGGTCAGAAAGAGAGGCACCTCGCATTTTATTCAGCCCGGTGGAAAAATTGAGTCTGGCGAGAGCCCGCTGGCAGCGCTTCGGCGTGAGCTTTATGAAGAACTGGGACTGGCTTCAGAAGCAGCACAATTTACTTACGTCGGGAGTTTTACAGATGTTGCTGTGAATGAGCCAGGGTCCACACTTTCGGCTGAAATTTATCATATTCATCCAGAAAAAACGGACTTCCAGCCTGCTGCTGAAATCGAGGAAATGTACTGGTATTCCTCCCACCATGACAGGCCAATATTGCTGGCCCCCCTAACGGTAAATCACGTGCTGCCGCTGGTTGAAACGCTGGCCTGTCACTCTCTGAAGATGAAAACTCTGCCAGCAAACCAGGGACACATTGATTAAGTTGAGGCGCACCATGCTAAATTCTGCCACTCCCTCTGCGCCTCAAAGCGCGTTATCAGGCTGGATAAATGGTTTTCTGGGCGTCGTAATCTTCAGTGGTTCTCTGCCAGCAACGCGTATCGCGGTCATGGATATCGATCCATTCTTTCTGACATTTATCCGAGCCTCCATTGCCGGAACTCTTGCGCTTATCCTGCTTGCTGTAATGAAGATCAGACGTCCGGAGGCATCGCAGATTTTATCGCTTGTTATTGTTTCTCTTGGCGTCGTTGTCGGTTTTCCGCTGTTAACTGCAATGGCTCTCAGGCTTATAACTTCAGCTCATTCGCTGGTTTTCACCGGATTGCTGCCGTTAAGCACGGCGGTTTTTGGCGTCATTCGCGGCGGAGAGAAACCACAGAAGCCGTTCTGGATATTTTCTGTCGCTGGCAGTCTGCTGGTTGCCGGGTTCGCTCTCACCGGCGAGGTTTCACTTTCGGCATCGGGAGACCTCCTGATGCTTGCCGCTATAGTGACCTGCGGGCTTGGCTATGCTGAAGGCGCGAAACTGTCACGCGTATTAGGCGGATGGCAGGTGATTAGCTGGGCTTTGGTCATATCATTGCCTTTCATGCTCATTGCCGCGTATTACAATCTGCCTGCGCATAGTAGCCACATCCGCACACCTGCATGGATTGCATTGGGTTATGTCTCGTTATTCAGTATGTTTCTTGGTTTTATCTTCTGGTACAAAGGGCTTGCTATCGGCGGTATCGCCGCCGTTGGACAGTTACAGCTCCTGCAACCCTTTATCGGTTTATGTTTTGCCGTCGCGATACTGCACGAAAACGTAACGCCGTTGATGGGACTCGTTACTCTTGGCGTCATTCTTTGCGTTGTCGGTTCACGTAAATATGCGCACAACAGAACCGCAGGCTGAACATTTCTGAGCGGTATAAAACAGAAAGTGACTCACCGGCGCCTGCTGCTTTAATGGTTATATAACGGTGCCGGTGCAGGTCTTACCTGCTTTATGCAAGCCTGCGATTTACTGGCCCAGAGAAGAGACGCACAACCGCGGTGATTGTGACGAAGCAGACGATGAAGCTTGCAAAAGTTATTGCGCCCAGCGCCAGCAGGTGATTAAGAAACGATGGTTGCGCGCTGTCAACGCGGATCAGCGCGGAAGCCAGCGCCGTTGAAGGAAATGTGAATCCCCACCATCCGCGTGTAAAAGGCGGCACCATACGCCGCCAAAGGCTGAGTAGAATAATGGCGAAGAACAGTGCCGTCCATGCCATAAAAAGTGCAGCTTCCGTCATTCCACCATAAAGAGTGGTCAGCGCGACAGAAATCACCGCCGGTGCCGACACCATAATGGCCAGGCCGGGCATGGCAGTAAAAGGCGTACTGGGACGCACAAAGACGATACGCCAGAGGATCAGTGGCATAAACAGTGCCCAGCATAATATGGCCGAAAAAAGCATCATCTTGCTTATCCCTGGGAAACCCAGCGCCAGCCCGGCAAATGACGGTGAAGCATTGCCCACCATCGGGATTAGCCATACGGGGCTTATCTCATGCACCTCGAGTTCATCAATAACCCAGCGTCGAAATGTACATACCAGAAAGAAAAGCTGGGCGCACATTGCCGCTATCCACAACAGGCAGGCGGCTTTCAGGCTGTAAGGCATAACACCGGATGACAGGAGAAAACCTGAAATAGTGGCTGCACAGAAAAAATTTCGTCGTGAACGTGAACGCCACTCATCCCGGAGAGGGGAATGCCAGCGTACCAGGCGAAGCAACTGACAGAGGATTAAAATAAAAAAGGTCAGCAGACCCGTGGCGATCAGGGTTTCTCCCGGCCAGGCCGGAATGGCATAAGTCACAGAGGCGATACGCCAGGCGAGCCCCAGGCCGGTTATACCCATTACCGAGGAAAAAAGGTCGAAGCTTACTGATGAGATTTTCATGTATATCTGCATTCCGCTGAGCACAGGGTAACTGACGCCGTGTTCATCTGTACGTGTGTGAAAGACCGGCAGGTATATTGGTCCGGTTAAAATTAATTTCAAAGGTCCAATGAGTAGTTATTATTGGTCTGCAGGTTCCTGATATGATTGAGTTACGTTTAAAAAAAGGGCTGTTGGCCACCCCGGTGTATGCGCAGATTGCTGAGCAAATCCTCTGGCACATAACCAACGGGCGATTAAAGAACGGGGAAATGCTGCCGCCCTCACGCGATCTGGCCCGCCAGTTGGGGGTATCGCGCGGCAGCGTGGTTCGCGCTTACGAGCAGCTCTGTGCTTCAGGCGCGTGCCGCAGCCAGGTGGGAAGAGGCACAGAAGTAATCTCTGCGGATAATTCCGGCGAGCAGTCCCGGTTCGTGCCGGGCAATAAACCCAAAGATGACAGTGAACTGATGAGCGAGTTCCCTCCCGGCTCCCTTTCGCTGTTACCCAGCCATGCCAGCACAGAACACCTGCCGGTCAGCGCGTTTCGTTCGGCTTTTAACCGGGTGATTCGTTACCCTGAAAAACTGAACCGGTTTGGTGAAAGCCGCGGCGATGCCGGGCTGCGCCGCCTGATCTGCGACAGGATCCTGCCTGCGCGTGGCATTACCGCATCGCCTTCAGAGGTATTGATCGTACCGGGCACACAGTACGGCAGCGTGTTACTGGCCATGACGCTGATGAATTCCCGCTCAGTTTTTCATTTCGGGCATCCTGGCTACATGGATTTTGCGCATAACTTCAGCCGGTTTGGTTACAGACTGCAGCCTCATACCCTGGACAACGAGGGGATGAGCGTAACTGAGCTGCCCGGAACGGATCAGGACATTGTTTACCTGATGCCTGAACACCACTTCCCTCAGTGTGTGACGATGTCAGAGCTGAGGCGGGGAGCTTTTATACGCCTTGCCCTTCAGAAAAACATTTTGATTCTTGAAGATGATTATGACAGTGAATTTTATTTTGACCGTGCTCCCCTGCCCGCCCTTCGCGCCTCTGAGGCTGCAAGCCAGGTCGTTTATATGGGGACATTTTCAAAAGTGCTTTTTAACAGTATAAGACTGGGATATTTGGTTGCCGATCAGGATTTAATTGGGCAGATGGCCTCCCTGCACTGGGGCCTTTCCAGAGGGACGAACGGTCTGATGCAACAGTGGGTGGCCGAGCTGATCAACAGTGGTGCCTATGAGAAACACGCCAGACGAATGCGCACCGTCTATCTGCATAAGCGGGACAATGTTGCCAGGCTCATCAGAGCCTTTCTGCCTGATGCACAGCTCACCATTCCGGACGGCGGACTTCAAATGTACCTGAGCTTTGCTGATGCTCTGATAACGGAAAAGGTTTTTCAGTGGTTGCAGCAGAACGATGTCCAGATAGCTTCATTCGACAGTTATACCTGCAATAAAAACACGGAATTTAATTTGCTCATTGTGGGATTTGCCAGCGTTGATCTCAAAGAGTTGGCGGCCGTACTTAAGCGGTTGGGACATTATTTATACCACTGATACTTAACCTGCTGGTCTGTTCCACACTGTTTACCATACTCAAGAGAGTAATGCCTGCTTCTGACACCAGGCTGTCCGCAAGCCACATGGTCCGCTGTGAGCGAACAGCGGACATACCGCTGGTTTCTGAAAGTGTCTTTAATCTGTTTTATCTCAAAATAGCGAGCTTTATCATCCCGAGTTCGGTCTTAATAAAAAACGCGATCAAAACATCTGCTCTAAAACTCGGCTGATATTTGCCACCAGATATTCCTCATCTACAGACTCCTGAGTAATCAGAATTCTGAACCAGACAGGAGCAATAAGCGTTTCAAGTATGGCTCTGCGCTGCCCCTCATAGCCAGCCTCGCCACGCAAAGCTGCCCGTTCAAACATGATTTCCGCCTGCTGAAACCTTTGCTCCCAGACCTCCCGAATAGCAGATTCAACCATGCCATCCCCCGACGAGGTCGCGCTAATAGCGCCCAGTACCCATTTCCTGCCCTCTGATGAAGCGAGCATGGAGGAAATCCTATGCAAAAATTCATACAAATCTTCGGACAGGCTGCCGCTGTCTGGAAGGGTAACCATGCTTTCAGCGGCACTTTTGAACACATCGGCAATCAATCTTGCTCTGTCAGGCCATCGACGAAAGACCGTCGACGCATTGACTCCGGCAAGATGCGCGACGTTTCGGTGTGTCAGGGCATTCGCTCCTTGTTCCATGAGTATCTGCCGGGCAGCCTGCAACACAGCCTCCCTGACTTTAGCACTGCGTCCACCGGTTCTTTCTTTTACTGCGTCGAGTGATTCTTTTTCTTCAGATGTTGCTCTCATTGCGCTCAAAGCCTAGTATTAACGCAACACTTGTTGCGTTAATAGGATGACATGAAAATACATTGCCTGCAAACCGGAGATGTTCAGATCAAAAGCCGGCACCAGTTAGCCCGCTATGAAGCACGTCCAGCCCGCGTCGTGGATATTTTGAGAGACAAAGACTGGAGTCTACGTCTCCCGATTGGATGCTGGCTTATTGAACATCCGGAAGGTCTTATCTTAGTGGATACAGGCGAAAGCTCACACGCGAATGATCCGGGCTATCAGCCCTGGTGGCATCCATTTATGCAGAAATGCGAAAGGAGATGGGTAAAACCTGAAGAAGAAGTTAACGCCAGAATTCAGGCAGTCGGATTCAATCCAAGGGAGGTGAGGTGGGTCATCATGACCCACATGCACGGTGACCATGCCGGAGGAATCGGGCACTTTCCTGACAGTGAGATAATCCTGAGTGAAAAAGAAGCGCATGACGCTCTTGCATGGAATGGGCCAGTGCAAGGTTTCCTTAACATGCATTATCCAAAATGGCTTAAACCAACCACCACCACACATGATGACGGGCCGTTTGAAAGTTTTGACAGAAGCATGGCGGTAACGAAAGACGGCGCAGTAAGAATTGTTCCAACCCCGGGACATACTCTTGGGCACCAGTCAGTCGTGGTAGATGCAGGCACTCACTATGTATTGATTGCAGGCGATGCTTCGTACCAGGAAAGTTATATGCTGGAAGGTCGCGTTGATGGTGTCGCAGTTGATGCAAAGTTGCATCATGATTCAACCCGCAGAATGCGCGAACTATGTAAACGCAAATCAACCATTACCCAGTTCGCCCATGATTTTGATAGTGCAAAACGTCTTGAAGAGAAAATATTCACTATTCCCCGCGAATAGTTGATGTCTCATGTGGCTCTGTGCCAAAAATTTAGATGAGACATGAATACGTCCGCTTTTGGCACAGAGCGGACATTTCAGCTTTGCCCTCCCCCTGACATCTGAACTTAGCCTTGATACCAGAACCCAGTAATTAGCCCAGCACACTCATACTGGTCAAACGCGTCTCATGGCTTCATAACGATGCGGCCAAGCGGTTTCGCTGTCTCGGCGAATTCGTGGGCCGCAGCAGCGCTGGCCAGGGGGAAGATGCGGTCAATGACAACCCTGATGCGCCCTGCGGCTACAGCCTGCAACATGTCGTCCACACTTGCCCAAACTCCAGGCTTTTCAAAAAGGGGTCCCATGAAT
The DNA here is from genome assembly GCF_019049695.1 of Rahnella perminowiae. Classification (NCBI taxonomy): domain Bacteria; kingdom Pseudomonadati; phylum Pseudomonadota; class Gammaproteobacteria; order Enterobacterales; family Yersiniaceae; genus Rahnella; species Rahnella perminowiae. Next base: position 186,363 of record NZ_JAFMOT010000188.1, read on the forward strand.
ACCCCCATGAGTGTCTGGTTAGACTGCATTGGCGACCACAAGTCGACAGTCAGGCTGCCACCGCCCGCATTACCGACGAAGACGAGACGTCCTTCCGGAGCGAGTGCAGCAAGCGAAGCAGGCAACGTCGTCCCCACCGGATCGATGACGAGGTCAACACCAGTTTCATGGGTGTACTGTCGGACACTGTCCACGACGTTATTCTCTGCACGATCCACGACATGATCGGCACCAAGTTCAAGCAACCGGCTTCTTCGCTGCGTTCCGCTTGCCACGGCGATGACCGTCGCGCCTGCTTGTGAGGCAAGCTGAACGGCTGCGAGCCCCACGCCACCCGCTGCTGCCTGAATGAGGACGGTTTCTCCGTGCCGGAGCATGCCTCGTGTGAAAAGGCAATGATGCGCGGTTCCAAAAGAAATCGGTAAAACCGCCGCTTCTGCCGTATCTACCCCATCGGGTATAAGCCAGGTTCGTTCCGCAGGCACAGCCCAACGTTCCGCATGTGATCCCTGCATGTTAAAAGCGGCGACTCTGTCCCCAACCGTACGGCTACTGACTTTCGATCCGACTGCAATAACTGTGCCCGCGGCCGCGTAGCCGACGATCCATGAAGGATGAGGCGGCGGAGTTGAACGGCGGTTGATCAGATCCCCACCTTCAATCGAGATAGCCTCGACAGAAATCAGGATGTCGTCAGGCCCTGTGACCGGATCTGGGATATCGACATATTTCAGGACGCCGGGAGCGCCTTCCACGTCATAAACCGCTGCTTTCATAAATTTTCCTCTGTCTCATCAGTAAATCCTGCCCAGTCTGGCAAACCATCCCGATGCGGCATATAGCAATTCAGAAATCTCTCTGCTGCCTCTACAGGCAGCGCGGGCTGCCCTGTTGAATTTTCGACGGGCGGAAAGACCCGTAACGCTCAGGGCAGCCTGGCAATCACCTTAATCTCGAACTTGAATCCGTAAAGCCACGTCACGCCGATCCCGGTCAACGTAGGGTAAGGCGCCTCCCCCCAATATTCTGGCAGGATACTCCAGATAGCGTCGAGGTTTGACTCGGGATCGACGACAAAGAGGGTAACGTCAACCACATCACCGAACGTGCAGCCCGCAGCCGTGAGAACAGCATTAAGGTTATCGAATGCCAGCCTGATCTGCTCTTTAAGATCCTGTTCAGGCGAACCATCCTCCCGGCTACCAACCTGCCCCGAAACGAACAAGAAACCGTTGGATTTGATGGCCGGTGAATAGCGATTGCGCTCATAGAGCGCCTGCCGACCGAAGGGAAAAACTGCTTCGCGTGTTGTCATGTTTGTACCTTTGCAATGGGCGAAATCTGCCCGGTGAACATAAAGACACTTTACAGGTACTGGATCGGGCGGATAAACAGGCGACTTTGTCCATCATTGTTTGTAAAATCCAAACAATCGGTGAGAAAGAGAGGATAAGGAATGGATCGTTTCGATGCGATGCGCGCCTTTGCTCGTGTGGTGGAGGCAGGTAGCTTCACAAAGGCTGCCCAAACACTTCATATGAGCAAAACCACGGTGACACAACTCATTCAGCAGTTGGAAGCGCGGCTGCGCGTCAAGTTACTCCATCGCACCACCCGCAAGCTCGGTGTCACTCCCGACGGCGCGGTCTACTACGAGCACGTCATCCGCCTGCTGGCGGACATGGAGGATGCTGAAAACAGCCTCTCCAGTGCGGCGATTACGCCCAGAGGACGGTTACGGGTGGATGTGCCCAGTCCGCTGGCCCGCCTTGTGCTGGTGCCAGCGCTACCGGCTTTCCACGCACGCTACCCTGATATCCAGTTCGACATGGGCGTGAGCGACCGGGTGGTGGATCTGATCGGCGACAATGTGGATTGCGTCTTGCGCGGTGGCGAAATCAACGACCAGTCCCTGATCGCACGCCATGTCGGCGATTTGCAATTCGGCGTCTACGTCGCCCCCCGTTATGTGGAACGCCTTGGCGCCCCTGCGCACCCGCGAGAGCTGGAAAACACTGACCATCGCATAGTGGGATTCTTGTCTACACGCACCGGTAAGATTGATCCTCTGGTGCTGCACTGTGAGAGTGAACATATTGAAATCAAAAGCAGCTATGTGCTTGCAGTGGATGATGGCAATGCTTACCTCGAAGCTGGGCTAGCCGGGTTAGGCGTGATTGCGCTGCCAGTCTATATGGCGGCAGCACATCAGGCTTGTGGCTCCTTGACTCCGCTATTTGAACACTGGCGTATTAATCCAATGCCCCTGTACCTGGCGTTTCCGCCGAACCGCCATGTCAGCGCCAGACTGCGAGTTTTTATTGATTGGATCGTTGAATTGATGCAGCAGCATGTCCCCAATTCCAACAATAAGTAACGACATCCCGGCCCCCTGATTCGCTCATCAGCGTCGATTGGTGGTCATTTTAGTGGTCTTGACAGTAAGGGAATTCAGGTTTAGCTTACTTATTAGCCAGTTACTGGTAAAGGCGATCCCAGTCAGAGGAGCCAAATTTAGAGAAGCCCGCTTAAGGAAACTTAAGCGGGCTTTTTGTTTTTAGCATATTGCCTGCTTTTGATTCACTCCGTTGATGAACGCTGCGCGCTCGTTAGCAGTGCCGGCAACTCTTTTTTCAGTTCTTCAATCAAGGCTCTCACTTTAGGAAGCACCACATGAGTCCTTGGCCATATTGCTGAAATGGGGGTAGGCGGTGCCTGAAATGAAGGTAAAATTGTAAGAAGCTGCCCCTTATTAATTGCATCACCGCACAACCAGTCAGGAAGTTGCGTCACCCCACATCCGGCAATAGCAGCCTCCAGCATGGCTTGGCCATTATTGAAACGGTAAGCTGAGGAAACGACATGCCTTACAACGAGCTCTTCTTTACCCCGGATTAACCAGTAAGTTTGCCCTTCTGAGGGCAACCCTGAAATGCAGCTGTGCGATGAAAGCCCACGAAGGTCAACGGGGGTGCCTGCCCGCTTCAGATAGCCCGGAGAGGCGCAAATAATAAACCTTTGCTCGCCCAATCGTGTGGCTACCAAATCACCTGAGTCAGGCAGGGGGCCAAGTCTCAGGGCCAGGTCAAAGCCGTCTGTTGCCGGGTCACGAACCCGATCGCTGAAATCCACTTCGATATTCAAAGCCCGGTATTTTAAGGCCATGATATTGAGTAAGGGCATAATGAAAAGGTGCCCAAAGGCCACGGGTACCGTCAGGCGCATCAGTCCGGAAGGTTCCACTATCCCCGCCTCTATTCTGCTTTCGGCATCTGAAATCATATCCAGCGCATCATTGCAGCTATTGAAATAGATCTCACCCTCCGGTGTCAGTGACAGGCTGCGCGTACTGCGGTTGAGTAAGCGAACCCCCAGACGTGTTTCCAGACGTTTGATGCTTTTGCTGAGTGCCGAACGCGTCACGCCTAAACCGTCAGCTGCAGCGACGAAACTGCCTTTTCTGACGACTTCAGTGAATTCTTGTACACCATTGAGTTGTGCCGTCACAAATATTGGTTCCTTTATATCAACACTGAGGGGCTTTTTGACCGGCTAATCACGGCCTTAAAATAAAGATAAGATCCCTGACAATACATTTTTACCATGAAATGTCTTCAGGAGACAGAATGAGCGAATTATTGAATGTCTACACAATGAATGAAATAAGTCTTAATAATCGTGTCGTTATGGCACCAATGACCCGATCGCGAGCTTACAACCTTGTTCCCACTGACAGTATGGTCACTTACTATCGACAGCGCGCCACAGCAGGTTTAATTGTTTCCGAAGGTTCACCAGTTTCAATGGAAGGTCGTGGACAAGCTTACACACCGGGAATTTATACTGACGAACAGATAGAGGGGTGGAAGAAGGTTACTGAGGCGGTACATCGGCAAGGCGGGAAAATATTCATTCAGCTTTGGCACGTAGGACGTTCCTCACACATTGCTCACCAGCCTGATGGACAGGCACCGGTCAGTTCTGTCTCGCGTATTGCAGAAGGCTGTACAACTCACATTCCCGGGGATAACTATCAGTCTGTGCGCGCATTTCACAGCCAGCCCCGCGCATTAACAACGGATGAAATACCTCGGGTGACGCAGGATTTTGTCAAGGCGGCTAAAAATGCCATTGAGGCGGGATTTGACGGTATAGAGATCCACGCTGCTAACGGCTACCTCTTTGAGCAATTTATCAACGGTGGACTTAACGACAGAAAAGACCGTTATGGCGGTAATATTGCCAATCGCCTGCGATTTACGCTGGAAACTGTGGATGCGGTCTCTGCCGCCATCGGGAGTCACCGGACAGGTATCCGTATTGCACCTTTTGGCCGCCTGCAGGATATGCATGGCTTTGATGATGAGGAGGATACCTGGTTAGCTTTGGGTATTGAAATGCGTCGCCGCCAACTTGCTTATGTGCATTTGAGCGATCAGGAATCTCTGGGAGCGCAGGCCATTCCTGCCGGTTTCCTGACAAAGTTTCGCGAAACCTACGAGGGAACCCTCATCATCGCGGGCAGCTATACACAGGAGCGTGCAGAGCTGGCACTCAGGGAGGGTTTAGCCGACTTAATCGCATTTGGGCGTCCTTTCATCGCCAATCCGGACCTCGTGAAACGCATGAAGAACGGTTGGCCTATTGCTGTTCCTGACAAGAATACGTTCTACACCGGGCAAGATGGAGGTTATATAGATTATCCCATGTATAACGTGGATTAAGCTTCCCTGAAACAGCAATGCATCTGGAATGCATCCGTAATTCATCTAAACCAATAAATGAAAATACGGTTAATAAGGCGCTGCGGTTGATGGAACTGTATTCAATGAATGTTGATGGAGCTACCTTTTGCAAGCGCCTGATTCTAATGCGCTCAGTGTTACTTTTATATAAAGTACTGAATCATGAGCGCCGGAATACGCAACCCCCTTTTTAAATCAACGGCGTTGCCAAAAATTCCGGTCGCTGTTCGGCCAGCAATCTAAACCTTGCCACTTCCGGATATCGCGCACAGTTCACGGTATCCGGCAGCATCAATTCTGTAAAACTCCAGGCCACTGCGATACTGATACCGGCCACGGACAGCATATCAGGATGACCTTCCCGCAGGCCGTTCTCCAGTGTCTGCCATGCGCCGTGAAGCTGTTGAGTCACGCGAGTCACCCAGGGCTGATGCTGTTTTTCTTCTGGCCTGAGACGCTGCTCGTAAACAAGCTGTACCGCTTTTTCGCAGGCTGCCAGGGCGAATCCCGTAAGATGCAGATCCCGCAATTCTTCCGCTTCGGACGATGATGCCGGTGCAGCAGAATGAGTTGAATATTTTCCGAGGTAATGAATGATCAGTGTTGAGTCGATCAGTACCTGATTATCATCTGTGATAAGGGTTGGAACTTTGACTGCCGGGTTAATTTTTGTGAAGGCATCAAAATCGCTGAATACCGAAAGCGGTCGATGTTCAAATTCAATACCCATTACTTTCATATAAATAGCCACCCGTCTGACATAGGGTGAATCCAGCATTCCGATCAGGATCATGGCTCTACCTCATATTATGTTGATTAACAAAATCAATTAACTGTGCGGCGACAGGTAAGGGTACATCTTCCATTAAAAAATGTCCGGCCTGTTGATAGATATGCAGCGTGGAAGAGACGATATCGCGCTGCAAACGCTTTCCATACTCAACGGGTTGCCATTCATCTTCCGCGCCCCATAAAATCTGCACAGGTAACCGGAGTTGCGGAAGTTTTTCTGCAAAATCAGCGGTGTAACAGGCATTATAGTGCGCAACCTGATGCTGATAGAATGAAGCCTGGCCCACCACACCGCAAAGCGGCGCGAGATAACTTTCCAGCCGCTCCTCTGTCATAAGATGCTTATTAAAAACGGCCATCTGCAACTGGCGGGACATTGCGCGGTAATGCTCAGTGGCAGGTATCCGCGCATAATCCGCATAGTTATCCCGCATATCTTTCCATGTGGATGAAGGCCAGGAGTCGTAGCTCGGAATATCTGCAAGTGTAAGTGTCTGCAGAAGGGATGGCCTGTCGAACGCCAGCCGGAGCGAAATTGCCCCGCCGATATCGTGACCAAAAAGATGCGTTTTTTCGAGTTGCCAGTGTTCAAGCAGCTTCAGCAGAAAACTCGCCTGTGAGGCAACCGAAGTATCAGCCGTCAAAGGGCGCTCGGATGCGCCAAACCCAGGCAGGTCATAAAGGTGAACGCGAAACCCCGCATCGACAAATACCGGAACCAGTGTCTGCCAGATTACAGAATGTGCGGGAGTACCATGCACCAGCACCAGAGGTGTACCTGAACCATGGATCCCGGTCGCAATGCGGCAACCCTTTATCAAAACGTTGCTATTCAGTAATGCATTATTAGCGGGCATAAGCTTTCTCCGTTGTGCTCGTTTCAGTCAGGCTATCCGTTGACTGAATATGACACCAGTGACATTCTTTCCCGATGTAAACCAACTTTTGTCATAAAAAATGAATAAACGACTCTCCGTTGATTCGCTCAGAGTTTTCAGAACTGTGGTGCAAACGGGCAATATGAGTAAGGCTGCATTACTCCTCAATCTGAGCCAGTCCGCCGTAAGCTGGAAGCTCAGACGGCTTGAAGATCATCTTCAATGTCAGCTGTTTATGCGCATCGACGGTAAAAGCGTTCCGACGGAAAAGGGCAGCGTTTTATTGCGCCATGCGGAAAATATACTCACGGAGCACGATAATGCCGTGGCCTATTTTTCTCCTTCTGCACTCCGTGGAAAGCTGCGAATTGGAGTCACGGAACACATCTCAATGACCGAAATATGTGGGGTTATCTCAACCTTCACGCATCACCATCCTGAAGTGGATATACAGCTGGTTGTTGAGCAAAGTCATCTCCTTCGTCAGCATTTTTCTGAAGGAAGTCTGGAAATCATCTTACATCAGGATTTCACGGGCACGGCATCGCCGGAAGACCAGGTATTATGGAGTGAAAAGTTATACTGGTGCGCAACGCCTGCGTGGCGGTATGAATCTGATAAGTGCCTGAAGCTTATTACGTGGGGACCGGATTGCTATTACCGTAGCCTGGCCGAGGAAAAACTTCGTCAGTCAAAGATTCCGTTTACTGTGATGCTGGAGTGCCCCTCGGTAGCGGGTATGCTTGCAGCGATAACGACTGGCCTGGGTGTGGGCATAATCAATCAATACAGCATTGATAAAGCGGTTTGTAACGTGTCCGGGTTTGAGATGATGATGCCGCTGCCGTCGGTAGATTGCCTGTTGCGCGTGAACGAATACCGCTTTAATCCCGCAAGCGAGGCCTTCTGCCAGATGCTGACCAGGGTGATGCATAAACAGCGGTAGTGAACTGACAGGCTTTTAATTGATTCATACAATGATTGTCATCAATGTCCGCTTCTGACACAAAACCGTCCGCAAGAGATTTCAATGAGCAGCAAGAAGCGGACGTCAGCCAGAACGCAGGCCTGATTACCGTCGGTCCCCTGCCCGGCCGACAGTAACTCTTATTTTAACTCATCTCTTTCACCCGGGAAGCGTCATACATTTCCTGGGCCCGCTCCATTTCTGCTCCATGCTCCAGCGCCCATTCGTACAGTGCAATAAACGGTTCCTGTAGGGTCCGTGCCAACGCGGTAAGACTGTATTCCACACTCACCGGCGAAGTAGGAAGTACCTTGCGGTATACCAACCCATTACGTTCGAGACGCTTAAGCGCATCGGACAAGGCTTTGTGAGTGATCCCCTCTAACCGGCGACGGAGTTCATTAAAGCGGGATGGTTTAGTGCAAAGCACCGTGAGAATTAAAATCGACCATTTGTTAGTGATGTTCTCAAGAACAGGACGGGTTTTTCCTACATCTCTTAAGTCACTGCTATCGATCTGTGTCATAGCGATATACTCCGGCATACTTAGTTTACGTAAAGTGCGTAATTGTTATTAAGTATAAAAATTATATCATCTCTTTTCCATTCGAACAGGAGTAAGCAGATGAGAAGATTAGACAACAAAGTGGCCCTGATACTGGGCGGAGCAAAAGGCATTGGTCTTGCAATCAGTCAGAGATTTGCCCGTGAAGGTGCGACAACCTGGTTCACATCCCGGCGGGATGAGGAGTTAGACGCCGCCGGTCACACGATAAAGGGCAACGCCAGACCGCTACGTGCTGATGTCAGCCAGATAAGCGAACTGACACGGATCGTTGATTTGATCGAGACAGAGTCCGGCCAGATAGATGTGCTGGTCATTAATGCCGGAATGGCAGAATACTCGACAATTAATGACGTCACCCCGGCACATTTTGATTCTATTTTCGGCCTGAATGTGCGCTCACCGCTTTTCGCTATGCAGGCAGCACTTCCCCTGTTGAAAAAGGGAGCGAGCGTCGTTTTGATAGGTTCGATTGCCGATGTGATTGGCACGCCGGGATATGGTGTATACGGTGCCAGTAAAGCGGCACTTCGTTCTTTTGCCCGCACATGGACACATGAACTCTCCGCCCGCGGTATTCGAATTAATGTGGTCGCCCCTGGCCCTGTCGATACGGAAATGATGCTTGCAGCCTCCGAAGAACTGCGTAATGGGATAATCAGCGCAATACCGTTAGCAAGAATGGGCAAACCTGAAGAAGTCGCAAACGCCGTACTCTTCCTGGCGAGCGATGAAAGCAGTTATATCGCGGGAGCAGAAATCTGTGTGGACGGTGGGCTGACACAGGTTTAGTTGTAGCGCTTGCCTCTGGCACTAAACTGCCTACACAAAGGATTTCGTTGGGCAGCCAGCTGTTCTTAATTTTGGCCGATCACATTGGAGAAGAAAGGCAGGTTTGGCTATGGGACTGGCAACATCGCCTTTTTAACATGGGTCATTGCTGCCAATAAAAAACCCGCCGGGGCGGGTTTTAATGTTTGCGGCAAACTGCAGATTAAGACTGCGGATCCACCGGCTGAACTTCAAGCGAAACCATACCGATGCCCAGCTTACGCGGCTGGAAGCCACCGCTGGTCCCTTCGGTGGGCTCAGTCGGCTCCGGCGGCGTGATCACGATACTCTGCTCCGCCCCCGGGTTGGTGAACTGTACTTTCACGATGCCGTCAGTATCACCAAAGGTCACAAACTGTTCCTGATCCCCGACGCGGACAGAAACCGGCTTATCAATATTATTACCGTAAGCACGTGCGCGGATCACCACATCAAAAGTAGCGGGCAGCGGTTTGACATAATCAATTTTCACCGACGGTGCCAGATTGGCATCTGACCAACGTCCCCAGTTTTCAACGGCAGACACACCGGTAATCGCTTTTACCTGCTCCGGCAATCCCGGCACCATAAAGGCAATGGCTTTCGACTGGTAGGTAGTGGCCGCATCGTCAATGTTCAACGCATTCAGGGTTTGCTGATAAATGGCGTTACTGCCCGACGTGTCTTTCGCGAAGTCTACTTTACCTTTGAAGGTATCGCCGGTGGCCTGCACAATTGTCGGCTTCGCCCCGAGGTTGCCCGATGCAACACACAGGCCGGTATTGAGCGACAACTCCGGTGCCCACACACGGCCCATTTCGTAGCATTTATCGACCCAGACAAAGTTATCGCTGGTCGCCAGTCCGGCCAGCTGTTTTTTCAACGGCGTTGACAGATAGACATCGAACATCGGTTCAATTTTGTCTCCCGTGACCTTCAGAATAAACGGCGTTTTGATGGTCATGCCGGAGAAAGTAAAGGTACTGTCTTTGGTATTCACCGCATAATTTTTGATGCTGTTCGGGAAGCCCCATTGTTTGATGACCGCCGGTTTCCAGGCATTCACTTTGTCATCAATATTCAGGAACTGCGCGGTCATAGAGGTCGCAGAAACACCACTGCGACCGAGACCGATATAGTTATCGCCGCCCATCATATCCAGTATGGTCGCACCATTATCCAGCGTACTGCGTTTCGCCGCATTGAGCTCACCCACCGGATGACGCCCGTCAAGGACGAAGAACAGGTCTTTACGGTTCTGTTTAGTCAGAATGTTGTATGCCGTGTTGTTCATTGCCAGATGGTCGGAAGACACCACAATGACGGTGTTATCAAAATAACCGGACTTTTTAATCTTATCGATAAAGGCGGCAATCAGTTCCTGACTACAGGACACGGCACTCAGTGACTGGTTAGCTTTACCGTTCACTTTATATTCCTTGCGGGTACAACCCCGGGAAATAAAGCCATCAGGATGATGCGTGTCAACGGTCAGCGTAAACAGTGAAAATGGCTTACCTTCCTGACTCAGCGTGATGAACTTTTTATACACTTCATCCAGCAAGGTGTCGTCATACCAACCCCAGTCGTTTTTGTAAGACGGATCCGCCACGGTCGGACGCAATTCGTTGTAGCCATAAAGATGGTCGAAACCATGGGATTTCAGGAAAGTACCTTTACCTGCGAAAGCCAGTTCTGCGCCCTGATAGAAATAGTTGGTATAGCCGGCACCTTTGAGCACGTCGCCAATACACACGTTTTCCGGGTAGAAGGTCGCCAGTGCACTGGAGGCATTGCCATCAAACGGCGCAAACAGCGGGATCCCGCACTGGGAAGCCACCATACCGGCGATGGTATAACCCGTGCCCGGCAACTGTTTGGTATTAGTGAAATCAGTGCTCTGCGCTTTATGGCGATTTAATTCGGTCGTCAGGCCGGGGAAAACCTTGTCATCAAAATAAGTGCGTTCCAGACTCTCGCCATAGATATAAACCAGGTTAGGTTTTTTCGCGCCCTTGATGACTTTTTCGGGCACTTTGTAATAGGTATTAAAATCTGCGCCGTTGCCGGAAATTTGCGTTTTGACCAGCCGGGAAATGTTCTGGAATGCCTGAGTGGAACCCACGGAAAAGACCGCCAGTACCACGGCCAGTGCGCTGTAGACGGCACTGCTGTTTTTAGCACGACGCTGTTTCAGCCCCCACGCCAGCAAAGCAAATACGGCAATCAGCCCCGCCAGTAAACCGATAAACGGCAGGATATATTTATTGAGCCCCGCCCCTTTCAGGCTGCTGGTAACGGTATATAACACGGCGTCCGTGATGCCTTCGCCGGTGAAATAATTGCTGCCGATCAGGATGACATTCAGAATGACGTAAAGCCCGAGGAAAAACAGCACCAGTGAAAACCAGACACGGCTGGACGACGCCCGCGTGACGTAGAGAAAAATAGAAGAAAGAAATAATACAAATGAAATTATCTCAGAAGCCATTTCAGCACCCTGTCTGATTAAAACAATAAACTCTACGACCCATTTCTGCTGTTTTGCGAGCAGCGCCGACGGTTCAACTCATCGAGCGAATGACCTGGATCATTCACTTCATCCCTGAGACAGGAAAATTCATGCCAAAAACGGATAGCGCTATATAGCCTGTTGAGCCTGAACGGGTCAACGCCTTCACCCGGCTTCAGGTCACTGATTTCGCCTAAAAAAATGGTATTTTACAAATTTTTGACGGCTGATTTCGCATGATAACCCAGAAATTTAACTTTATGGTCACTTTTCAGTAAGAATCTTATGATAGCGGAATACTGTGAGTGAAATGTGGAGGGCGGTTGAAAATTAACAAATTCGGAATAAACCTTATTAGAGGTGACTGGCTGAGATACGCGTAATCACTGACGTTAAGCCCGGCGAGCAACGCACAATGCGCAGACACAATTGAGTGATTCAGATAAGAAAGTGCAGCCAATACAGCTGCAGCTTCAGGGAGACGGGGCTCAGATCCCGCCTAAGTAGGCTTTGCGCACCTCCTGATTATGCAAAAGTTCTTCTCCCGTCCCACTCAGGCGAATTTGCCCGTTGACAATAACGTAACCCCGGTCAGACAGCCTGAGCGCATGATGCGCATTTTGCTCCACGAGAAAGATCGTCATGCCACTTTTCGCCAGTTCACGCAGGGTCTGGAAAATTTGTTTCACGATAATGGGTGCCAGCCCGAGACTCGGTTCATCGAGCAGTAACAGCTTCGGACGACTCATCAGCGCACGGGCAATCGCCAGCATTTGCTGTTCGCCACCGGACATGGTCATCGCCCGCTGTTTACGGCGTTCCTTCAGGCGCGGGAATAACGCAAACATGGTTTGCAGATCTTCTGCCGCATGCTGATTCCCGACAGGAATGGTGCCCATCAGTAGATTTTCTTCCACGGTCATATCCGGAAAAACGCGCCGCCCTTCCGGCGATTGTGCAATTCCCGCCGAGGCCACAAAGTGTGTCGATTTGCGGCTGATATCTTCTCCGCGAAACAGGATTTGCCCGCTCTGTATGCGTGGCTGACCGAATATCGACATCAGCAGCGTTGATTTTCCGGCACCATTGGCGCCGATCAGCGCCACGGTTTCTCCCTGATTCACCTTCAGAGACACCTGCTGCAATGCCTGAATCGCCCCGTAATACACATTCACATCGCGAAATTCCAGCATCGTGTCGCTCATAAGCTGACCTCGTCATCTTCATCAGCACCCAGATACGCGGCGATGACCTTTTCATCATTCTGAATAACCTGCGGTATGCCTTCGGCAATCACGTCGCCGTGGTCGAGCACGATAATATGGTCGGAAATTTCCATTACCATGCCCATATCATGTTCTATCAACAGGACGGTAATATCGTGATGATCGCGCAGGAAACGGATAATTTTACTCAGCGTACGTGTTTCCACCGGATTCAGACCGGCAGCCGGTTCGTCCAGGCAAATCATTTCCGGCGCGGTACACATTGCGCGGGCGATTTCCAGCCGCCGCTGCTGACCGTAAGACATCTCCCCCGCCAGCCGGTTGGCGCAATCGACCAGTTCCACCACCTCCAGCCAGTAAAATGCGCGGTCAAGCGCCTGATTTTCAGCCCGGCGGTAACCGGGTGTATTGAGCACGCCCGCAATCAGGTTGCGGTTAGTCTGCATGTGCTGCGCCACCAGCAGGTTTTCAACCACCGACATTTCACGAAACAGCCGGATGTTCTGAAAAGTTCGCGCCAGCCCGGCGCGGTTGACCAGGTGCGTACCACCGAACATTTTGTAGAAAATACGTTTGCCCAGCTGCGCCGGTTTAATCCAGTCATCCGGCTGAAATTTCTGTCCGAGCACCTGGATCACATTGGTGGTGCGCCGGCATGTATTGAGCAAAATATTGCCGCCGGACGCTTTATAGAAACCGGTAACGCAATTAAATACCGTGGTTTTCCCTGCCCCGTTCGGGCCGATCAGCGCGGTAATCGAACCGCGTCTCACCGCAAGATTCACATCGTTCAGCGCCTTAATACCGCCGAAATGCATACGCAAATGTTCAACACTGAGGATATTGTCATCGGCTAACGCTTCGCTCATGGTGCGACTCCTTTGCGCACGGCAAACCCGCTGCGGCTGATGCGGATTAAGCCGCGCGGCCGCCAGATCATCATCACCACCATTAATACGCCAAACAGCAATACGCGATATTCAGCAAAGCTGCGTAACAGTTCCGGCGCGACGGTCAGCACAAATGCTGCCAGTACCACGCCGATGGTTGAACCCATACCGCCCAGCACCACAATCGCGAGGATCAGGGCAGATTCGAAAAAGGTGAAAGACGTCGGGTTAACGAAACCCTGATACGTGGCGAAAAACACCCCCGCAATACCGGCAGTGGACGCGCCGAGCGTAAAGGCAGACAGTTTGACCAGCACATGATTGAGCCCCATCGCACGGCAGGCAATTTCATCCTCACGCAACGCTTCCCACGCCCGGCCAATCGGCATGCGGGTCAGCCGGTGTTTGATAAACAACACCAGCAACACCACCAGAACCAGCACGGCATAGATGAAGATAAATTTCATGTTCGGGTTATAAGTCAGATGAAAAAACTCGTGGAACGGCACGCCGCCTTCCTTCGCCCGCCGGCCAAATTCCAGACCGAAAAAAGTGGGTGGAGGGGCAGATACCCCGTTAGGACCACCGGTGAAAGATAACCAGTTGGTCAGCACCAGCCGGATAATTTCACCGAAACCTAACGTCACGATCGCCAGGTAATCCCCGTGCATACGCAGCACCGGGAAACCCAGCAAAGCGCCTGCCAGTGCGGCCATCACCGCCGCCAGCGGCAGCATCGACCAGAACCCCAGCCCGAGGTACTGGTATCCCAGCGCCAGTCCGTATGCACCAATGGCGTAAAACGCCACGTACCCTAAGTCGAGCAAACCAGCCAGACCGACCACGATATTCAGTCCCAGGCCGAGCAGGACATAAATCAGCCCCAGAATGGCAACCGTCAGAATATATTTGGTGGCGACGAACGGAAAGAAAATCGCCAGCACGAGGAGCAGTGGAATAATCCAGCGCAGATTGCTTTTGTCATCCGGCGCGCGGACATACACACCTGCGCTGTCAGATTCGAAACGCGCCCGCATTTTCTGTCCGGACCTCGTTTCTAAAAATACACTGAGCAGGAAGCGGCCGGACATCACCGCCACAATCATCCAGACCAGGCGCTGACTATGGAAATTAAAACTGTAGCCATCGAGCACCACGCCAACTACCGGCCCGAAAATAATCAGCGCCACCAGCCCGGCAAAAATGGCATCCAGCAGACAGCGTTTCAGTGAAAAGCCACTGTTCACAGCGGTTTGTGACATCATTTTATTTTCCTCACACTTTCGTCACGACCGGACGGCCCAGCAGGCCCTGAGGGCGGAAAATGAGGATCACCACCAGCAATCCAAAGGAGAATACGTCTTTATAATCGGAATTCACCATGCCTGAGAACTGCGCTTCGGCGATCCCCAGGATCAGCCCGCCGAGCATCGCGCCCGGTAATGAGCCGATCCCGCCAAGCACCGCGGCGGTGAAGGCTTTGATGCCGATGATGAATCCGGCATAGAAATCGAACGTGCCGTAGTTCATGGTCACCAGCACCCCGGCCAGCCCGGCCATCGCGGCACCCATCATGAAGACCAGCGAAATGATACGGTCAGTATTAATGCCCAGTATCGAAGCCATTTTTCTGTCCTGCTGCACGGCGCGACACATCCGCCCGAGTCTGGTGTGGCTGATAATCCACGATAAAACCAGCATGCCCACCAGTGATGCCAGCAGGATGAAAATTTTGGTGTAGGTCATCTGGACAAAACTTTCGCCGATATGAAAACGGAACGCGCCATCCAGCAGGGTCGGAATACCTTGCTGTCGCGGTCCCTGACTGATCTGGGCGTAATTTTGTAAGATAAGCGACATGCCGATAGCAGAAATCAGCGGTGCAAGGCGGGTCGAATTACGCAACGGCTTGTAGGCAATGCGCTCAATTGCCCAGCCGTAAACGCCGGTGACCACGATGGTGAACACCAGAGTGCCCAGGATCAGTAGCGGAAAAGAGTGAAGTCCGAAGAAAGAGAGCAGTGCCAGCGCAATGGCGCAGAGGTAAGCTGAAATCATATACACTTCGCCGTGTGCGAAGTTAATCATGCCGATAATACCGTAAACCATGGTGTAGCCGATGGCGATCAACCCGTAAACAGCACCCAGCGTGATGCCATTAAATAACTGTTGCAGAAAGAATGAATCCATAAATACACAGTCTCTTTTTGTGACCGCGCCCGGCTAAGGCGCATTCATTAAAGCGAATAAAACATTATCGCTACAGCCGTCCGGACCCGGTCAGCGCACAAGAACCGTCGCGTACATGGAATACGTAAGGTCACTGAGCACTGCCCGGGTTCAAAATGGCAAATAAGCGTGCTTTATTCTTTCACTTCCTGATATTTGCCTTTGTCATCCCACTTATAAACCACGTAATCCGAAACTTTCAGATCGCCTTTGCTGTCCCAGGCTTTTTTGCCCATGACAGTATCCACGCTGTTGGCTTTCAGCCATTGGCTGGCTTTGGCGGAATCGCTGCCGCCGGTGGCTTTGAACGCTGCGGCAATGGCCTGAACGGAGGCATAGGAATAAAGGGTATAACCTTCCGGCTCAAACTTGCTGGCACGGAATTTATCGATGACCGCTTTACCTTCCGGGATCAGGCGCGGGTCTTTACCAAAGGTCATCAGGATGCCGTTGGTGTATTGCGGGCCACCTGCGGCGGTGACCATTTCTTCGTTCACGATGCAGTCACCGGAGAAGAAGGTGGCCTGCACGCCCTGCTCACGCATCTGGCGCACCAGCGGACCGGCCTCCGGATGGCAACCGCCGAAGAACACCACATCCGGTTTCTGCGCACTGATTTTGGTGACCAGCGCGTTAAAATCTTTTTCACCTCGCGACAGCCCTTCGTACATCACTTCCTTCACGCCACGCTTGTTGAGCGCCGCTTTGGTGGCATCCGCCAGCCCCTGCCCGTAGGTATCTTTATCATGGATAATGACCACTTTTTTGGCTTTCAGCTTGTCAATGATGTAATCGCTGGCAACCTGCCCCTGCTGGTCGTCACGTCCACACATGCGGAACATATCGCTCATGCCACGTTCGGTGATTTGCGGGTTGGTTGAACCCGGTGTGATGGCGATAATTCCGGCATCGTTATAAACCTCGGACGCCGGCATGGTAGAAGATGAGCAAAAATGCCCGACAACCGCCTGCACTTTATCCTGATCAACAAGACGGTTCGCCACCGCAACGGCCTGTTTCGGTTCGCAGGCATCATCACCCTGCACCAGTTTGATTTTCTCGCCGTTAATTCCGCCTGCGGCATTAATGTCATCAGCGGCCTGTGTGGCACCATGCCAGTACTGATCGCCATAGGTGGCATTCGGGCCGGTGAACGGGCCGGCGACGCCAATCACGATATCCGCACGCGCAGAAAACGCCGTGACCAGACAGCCTGCCAGCAACAAAGAAAGAGGACTTTTAATAAATTTCATCGACATCATCATGATCCTTAGGACTGAGTTAATGCAAAACGGGTGAAGGAAAACGCATGTAGCAAAAACACCAACACGAAGTCGTCATCTGAAAATGTGAAATTTAATGCTTAATCTTGAGACTGAGGATTCCCCGCTTATCACCAGGGGTGAAAACATCAAAGGTAAGAGACATAAGCAAAATATCTGCCAGTGTTACAGAACCTTTGAGAATGTTACGGGTTATGTGAGTATAGATAGCGGCGCAAGAGCGTTACGAACAAGTCACAGAAACAACGACGGGATCACATCGCACCGTGCTGGTGCACAATCGCGGTTTTGCACGCACTATTACGCTTAGTGACATTTTTATTCTTTGCTTCTTACGGCAGTTTGTTTTGTAATGCCGGCAAATGATTGCAACAGGAACCTGCTGAACAATGAAGAAATTATTCTGCCTGACGGCCGGGGTTCTGGCCCTGGCATTAACCGGCTGTGCCAGCGATTATGTGATTAATACGAAATCCGGCGACCAGTTTTTCGCCCACGGTGAACCGGATCGTGACCGCGATACCGGCATGACCAGCTATACCGACATGAACGGCGATTATCACCTGATGAACACCAATGATATTGCGGGTATTGTGAAAAAGTAGGTAAGACGGGGCCAGTCATCTGACACGAAGGCAAAATGTGGCCTGCCAGTGACAGGCCCGTTTTATTTAATAATATTGGCTCTCATGGCTTTCATTATCACCTGCACTCTATTTTTAGCCCCAAGTTTGGTCATGCAATTGTTAATGTGAAATACTGCTGTTCTTTCTGAAATTGACAGAATCCGGCTTATTTCCCAACTGGTTTTCCCTTCCGCAAGCCAGACCAAACATTCACGTTCTCTTGCAGTCAGTATTGCTGGCGGCGTTAAATTCCCTACCTTATCAATAAGTTTATTATTAAAATCCCTTAAAAATTGATTATTAAGTTTGTGCAAATAAACTGTAATCATTCCAATAATATTCATGGATTCCTTTTGCGAAACAAATATATCTTCTTTTCGTGCCACACTGAGCACGCCTATATACTGGTCATTTATCGGTAAAGACATGGAATATCCATACCGGATACCATGCGCCTTCGCACAATTTAAAAAGCGATCACTTCCCGAAAGCGACACACTGCTCCATATATGAGCTTGCTGATAATTCCGAGCCTTATTAATAATAGGGTCTATTTTATGAAACCCATTTTCCATATATTGCCGGCGCCAGCTGGCGTTAAAACCTTCAAGAATAAAAAAATCATCGAAGCCTTTTCTCGGCGTTATAACATAAGCATAGCTGTCGAATCGAATTGAGTATAACCACTTATCCAAGGTTAATTTTATCTGGTCATCCATACAATAATTTAAGTCGCTGAATTTCGTGCAAATGCAATCTCCATGGAACATTTCCCTCTCCTCATCCAAACACAGCATTGCAATGATTATAGGAAGGCTCGATTGCCTGTCAATTAAACTGCCTGTAATACCTGTAATAAGTGTCAGGTTTTTCATTTTTTTTAGTTTATTTAATTTAACTTATTGAAAATAAAACATAAAAAATTAACAAGCCAATTTGCACAACACAGAATTACAGCCAAAATGATTCACGTTCCAAGACGAAATGCTGTTTCAGATTTCTATCGTGCTGATAATTCAGAATGCTAACTGTTAAGGAAAATTTATGTCTAAAATTACAAAACCCGATGCCGCCACAACTGAATCTTATCTGATCGACGGATTTGATCCCGCCGTTGATACCGAAAAATTCAGTTATACCGCAGCCCGCGTAGCTAAACCGGTATATAACAAATACAACACTGTAGGTCGCCCAAAAGTCTTTGGTTATTACACCGACTGGTCACAATATGATGGCCGCCTGCAAGGCAGCCAGCAACCCGCAGATCGCGGGCGTGGCGTTGACCTGGCACTTGTTTCGCCAACGGCATTCGACAAATTAATTGTGGGTTTTGTCGGCATTCTTGGTGATTTGGGTGAGAAATCTGCAGCCATCTCCAGCGGGGCAGCAGCATTTGGTATTCACGATCAGGACGGCTCTGTTACTTTCCTCGATGTCTGGGGTGATACCCAAACCTACGTCAATAATGGCTTCCCGAGTTATAAAGACATCACTATGCCTGACGATTTCCAGCAGGAAAAAGTTCAGGGGATTTTAGGCGGTCTGCGGGATTTGCAGAAAAAAGCAAAAACACTCGGTCATGATCTGGTTCTCTCATTTAGCGTGGGTGGCTGGACCATGAGTAACGGTTTTTACAACATGTCACGCGATGCCCAACAGCGTGTTCGCTTCTGTGCCAGCATTGTGGATATCTTCAAACGTTTCCCGATGTTCACAGAAGTCGACATTGACTGGGAATATCCGGGAGCAGCAGGCAATAACAACCCTTATGGCGATGACGACAGTGTTTACTATGTCATTTTAATGAGAGAGTTGCGGGCAGCTTTCAACAATGCCGGATTGCCAAACACCAGAATCAGTATCGCCTCTTCAGCCGATCCGGCGGTTCTGGCGAAAGCCGACATCCCGGGTCTGCTGGCTGCAGGTCTGAACGGGATTAACGTGATGACCTACGATTTCTTCGGTACGCCATGGGCTCCCGCACTGAATCATCATACGAACCTGCATAAAACAGAACAAACCAGCTATGGCGTGGATGCCGCAGTTGACTATCTGATTTCAATAGGTGTGGCGCAGAGTAATATCAACATTGGCTACGCAGGTTATACCCGTAATGCGCGTAATGCGGCGATCTCTCAACTGTCACCTTTGGTCGGTACCTATGAACCAGGTGCCGCAACGACAACGGGGACTTTTGAGTCAGGAAGCTCAGAATGGTATGACATTATTTATAACTATCTGGATCTGGAAGCGCAAAAAGGGAAAAACGGCTTCGAACTCTATACCGATGAAAAGGCTGACGCAGACTATCTGTACAGCTCGTCTTCTAAATTATTTATCTCTCTGGATACGCCGCGTACCGTAAAAGCGAAAGCTGAATATGCCCGCTCAAAAGGGCTGGGAGGCGTATTTACCTGGACTGCCGATCAGGATAACGGTCTGCTGGTCAATGCTGCGCGTGAAGGGCTGGGTGCCCCGATAGTGACACAAGCCATTGATATGGCACCTTTCTACTTTAAAGGTATTAATGCCAGCGTTGATCCGCTCGATCGCGCACCGGTCGCGCAAATCGTGGGGCCAAAAAGCCCGGTCTCTCCGATTACCCAACTTACCTTTGATGGCAGTCATTCCTACGATCCTGACGGTGACCCGATCACTTATCAGTGGAATGTCCCGTCGGGCTTAATTGTCAGCGGCAGCCTGACAGACCCGATTATTCACCTGCGGGTGCCTGCCGCAGGGTATCAGGCCAGTTATACCGTTTCACTTACCGTCTCTGATGGCAGCAAAACCGGTACTGATACCTATACCTTCCTGGTCGCAGGTGGCGTGAATGAGCCTCCGGTGGCGGCAGTCTCCGGCAGTAAAACAGTCAGCAGCGGCGCAACGGGTACACTCAGCGCGGCAAACTCGTATGACCCTGACGGCGAAGTGTTGAGCTACTTCTGGAGTTTGCCAGCAGATGTCACTGCCACATCCGTGACCGGTGAAACGCTGACTTACACCGCGCCAACCGTGCTGATTAATCATTCACTGGTGTTCCAGTTGACCGTGACTGATATCAGCGGAGCGAGCGACACTGCGGCTTACAATGTTACCGTTCAGGCGGCAACCGGGTATCCGCAATGGAGCGCCACGGAGACTTATAATGAGGGCGACCGTGTTAGCTGGGAGGGCAGTAATTATGAAGCGAAATGGTGGACTCAGGGAACAGAGCCAGGCACGTTGGATGAAGCCGGTGGGGATCCATGGTTTAAATTAGGCTCCGGCAATGTCGGAGGTCAACCAAACTGCCCGGGCGTGAGAGGGGGATGCTGCGCACCACGCGGGCGTAATCCGGGTCGTAATATGTAGCGGATGTCCCGCTATTTATCACTGACTATCAGTGCAGGCGGTGATTAGCCTGCACTGATTATTAACGAATGAGTATTGAATATGAGCCAAGCCGAAATTATCACGCCGGTGAGCATTTTTCATTCCGGCAATACAGATATTGATATAACAGACCCACGCCTTGTTTCACATGCCGTACTTCACGGATGTATTTCCGGAAGCAGAAGAAATCAGACGCTCTTATTATCGATGTTTCAACTTCGGCATCGTGTATTTAAACAACGGTTGAAATGGGATGTGGAAAGTTTCAATGAGCAGGAAACAGATCGTTTCGACACTATCGACACTGATTATATTATTACTACCGATATTAACAATAACGTCAAAGGCTGTGTGCGCCTTTTGCCCACTACGGCCCCTTATATGCTCAGCGAAGTTTTTCCTGATTTGTGGCAAAGTCAGGCTCCCCTTCCCTGTTCTGCATCAGTCTGTGAACTTTCACGTTTTTCCTTTGAAAAGAGTCATGACGCCGGGGGATACGGATTCTCGGGCCCGGTAGTCCGGCTCCTGCGTAATTTAGTTTTATATGCACAACGCAACCAGATTTCACAATATGTCTTTGTCACCACTGCTGCCATTGAACGCTTACTGGTGATCCAGGGAGTTTCGATTTACCGGGTGGGGAATGTAGTCAAAATAGGCAGCGCACAAACCGTGGTTATTTTTATGAACATCAATCAGCAAACGGAGGAAGCCCTTTTTAACCATTCCAAATGAAGCGCCTTACTATATCCGTGAACAACCGCAGTAGATAAACCCTGACTGTTAATCCTCAATCCCTATTAATTTATTAAGGAAATATCATGTCAAATTCTTATTTACCTTTTATTGATGTCACTATTAATGCGTTGTGGAGTGACTGGCAACAATATCCGAATGGCAGACCTAATCCCATTTATTACGAACAGGCCCTCAGGTGGAAAATTGACGGGTTAATTTTTGGGTTTCTGACACTGGATACGGAAACCAATACCCCGTGCTGGGCGGCAAGTTCTGCCATGCCTTTAGAGTGGGCACTGCCGCTGGCGGATGAGCTTAACAGCGCCGGGCTTTCTGTCATCATCTCATTTGGCGGGGCCGCCAATTCCGATATCTCCACCCATTTCAGTATCGTGGAACTTGAAGAGATCTACATTGCCACTATAGACATGTACGGAGCTAAAGGGCTGGATTTCGATCTGGAAAACGGGCTGTTTGATGCCGCTAAAATATGTGCGGCTCTGAAAAGAGTTGTCAGCCTCAGGCCTGACGTTGCCATCAGTTTTACCCTGCCGACCCTGCCTACCGGCCTGAATCTGAGCGGTGTGGAGATCCTCAGGCTGGCAAAAAATGCGGGTCTGGAGTTTAGTGTCAATGGTATGGCGATGGATTATGGCGATCCGGATAATGACCCGGCAACACAAACGGATATGGGCAGAGCTGCTGTAGAGGCGGCACTGAGCATCAGTACACAATTGCTGCTTCTTTACCCTGATCTTTCCGAAGCCCGGCGCCTGGCCAAAGTGGCCGTTACGCCAATGATTGGTCTCAACGATGATGCCAGCATGTTCAAACTGGACGATGTCAATACCCTAACACGGTTTGCTAAGCTTAACCCGTTGAGTTTTATCGGTATATGGTCATTTAACCGTGATCATCCATCCGGTTATACTTATGTTGATCTCGAAACCAGTAGTAATCCTGAACAGAGAGTGGCAGGCGAATATTCACAGCTGTTTGTGTTGGGTTTAACACCGGCTACCACCGCGCCGGGGACAACCCTTCACAGTGGCCGGGTCTGGTTCGAGTCCCACCCGGCAACCAAAAACCGCAGATTCGTATGCCCTTCCCGTTAAGCTTTTGTAATGCAAAAAACCGGGCGGAAGCCCGGTTTTTCGTTTGAAGCATAAAAAGAAATTACAGCCCGTTTTCAGCAATATCCATGGCAAAATAGGTCAGGATAATATCTGCGCCTGCACGTTTGATCGCACCAAGACTTTCGCGCACCACGGCACGCTCATCGATAGCACCGGCTTGTGCGGCGAACTTGATCATCGCGTATTCACCGCTGACCTGATACGCCGCCAGTGGCAGACGGGAGGCTTCACGGATATCACGGATCACATCCAGATACGCGCCAGCCGGTTTCACCATCAGCGCATCTGCACCTTCCTGCTCATCCAGCAACGATTCACGCACGGCTTCGCGGCGGTTCATCGGGTTCATCTGATATTGCTTGCGGTTGCCTTTGAGCACGCTGCCGCCCGCTTCACGGAAAGGTCCGTACAGCGAAGACGCGAACTTGGTGGAATAGGCCATGATCGAGGTATCGATAAATCCGGCTTCATCAAGCGCACTGCGGATGGCCTGCACCTGACCGTCCTGAGCGGCGGATGGCGCGATGAAATCTGCCCCGGCGGCGGCGGCTACCACAGCCTGCCTGCCAAGGTTGATCAGGGTTGCGTCGTTATCCACACCGTGGTCATGCAGCACACCGCAATGGCCATGTGAAGTGTATTCGCAGAAACAGGTGTCGGACATGACGATCATTTCAGGCACGGTGTCTTTGCAGATACGCGCCATACGCGCGACCAGACCGTTTTCATTCCAGGTATCACTGCCGGTGGCATCCATGTGATGCGAAATACCAAACGTCATCACCGAGCGGATACCGGCACGGGCGTAGCGTTCGATTTCAAACGCCAGACGGGATTCAGGGATGCGCAGTACGCCGGGCATGGCTTCGATGGGTACGTATTCAGAGGTTTCTTCTTCTACGAAAATCGGCAGTACCAGATCATTGACGCTAAATTCGGTTTCCTGAAAAAGCGTGCGCAGGGATTCGGACTGTCTCAGGCGACGAAGGCGTGAGCTCGGGAACTGATTCGACATGAAAACTCCTAAAAATTAATCTGTTGCACTGATATTTTTGAGAAACAGGAGCGCAGACAGTTCAGACGGCAGGAGGCAATGCAGCGCCGTCAGACGATGGAGCCAGTATTTTATAATAACTTTTAAACAAATGATGAACTTTCCGTGAGCAGATGTAACACCGGCCACAATTTTACCTCAACAATCGGCCGGTTCACTGAATCCTCCCGTTCGCATCAGGGCGGCCCGGAGGATGACGGATTCCTACCCCAGTTTTATCTCGCGATCGGCTGACGCAATGGTAGAAGGCCGGTGCGCGATAAATATCCGCGTAATATCCAGTTCACTGATCGCCTGATTAATCCGCAGTTCGTTATCCAGATCCAGATGGCTGGTCGCCTCGTCGAGAAACAATATCGCCGGACGACGGTACAGTGCACGGGCAATCAGCAAACGCTGTTTCTGCCCGCCAGACAGGCTGCCACCCAGTTCACTGATCAGCGTTTCATAGCCCATCGGCATCCGTTCGATATCGTCGTGAATATTACAACGGCGTGCACAATCGACAATACGCGCCTCATCTTTCTGTTCGTCGAAGCTGGCAATATTCTCGGCGATAGATCCGGCGAACAACGTATCATCTTGTAATACACAGGCGATGCAGCTGCGGTAATTGTTCAGCCCGGCGGTGGTGATATCCATGCCGTTGATCAGGATCCGCCCTTCGGTCGGCGTGAGCAAACCGGTCATAATTTTCATCAGTGTGGTTTTACCCTGCCCCGACGGCCCGGTAATGGCCACGCTTTCACCGGCCGCGACTGACAGGTTCAGTCCGTTGATCAGCGGCGCGGAAAGGCTGTCGTACTGGAAAACCAGATCCCGCACCTCCAGCGAAGCTGCCTCGCCCGCGCGCAACAATTCGCGCTCCGGCAGCGACTTTTCGGTGTCGGTCAGCGCAATATCGGCGATACGGTCGCGGTGCAGGGAAAGCATCCGCAACTGTAATACCATGTTCAGCAGATTGGCCGCACGTTCGGAAAACTGACCGCGATACGTATTGAACGCAACAAACATCCCGAGCGTCATATGGCCGTCGATGACCTGCGTCGCCCCAAGCCACAGCAACGCGACCTGATCGAGGGTGGCGATCAGCGTGTTGCCGCCGGTAAACATCATTTCAAACTTGGTTTTGCGCACCGTCGCATTGGCGTTATCAATGTTCAGATTCAGCCAGAAATTGGCGCGGGATTTCGATAAACCGAGCGCTTTCAGCGTGCTGATGCCGTACAGGGTTTCCATAAAGTGCGAACCGGCACGCGCACCTTTTACAATCTGCTCTTCTGAAACCTGCCGGTATGCGTTGTAGGTTGTCAGGCGGAAAACCACATAAATCGCGGTAAAACCCAGGATCACCCAGATCAGCCAGCCACCGTACAGCACCATCATGACAATTAATCCGACCGACATAATGCCGTCAATAATACTGTTCACCACATTGGTGGTCAGCGTGGTACGCAACGTGTCGAGCGAAGTAAAACGCGACTGAATGTCACCGA
The DNA here is from genome assembly GCF_019049695.1 of Rahnella perminowiae. Lineage (NCBI taxonomy): Bacteria > Pseudomonadati > Pseudomonadota > Gammaproteobacteria > Enterobacterales > Yersiniaceae > Rahnella > Rahnella perminowiae. Next base: position 211,685 of record NZ_JAFMOT010000188.1, read on the forward strand.
GTTTGCGTTTTTCGAAATAATCGAGTGGCAGTTTCATCAGATGGTCAAACAGCCGGGCTTTCCATTGCACATCAATCAGCGTACTCATCACCAGCGATGTCCAGGCACGTAACATACTGACGCCGGTGCGGAAAATGATGAAAAACAGTAAGCCGAGGCAAATCAGTGTCAGTAAATCCGGGTCTTTGGCCGGGATCACATGGTCCATTACCAGTTGCATCCCGACCGGCAGCAACAGATTGACCGATTCGATCATCAGCGAGAGGCAGAAGATTTTGGTCAGCGCCGGAATAAGCCCGCTGACGTTGCCCATCATTTTGCGCAAATCCAGTCTGACGCGTGGTTTCTCCGAGGTAAAACCGTTGTCCGGCCACAGTTCCAGCGCCACGCCGGTAAAATGTTCAGACACTTCACGCATGCCAAGCGAACGACGGCCAAAGGCCGGATCGTGAATAATCACTTTGCCCTGTTTCACACCAACCAGTACCACGAAATGATTGAGATCCCAGTGCAAAATACACGGCGTTTTCAGCGCATTCAGCTCATCGATATCCAGCTTTAGTGCGCGGGACTTCATCTCATTGGCCGTGGCGATATCCATCAGCGTACGCAGCGTCGCGCCGCGTGAAGAAATGCCGTAACGCTGTCGCAGACTCTGTAAATCAACGTGTTTGCCGTGATAGCCAAAGACCATCGCCAGACTGGCCAGCCCGCACTCGGCAGCCTCTGTTTGAATAATCTGCGGCACACGGTGACGCCAGCTAAAGTGCAGGCGGTCAGCCAGCTCCCGTACGTTATCGAGATTCATTGATTGGCCCCACCACGCTCTTCTTCATGCTGTAATACGGAGACAGCATCCATTGATACAACGGCCTCTTCTCCAGGAATAATGTCGATTCGGCTTTCATGCCGCTGGATAAATTCAGCGTCTCGCCGTGCCAGTTCATGGCTTTTTTATCCAGTGAAACAATCACTTTGTAATACGGCCCGCTGACCGTGCCGTTAGGCGTTCGCGGCGCGCTGGCGTAGGAATTCAGTTCCTGTTCAGAAACCGGTGCCGAAGAAATCGACTGCACCGTGCCCGGGAACTGGCCATATTTTTCAAACGGATAAGCTTCATAGCGAATATTAATGTGCTCGCCCGCTTTCACGTAAGGCACGCTTTCATTGGGCAGCCAGGCAACGAGGAAGAACGGGGAATTACTGGCTGGTACCAGTTGCGCAAGGCTGTCGCCCGCGTTAACCATCTGGCCGGGCGTGACGCTCAGTGAGGAGATTTTGCCGGAGGTCGGCGCGGTGATCAGCAAGGAACCTTTGGCATCGGCCTGTGCCAGTTGTCGCTCAAGGTCATTGCGCTGGTAGCCGTATTGCGAAATCTGGTTATCGAACTCCGCTGCCCGCGTGACCAGCTCACTGCGCAGATTGGTAATCTGCAACGCTTCCTGAATCGCCTGGGTATTCAGGCTCTGAAACGATGTCTGTTGCTGATAAAACAGGTAGCGCTGATTATTCAGCTGATCAGTATTGATCAGGCCCTTCTTCTGATATGCCCCGTAGTTCTGCATACTTTTTTTCATGGCATCCAGCCCTTCCTGAGCCGAATCCACCATGCTTTGTGAGACTTCATGTGCTTTCTGATACTGATCGAGTTGCTGTTGCAAATTTTGCAGCGTTTCCTGCTTATTGTGTTCCAGCTGAGCGATAATGGAATCTATCTGTTCGCGCTGCTTTTTAATCGCGGCAAGTGTGGTGGTGCTGACATTCCCCGCCTGTGTCACGCGGCTGACATCGATTTCATAGAGTGGCTGGCCCTTTTTTACGGGTTTACCGGTGTCGACATATAATTTTGTCACCACGCCCTGCTCAGGACTGAATAAATTAATGCTGTGCGGCTGAGTGATGATTTCACCGCTGACGTTAATGCGGCGTGTATAATTTGCAAAGATAAGGAACATCAGTAAAGCAAACAGGAAAAGGGCGGTAAGTGTCGTCACAATCCATAAAGGCCACCCTGCGAGTAATAAAGCCTTGCCCGCCCAGTGGCTTTGCTGATGTTCATTCACCTCTTTACGAAAGAGCATATTTACGTGTTCCAGAATAACCAGCTGTAAAAACAGAATCTTTGAAAGATAGCAGCCTGTCATCACGCTGCCACCGCGATTACTCTGAAACACACGACAAATTTATTTCCGCACCGCAACAATGATGTAGAAATATTAATTTTCAAGCATTCTCTGAAATAACCAGTCGGCCATAAATCTGATTAATTTTCGTTCGTTAAATAAATCACTCCGGTTAGATTATATTTAAATAATCAATAAAAACAAATTGTTGAAAAGAAAATCTCACTTAGGAGATTATTCCTAGACAAATTCAGCACGCAGTACTCTAGGCTTAATCCCTGTGAAGACATTGCGTAGAAATTATCTCCATAGACTTACTCAATGTTTTCATCGCCCCCGGTATTACAGGGGACTTGCTTTAACAGATTAAAAGGAAGGCCTAAGATGAAACAATTAACAGAACGTGATATTGAAATGGTTAATGGTGCAGGTTGGTCGGAAGATGTTAATAAAGTTGCCGATCGCCTATCAAGCTTTGGTCAGGACGCGGTAAGTGACACCAGTAATGCGGTGAACAAGGCGTATTCACAAATTTCCGATGGTCTCGCTAAAGCACAGAACTATCTGACAACCTAGTTTTCAGTCTTAAAGGTTAATCAGAGTAATTCGAGCCCCCATTTATTTGGGGGCTTTTTTATTGTCGCTCAAAACTGACGTAATATCACACGCCTGTTTTTGTTTTCTCACTTTTCACCATGCTGTTCTTCAGCTTGCCGATAAGCTCGCGGCGAAAATCACCGAGTTTCGGTTTATCGCCTTCCAGCCACGGCAGCGGACGGCATAACTCCATGGTTTTGATGCCCAGACGCGCGGTCAGCAAACCGGCCCCGATCCCTTGTGCAGCACGGGCAGAAAGCCGGGCGGCCAGATCCTGTGACATCCAGTCCATACCCACCTCACGCACCAGCTCAGATGCGCCGGCGAACGCCATATTGAGCAATACCAGACGGAACAACCGGATACGGCTGTAATAGCCGAGTTCAATGCCATAAAGTACCGCGATGCGGTTGACCAGTCGCAGGTTACGCCAGGCAATAAATGCCATATCCACCAGAGCCAGCGGGCTGACGGCAATCATCAGCGCGGATTCGGCGGCTGAATGACTGATTTCACGCCGTGCCTGCACGTCGAGAACCGGCTGAACCAGACGGGCATACAGTTCGACCACTTCGCGGTCATTCTGGGTTTCATGCAGTGAGGCCTTCCAGCGTTGCAACGCCGGATGGCTGTTATCCAGGCCAGCCTGTGCTGCCAGTTTTTCGCAGAATGCACGCCCCTGCCCTAACCCGTGGCTGTGCATTAATTCGCGTGCCGTATCGCGCTCACTGGCCCGCTGACGCAGGCGGTACAAACGCCGCCATTCGGTGGCAACAGACCCCACGCCAGCGACAATAATCAGCCCACCTGCGGTGCAGGCACCGAGCGCCACCCAGTCCTGTTGGATCCAGGCCTCATGAACCCGTTGCATGCCCTGTGCCACGACGCTGATACCCAGCACCGCCACGCCGAGGCGCACAATTTTGCCCCATAAACTGCGGCGGGGTTTCAGCGCGCGGTTAAGCACCGCTTCGGCTTCGCCCTCCTCCTGATGTTCATCTGTCTCGGCGGTAACCGGAATAAAGCGCTCTGAAATCTGCGCGTCAAAGGCCACAGCCGGTTTGATCAGCGGCTCCGCCGGCGCTGTTAATTCCGTTTCAAAATCGATACGCGGTTTTATCGGTTCGCTCATCGCATTTTATCTCCCAGTAAAAACTCCATCACCGCATCCAGACGGATGTGCGGCAACGGGGTGTCCACACTCATTTCGCGCGGACGAAACTCGTCAAAATGAAAACCCTGTTTTTGCCAGAACGCATGCCCCGGCAGACGCGCAGGCACTTCGCCGGGGAACACGGTCAGCGGCGCACCATCCTGTAACCGGTGTCCTTTCAGCGCGGGCAAACTTTGCCCCTGATATTCCACCATGCCCGTTTCCGTCGCCTGTACCGAAGCCAGCCCGGCGCAATCCATGCTAATGCCTTCGAACGCAGCATTCTGCCAGGCTTCCTGCACCAGTTGCTGTAACAGTGATACCAGATTAGCGTGCTGATCGCCGGTGATGTGGTCGGCTTTGGTGGCGGCGAACATCAGTTTGTCGATGCACGGATTAAACAGACGGCGGAACAGCGTACGTTTACCGTAGTGAAAACTTTGCATCAGCTGAGTCAGTGCCAGGCGCATATCGTTAAACGCCTGCGGCCCGCTGTTGAGCGGCTGCAGGCAATCGACCAGCACAATCTGGCGGTCGAACTTCACGAAGTGATCTTTATAAAAACCCTTCACAATGTTCTGACAGTAATAATCGAAACGTGCGCGCAGCATACCAAAATTGCTGTTTTTATCCGCCTGTGCCAGCTGCGCATCCGAATAACGATTCAGCTCGGGCCACGGGAAAAATTGCAGCGCAGGCGCACCGGCCATATCTCCCGGCAAAACAAAACGCCCGGGCTGGATAAAATGCAAACCTTCGTTTTTGCAACGCACCAGATAACCGGTGTAAGCCTGGGCAATCGCGCCGAGCAAATTTTCATCCGCCGGTGCCAGCGGATCGCATTTTTCGCACAGCGTCAGCCACGGCTTTGCCCATTCTGCGCGATCACCCTGTAACAGCCCCGCCATCTGGCGCGACCAGTCGGAATAATTTTGCTCCAGCATCGGCAGATCCAGCAGCCATTCGCCAGGATAATCGACGATCTCCAGATAGAGCGTGGAGGTATCTTTAAAGTGACGCAGCAGGGAATCATTGGAGCGGTAACGCAGCGCCAGGCGGATTTCGCTGACGCCGCGTGTGGGCGTGGGCCACGCAGGTGGCGTGCCATAAAGTGATGCCAGACCTTCGTCATAGGTAAACCGCGACACGCCCAGATCACGTTGGGGGACGCGTTTCACACCGAGCAGCCGCTCTTCGCGGGCCGCCGAAAACAGCGGTAAGCGGGCGCCGCTGTGCATGTGTAATAGCTGGTTAACGAAAGCGGTAATAAAAGCGGTTTTGCCACTGCGGCTTAAGCCGGTGACAGCCAGCCGCAGATGCCTGTCCATGCCGCGATTGATCAGTGAACTAAAGTCGCTTTGTAGTCTTTTCATTGCTCTCCCTGGCGTAGCGCCCAAACAGCGCGGTCAAAATACGTTTGAATAACGGTTCTAATAATAGTGCTAAAACATACCGTAGTGGCCCTTTTCCCACTACGCCCAGCACACGCGCCGCCAGCCCGGCAGGGCCAAAAGTCAGCGCCAGCGTCATCATAACGCTGAAAATTTTCGAAAACAGGCTGCGCTTACCCGGCAGCGAGGAATTCAGGGAACGGGTCATAAAGATTCCTTCAGCGGGAGGTGAGAGGGAAAATGGCAGCCGGAGCCATGTCCGGCGGCCAGAGGCAAGGCGGTGAAAATGATTAAAGCTGGCGGAACCGGCTACGTACACCGAAAGTTTCCGAAGTCACATAGCGTTCGACCTGGCGTAAACGTTGCTCGCTGGCTTTCAGTTCACGGTCAGCCTCTTCCAGCAAATTTCTCGGCGATGGCGCAGTTTCCTCCTCATATTCACTGGCCGGTACAGGATCCAGCACGTAGCTGAGAATGATGTACGCCACCAATGTGAACATGAACAACCCAAAGAAAACCGACAGTACAGCCATAATACGCAGCAGTTTTACCGGCACGCCCAGATAGTGCGACAACCCCGCCAGCACACCTTTTACCACGCCCTCTTCCGGCACACGGTACAACTTTTTATCAGACAGGCGATTCGCCATTATGATTGCCTCCAGCCCGGATGTTCGGCATCGAGTATTTCTTCCAGCGCCTGAATGCGTTCACGCATACGCTGCGCCTCATGGGTCAGACTGCTGAGATTTTGCATCTCATGCTGACTAAGCTGATTGCCATTTTGCTGGCGATTGCTGTAGTGAAGCCACAACCAGACGGGCGCCACGAATAAGACGAAAATGGTCAGCGGGATGGCTAAGAACAGGAAGCTCATTACATCACTCCTAGATTTTGATGAGTCTTATTAATTTGTTAACCCTGCCCAACCTGCCGGTGAACAGGCAGGTTGGGTAGCAAATATTACGCGTCCGGAGTGCTGTTCATTTTCGCTTTCAGGGCAGCAATCTGTGCGCTGATTTCATCGTCGGCTTTGAGTTCAGCGAATTGCTGATCCAGCGATTTCTTTTTACCGATGCTGACACTTTCTGCTTCCGCTTCCATATGATCAATACGGCGTTCAAACTGCTCAAAACGTGCCATGGCTTCATCAATTTTACCACTGTCAAGCTGACGGCGAACGTCACGGGAAGACGCCGCAGCCTGATGACGTAAGGTCAGCGCCTGCTGGCGGGCACGGGTTTCGGTCAGTTTGCTTTCCAGCTCGCCAATTTCTGACTTCATCCGGTCCAGGGTTTCTTCTACCACGGCCACTTCGTTTTTCAGCGTAGTGACTAACTCGGACAATTTTTGCTTTTCGATCAACGCCGCACGCGCCAGATCGTCTTTATCTTTACGCAGCGCCAGTTCAGCTTTGTCCTGCCATTCAATCTGCTGGGATTCACCCTGATCGATACGGCGGATCAATTGTTTCTTTTCTGCCAGCGCACGGGCCGAGGTAGAACGCAGCTCCACCAGCGTGTCTTCCATTTCCTGAATCATCAGACGAACCAGTTTTTGCGGATCTTCTGCTTTATCCAGCAAGGTATTGATGTTGGCGTTAATGATGTCAGCGAAGCGAGAAAAAATACCCATAATCGAAATTCCTCTTTGTTTCTGTTTGGTTTCCGGCCAAATGATTACCGGTTAAAGCCGCAGGTGATTTTTTCACTGCAGTGATAAACCTATATCAGGATCCGTGCCAACTTTTTTAAATTATTATCTGCATGAATAAATTGAATTTTTCAGCGTTGCCTCTGCTATGCTTATTTTTCGGGATGACGATTTTCACTAAGTGTTAGTGTTTTTCACCACACAAGGAAAGCCAAATGACGGATAACACAGACAATTTACTTGGCGAAGCCAACGCCTTCATTGAGGTGCTGGAACAGGTTTCACAACTGGCGAAGCTGAACAAGCCGGTTCTGGTCACCGGCGAACGCGGCAGCGGTAAGGAACTGATCGCGCATCGTCTGCATTATCTTTCACCCCGCTGGCAGGGGCCGTTTATTTCACTTAACTGTGCGGCACTCAATGAAAACCTGCTGGATTCTGAACTGTTCGGCCATGAAGCAGGCGCGTTTACCGGTGCGCAGAAACGTCATCTCGGGCGCTTTGAACGTGCGGATGGCGGCACGTTATTTCTTGATGAACTGGCGACAGCCCCCATGCTGGTACAGGAAAAACTGCTGCGCGTGATCGAATACGGTCATCTGGAACGCGTCGGCGGCAGCCAGCCGTTGCAGGTGGATGTCCGTCTGGTGTGTGCGACGAATGATGATTTGCCGAAGCTGGCCGCTGAAGGGAAATTCCGCGCTGACCTGCTGGACCGGCTGGCGTTTGATGTGGTGCAATTACCGCCCCTGCGCGAACGTCAGCAGGACATCATGTTACTGGCCGAACATTTTGCCATCCAGATGTGTCGTGAACTTTCCCTGCCTTTATTTCCCGGATTTACAGAGTACGCCCGGGAGACGCTGCTGACGTATCAATGGCCGGGCAATATCCGTGAGCTGAAAAATGTGGTGGAACGTTCGATGTACCGCCATGGCACCAGTGATTTTCCGCTTGATAATATCATTCTGAACCCGTTCACACCGCGCAACGGCGCTGCGGAACCGGCTGATGACAGTAAGCACGAAAACCTGCCGACACTGCCGCTGGATATTAAGCAATGGCTCACCGGGCAGGAAAAAAATCTGATCGGACAGGCTTTGCGGCAGGCGCGGTTTAATCAGCGTAAAGCCGCTGAGCTGCTGAACGTGACGTATCATCAGTTACGCGGGATGTTGAAGAAACACGGGATACAGGTGAACTCGCAGGAAGCGGCTGAATAACAGGCAAAAAAAAGCCAGCACCCGAGCTGGCTAAGTCATACTGGAAGCAATGTGAGCAATGTCGTACCTCGCGATTAACGTCCCTGGCGGGGCATTTCTCGTCCGGTGAAAAGATGATAATGGTTCTCAGTATCGTCTGTAAAGTACTTTGTTGAGAATATTTCTCATTACCACAATGACATTATGGCTACTTATTGAACAACCCTACCCTCCCTAAGGACTACCATGCCGGGAACGGATCAGCCATGTTCACCCAGTGTTCAATACCTTCTGCCATCTGTTCTTCGCTAAGCAGGCACGCATCCAGCCGCCGGATAATCTCTTCTTTATTCATGTGCTGACCGATAAAGACCAGTTCCTGTCGCATATCTCCAAACGGCTCTACCCATTTTTCCAAAATGTGTTCACGGGTTTCATCATCCTCCGGCCAGTCGCTTTCCGGCAGAGAACGCCAGAAAATACCTGCCATGCCATAACGCGCAATCCCCCCCGCCTGACTCCATTGGCCGGCAAAACGCGGACGCGACGCCAGCCAGAAAAAGCCTTTGGAGCGCAGTAAAGTGCCGCCGCCCCAGTCACCATGCACCACGCGGTAAAATTTATCCGGATCAAACGGCCTGCGCGCCGTGTAGACAAAACTGCTGATGCCGTACTCTTCAGTCTCCGGTTTATGTTCACCACGTAACTCTTTCAGCCAGCCCGGCGCCTGTTGTGCTTTGGCGAAATCAAACCGGTGTGTATTCAGCACGGTGTCCAGCGGAAGGCTGCCAGGGGAAATCGGAATAATGTGCGCATCAGGATTGAGGCTTTTCAGCAACGCAATCACTTCGCGCTGCTGCCGGCTGTCGAGAAGATCGGTTTTACTCACCAGCAACACGTTACAAAACTCTATCTGGTCGATGAGCAGATCCGTCACGCTGCGCTCATCGTCCTCACCGAGACTTTCACCGGCCTCCTGCACACTCCGTGCTTCCTGATATTGCTGCATAAAGTTGACGCCATCAACAACAGTCACCAGCGTATCCAGCCGCGCAAACTGCGACAAACTTTCACCGTTTTCATCTTCAAATGTGAACGTTTCTGCCACCGGCAGCGGTTCTGAAATACCACTCGATTCAATCAGCAGATAATCAAAACATCCGGCCTGTGCCAGCCCGCGCACTGAAATCAGCAAATCTTCCCGCAACGTACAACAGATGCAGCCGTTGCTCATTTCCACCAGCTTTTCCTGCTGACGGTCAAGGATAATTTCGTTAGTGATCAGCGCGGCGTCAATGTTCACCTCACTCATATCATTGACGATAACCGCCACACGCAGTCCCTGACGGTTGTTCAGAATGTGGTTGAGAACGGTAGTTTTGCCTGCGCCAAGAAAACCGGACAGCACGGTAACGGGGAGTAAGGACATCATTAACCTCATCGCGAGAACAGTGCAGGAATTTTTCGCCTGCGTTTATTGTTATAATATAACATAACAATAGCATGCCGATTTCAAGGGTTTTATTTACAGATGGCCAGTTTTTGCGCGAAGTGCCGCAGGATCATGCGCTGATTTGCTCAATGGATTGGGGTACCTGGCAGAGTACGATACACTGACGGTATTGCACCTTAACTTTGAAGCCTTTATGCGCCGTCTAACTTTGTGGATGCTTTTACTGAGCGGCTTGTCCACTGCAGTCTTTGCTGAAACTGCCCCAACACACGCCAGCCCGTCAGAGGTCAGTGCGCCGGTGAAAGATATTCGCCAGAGCGGCTTTGTCTATTGTGTTAACGGCATGGTCAATACCTTTAACCCGCAGAAAGCCAGCAGCGGGCTGATTATTGATACGCTGGCCGCACAGTTATACGACCGCCTGCTGGATGTTGATCCTTATACCTATCGCCTGATCCCCGAACTGGCGCAAAGCTGGGAAGTGCTGGATGATGGCGCAACCTACCGTTTTCATCTGCGCAAAGATGTACCTTTCCAGAAAACCGGCTGGTTTTCGCCATCGCGTAAAATGAATGCCGACGACGTGGTATTCAGCTTCCAGCGTATTATCGACCCGAATAATCATTACCATGCTGTAAACGGTGAGGAATACCCGTATTTTGACAGTCTGCAGTTTGCCCGGGCGGTGAAAAGCATCAAAAAACTCGACGACTACACTGTCGAGTTTCGTCTGAATAATCCTGACGCCTCATTCCTGTGGCATCTGGCGACACACTACGCACCGGTGCTTTCCGCTGAATATGCCGCGAATTTGACAAAATCTGGCAACGAAGAAGAGATTGATCGCCAGCCGGTCGGCACCGGCCCGTTCCAGTTAGGCGAATATCGCACCGGCCAGTATGTACGCCTGGCGCGCAACGGTCATTACTGGAAAGGGACGCCGCGCATGTCGCAGGTGGTGATTGATATGGGCGTTGGCGGCACCGGGCGTTTGTCGAAACTGCTGACCGGTGAATGTGATGTGCTGGCCTATCCGGCAGCCAGTCAGCTGTCCATATTACGTGAGGATCCGCGTTTGCGTCTCTCCCTGCGTCCGGGGATGAACGTTGCGTATCTGGCTTTTAATACCAACAAAGCCCCGCTCAATGATCCGCGTATCCGTCAGGCAGTCGCGCTGTCGATCAACAATCAGCGCCTGATGCAGTCCATATATTACGGCACTGCTGAAACCGCTGCGTCTATTCTGCCGCGTGCGTCCTGGGCTTATGACAGCAACGCGCAGGTGACGGAATACAATCCGGATAAAGCGAAACAAATCCTTAAAGACCTCGGACAGGAAAACCTTAATCTGCATTTATGGGTGCCGACGGCGTCACAGTCATTTAACCCCAGCCCGCTGAAAACCGCTGAACTCATTCAGGCAGATTTGGCGCAGGTGGGGATTAAAGTGACGATTGTCCCGGTCGAGGGACGTTTCCAGGAAGCAAAGCTGATGGAGATGAATCACGACCTGACGTTATCCGGCTGGTCAACAGACAGTAATGACCCGGACAGTTTCTTCCGCCCGATGCTCAGTTGCGCAGCGATTCATTCGCAGACCAACTATGCTCACTGGTGTCACCCGGAATTTGATGAATTGCTGCGTCAGGGGTTGCTGTCACAACAACTTTCTCAGCGCATTGAGTTTTATCAGCAGGCGCAAAAGATACTTGAGCAGGAGCTGCCGGTGTTGCCACTGGCCTCTTCCCTGCGCCTTCAGGCTTACCGTTACGATATTAAAGGGCTGGTATTGAGCCCGTTTGGCAACTCCTCTTTTGCCGGCGTGTTTCGTGATGATGAAAAGAGCCGTGATGACGAAGGAAGGAAAGCCCCATGATCATCTTTACGCTACGCCGTATTTTGCTCCTGCTGGTCACGTTGTTTTTTCTCAGTCTGGTGGCCTTCAGCCTGAGTTATTTCACGCCGAATGCGCCACTGCGCGGTGCCTCTTTATGGGATGCCTACCGCTTCTATTTTGCGGGTCTTTGCCAGTTTGATTTTGGTGTGTCGAGCATCAACGGCGAAGGCATCACTTATCAGCTGAAAGCGGTTTTCCCGGCCACGATTGAACTGTGCGTTCTGGCCTTTGCGCTGGCGTTAGTCGTCGGCATCCCGCTTGGCATTCTGGCGGGAGTGATGCGCGGAAAATGGACGGATGTGGCCATCAGCAGCATCGCCCTGCTCGGTTTTTCCATCCCGGTGTTCTGGCTGGCGGTGCTGCTGATGCTGTTCTTCTCGCTGCAACTGGGCTGGCTGCCGGTCTCCGGTCGGCTGGATTTACTCTATCAGTTGAAAACCGTCACCGGCCTGACGTTGGTTGATGCGTGGCTTTCTGATTCGCCATACCGCCATGAGATGATCATGAGCGCTATCCGCCATATGATTTTACCGATCGCCGCACTGGCCGTTGCACCGACGACTGAAGTGATCCGCCTGATGCGCATTTCTACCGATGATGTGCTGGAAAAAAACTACGTGAAAGCTGCCGCAACCCGGGGTTTATCACGCTTTACGATTATCCGTCGTCATGTATTACACAATGCATTGCCACCGATCATCCCAAAACTCGGCCTGCAATTTTCGACCATGCTGACACTGGCGATGATTACCGAAGTGGTGTTTAACTGGCCGGGCATCGGACGCTGGCTGATTAACGCCATCCGTCAGCAGGATTATGCGGCGATTTCAGCCGGTGTGATGGTCGTTGGCTCGCTGGTCATTGTGGTCAATGTGCTTTCAGACATTCTGGGTGCACTGATGAATCCATTGAAACATAAGGAATGGTATGCCCTTCGATAATGTATACCGCGAAAAACAGGTTCCGAGCCCGCTGCGCCACACCTGGGGGATTTTCTATCGCGACACGCTGTCGATGATTGGTTTCTACGGTGTGCTCGGTTTGTTATTGCTGTGCATATTTGGCCATTTATTAGCCCCTTACGCGCTCGATCAACAATTTCTTGGCTATCAGCTGTTGCCGCCATCCTGGTCACGCTACGGCAATGTGTCGTTCTTTCTTGGCACAGACGATCTGGGGCGTGATTTACTTAGCCGGATGTTAACCGGCGCGGCACCGACGATTGGCGGCGCGCTGCTGATCACGCTGGCCGCGTCATTATGTGGCGTCATTGTCGGTGTGCTGGCAGGGATCAGCCGTGGCCTGAAATCGGCCATTCTGAACCATATTCTCGATACACTGCTGTCGATCCCTTCCCTGCTGCTGGCAATTGTCGTGGTCGCGTTTATTGGCCCGAAGCTTGAACATGCGATGTTGGCGGTCTGGCTGGCCCTGTTGCCGCGTATTTCCCGTACCATTTACAGTGCCGTGCATGATGAACTGGAAAAAGAATATGTGGTTGCCGTGCGTCTCGATGGGGCCTCTACCTGGCAAATCCTGCGTTTTGCCGTTTTGCCGAATATTGTCGCGGTGCTGGCCACGGAATTTACCCGTGCCCTGTCTATGGCGATTCTGGATATCGCCGCGTTAGGTTTTCTGGATCTGGGCGCGCAACTGCCTTCACCGGAATGGGGTGCCATGCTCGGCGATTCGCTGGAACTGGTGTACGTTGCGCCGTGGACAGTCATGCTGCCGGGTGCCGCCATTCTTATCAGCGTGCTACTGATCAACCTGCTGGGTGACGGTGTGCGCCGGGCGATTAACGCGGGGGTGGAATAATGCCGTTACTCGATATCCGCAATCTGACCATCGAATTTATGACCGCCGAGGGCCCGGTCAAAGCCGTCGACCGCGTCAGTATGACGCTTAACGCCGGTGAAATTCGCGGGCTGGTAGGGGAATCCGGTTCGGGTAAGAGCCTGATTGCCAAAGCGATTTGTGGCGTTACCAAAGATAACTGGCGTGTGACGGCTGACCGTATGCGCTTTGATAACATCGACCTGTTGCAACTGACGCCCCGTGAGCGGCGCAAACTGGTCGGGCAAAACGTGTCGATGATTTTCCAGGAGCCGCAGTCCTGTCTGGATCCTTCGGAAAGCATTGGCCGCCAGCTGATTCAGGCGATCCCCGGCTGGACCTATAAAGGCCGCTGGTATCAGCGCTGGAAGTGGCGGAAAAAACGCGCCATCGAACTGCTGCACCGCGTCGGCATTAAAGATCACAAAGATATTATGGCCAGTTATCCGTATGAGCTGACTGAAGGCGAATGCCAGAAAGTGATGATCGCCATCGCGCTGGCAAATCAGCCACGCTTGCTGATTGCTGATGAGCCGACGAATGCCATGGAGCCGACTACGCAGGCGCAGATTTTCCGTCTGCTGGCGCGGCTCAATCAGAACAATAACACCACCATTTTGCTGATCAGTCATGATCTGCAAATGATGAGCAAATGGGCGAACCGCGTCAATGTGCTGTACTGCGGGCAAACTGTTGAAAGTGCGGTGTGTGAAGAACTGCTGGCCTCGCCACATCATCCTTATACACAGGCACTGATCCGCGCGATGCCGGATTTCGGCCGTTCATTACCGCATAAAAGCCGTCTGAATACCTTGCCGGGTGCCATTCCTTCGCTGGAACATTTGCCGATTGGCTGCCGCCTGGGACCACGTTGCCCTTACGCGCAGAAAAAATGCATTGAAACGCCGCGTCTGCGTCTGGCTAAAACCCATGCGTATGCCTGCCATTTCCCGCTGAACATGGAGGAGCAATAATGGGCGAAACTCTGCTCGAAGTCCGTAATCTGAGCAAAACGTTCCGTTATCGCACCGGACTGTTCCGCAAGATGAATCTCGAGGCAGTGAAACCGGTCAGTTTTACACTGCGCGAAAAACAAACGCTGGCGATCATCGGCGAGAATGGTTCGGGCAAGTCGACGCTGGCTAAAATGCTTTCCGGCATGGTCGAGCCAAGCGGTGGCGAAATTCTCATTGATGAACATCCGCTGGCGTTTGGTGATTATCGCTTTCGCAGCCAGCAAATCCGTATGATTTTCCAGGATCCGAGCACCTCACTTAATCCGCGTCAGCGTATCGGACAGTTACTTGAAGCGCCACTGCGTCTGAACAGCGAAATGGATGCACAACAGCGCGAACAACGCATCAACGAGACGTTGCGGCTGGTCGGGATGCTGCCCGATCATGCTAATTATTATCCGCATATGCTGGCGTCCGGTCAGAAACAACGCGTGGCACTGGCGCGCGCGCTTATCCTGCAACCCAAAGTCATCGTGGCCGATGAGGCACTGGCGTCTCTGGATATGTCAATGCGTTCGCAAATCATCAATATGATGCTCGAATTACAGGAAAGACAGGGCATCTCGTATATCTATGTGACTCAGCATCTGGGCATGATGAAACACATCAGCGATCAGGTACTGGTGATGCACGAAGGCGAAGTGGTGGAGCGTGGGAATACGGCCGAAGTGCTGGCAGCACCGCTGCATGACCTGACCAAACGGTTGATTTCCAGTCACTTCGGTGAAGCGCTGACGGCTGATGCCTGGCGTCGGGACGGTAATTAATCCCTCTGCAGGGTAATAGACGGGCAGATTCTCCCCCTAAACGGTGTCAGGAAACTGTCACCGTTTTCTTTTTATGCAAATTCACCCCCTTCTATTCCTTTTAGATATGATTTATCGCTTAACATTATTTTATATCGACAGCGGTATCGGCAACGATAGGGTCTGATAATTTGCCTGAGTAACAGGCTTGAAGAAAGGACCCGTTCATGGAACAACAACGCAAGGCCGCACACAGCGGCTGGTATCATGAAACACAATCCAGCCAATATGGTCATCTTCCGCTCGATCCCCACGCTGCGTTGGTACAGGATCGCTTTCTGCTGGGCCTTGATGCTCAGCTCGACCCGACGCTTCGCCAGTTGCTTAATGAACGCCAGCGACTGCTTCGGGCATCCCGGACCTGTTATGAGGTGCTGTTTCCTGACACGCTGAAGGTTTCGCGTACTGAAACACTATCATTGTATGACCGTCTCAGTAGTGCTCTGACAGTGGCACAGGTCACCGGCGTACAGATACTCTGTAGCCATTACGCTGCCCGACTCGCTCCGCTACCCAGCCCTGATGCCTCCCGTAAAAGTAACATCCGCCAGACCCACATTACCCAGTTCGCACGACTCCTTGCTACCCAGCCAACACTGATTACGGTGCCGATGTTGCATCAGCTTTATGATGTCGGTTTCAGCACGCGCGATATCGTGACCTTTACGCAGCTGATTGGCTTTGTCAGCTATCAGGCGCGCGTTCTGGCGGTTCTTAATGGTTTACGTGGACGCGCTGCCGCCGTCTTGCCGGGGTTTCCTTCACCGGAAGGATGTGAGCAAAAAGGATTTTCACTCGCAATGTTGCAATGGACGTCACGATTACCTGAAGTGGTGCCGGAAGATGCCAGCCAGCATCAGCAGGATGTGCTGGATTTAATCGCACCTGATGCCCGCTCTTCGTCTTTCTATACTTTGCTGGTACATGATGCCGACGCGCTGAGCGAATTTTCTGCAGTATTTAACAATATTATGCAGGCAGGTGCGGATCCGGTCGCTACATGGCGTGAGCTGGCTGCCGTCACCACGTCACAGCTGAACGGTTGTTTGTATTGCGCCGGGATCCACGGCCGTTTGTATCTCGAGGCGGGCGGTAATGAGAGGCTGATTAATGATTTATTCACAGAAAATCACCGTGATGATGCCATCGATACGCTGTCGAAAAATCTGCAAGACAAAAAAGAGGCTGCCTTGCTGGAGGCGGTGGTCACCCTGACACGGACGCCGGAACGTTTTGATGCGCGCCAGCTGCATGGTTTGTCTGATGCCGGGTATTCAGCAACACAATCTCTGGATATTCTGCTGACAACGGCACTGTTCAGCTGGTCAAACCGGCTGATTCAGACGCTGGGCGATACCCTGAATCAATAGTCCTACTTTTTACTCTCCTTGTACCCCCTCATTCCGGCAGGATATTCACCTGCCGGTGATGCCAATTGTAAACCCCTGCACCACCTAACCGGCATAAGTCGTATTAATCTTATTTTCAATCGGAAATTTAGTGTTAAAACGAGAAGCTGATCACATTACACTGTGCGGCGTTGCGGGTAGATCTCCAGCAGTAAATTATTTATTCATAAAGCACTTCATAAACCCCGGTAACATAGAAATATTCACTATTTATTCACTTCATGGCAGATGATAAAACTGATTAATCATTTCATCGTAAAACAATGACAATGTAAAAACAGAGACTATAATTCATACAACATATTCATATTGCCTATTTAGAAAACATAAACATTAATTCTGCATAACATTTCGAATACAGATTAATCACGCCGGATAAGTTAAATGTAACAGCATATGTCAAACTCCTTGCCACATTTACGAAGTTAGTGAACATTACTTGCCGTCATCCCATCTTATAACAATGCAAAGGGTGCTTATTTCGCGCCACTTATGCGTTTCCGCCCTCTATGGCCGGAAGGAATAAACAGAGGTACGAGTGTCAACTGCAAACAAAACACCAAACAATGAAAGCGTGAGTCTTAACGCCTTCAAACAGCCAAAAGCGTTTTACCTGATCTTCTCCATCGAATTATGGGAACGTTTCGGTTACTACGGCCTGCAAGGGATCATGGCGGTTTACCTGGTCAAAATGCTTGGCCTGAGTGAAGCCGACTCCATCACCCTGTTCTCCTCATTCAGTGCGCTTGTGTATGGCTTTGTGGCTATCGGCGGCTGGCTGGGTGATAAAGTGCTGGGCTCAAAACGCGTGATCGTGCTTGGCGCGATTGTTCTGGCGTTAGGTTATTCATTCGTTGCCTATTCCGGGCACGAAATCTTCTGGGTCTATCTGGGTATGGCGACTATCGCCGTCGGCAGTGGCTTGTTTAAAGCAAATCCATCCTCATTGCTTTCTACCTGCTACGAAAAAGATGATCCGCGTCTTGATGGCGCATTCACCATGTATTACATGTCGGTGAACATTGGTTCATTCTTCTCCATGCTGGCAACACCGTGGCTGGCTGCAAAGTATGGCTGGAGCGTCGCGTTCTCCCTGAGCGTGGTGGGTATGTTGATCACTATTGTGAACTTCCTGTTCTGCCGCAAATGGGTCAAACGTCAGGGTTCGAAACCAGACTTCGCGCCGCTGCAGTTCAAGAAACTGTTGATGGTGCTGGCCGGGGTCGTGGCGCTGGTATTCCTGTCAAGCTGGTTACTGCATAACCAAACCATTGCACGTATGGTTCTGGGTGTGGTTTCCGTGGGTATCATTATTGTCTTTGCAAAAGAAACCTTCTCAATGCAAGGCATTGCTCGCCGGAAGATGATTGTGGCGTTCCTGCTGATGATGGAAGCTGTGGTGTTCTTTGTGCTGTACAGCCAGATGCCAACTTCGCTGAACTTCTTCGCTATCCACAACGTAGGTCACGACCTGCTGGGTATCAGCTTCCAGCCTGAGCAGTTCCAGGCGCTGAATCCATTCTGGATCATGGTGGCCAGCCCGGTTCTCGCAGCTATCTACACCAAGGTCGGCGACCGCATGCCAATGCCACACAAGTTTGCGATGGGTATGGTGTTATGTTCCGGTGCGTTCCTGGTGCTGCCGTGGGGTGCGAGCCTGGCGAATGAGCAAGGCATCGTGTCAGTAAACTGGCTGGTACTGAGCTACGCGCTGCAAAGTATTGGCGAGCTGATGATTTCCGGCCTGGGTCTGGCGATGGTGGCTCAGCTGGTTCCACAGCGTCTGATGGGTTTCATCATGGGTGCCTGGTTCCTGACCACCGCAGCCGCGGCGATTATCGCAGGATATGTTGCCAACCTGACAGCCGTGCCTTCTGACATTGATGACGCCCATGCCTCACTGGCCATTTACAGTCACGTCTTCCTGCAGATTGGTATTGCAACAGCTGTGATTGCTGTGCTGATGCTGGTGACTGCATCTAAACTGCACCGCATGACGCTGGATCGCGAAACTGACGAGAAGCAACCTGAACTGGCTTCTGCTCAGTAAACACAGAAGCCTCTGCCGATAGTTTATCAACGCCTCCTCCGGGAGGCGTTTTTGCAACATAATCATCCAAACCTAAGAAACGCCGATCTGTACAGACTTTTACCCTAAATAATATCGCCCTTTCCCACTTTGTTTTGCGCGGTACATCGCGGCATCGGCCCGCGCCATCAGCGTATCCGGCAGCAAAGGCCGGCGTGCGCGGCCTATCGCCACACCGATACTGGCAGACAATGCCACCGGGACGCCTGCGACATGCTCGATTGAGTGCAATGCATTCATCAGACTGACGCAAATGCGGCTGACGTCATTTTCAGTATTGTTCAACTGACTCAGCAAAACGGTAAATTCATCTCCCGCCAGACGTGCCACAATATCTTGCGAACGCAGATTATCGCGTAAGGTATGACCGAAAAACTTCAGGATCAAATCACCAAATTCGTGCCCGTAGGTGTCGTTATAGACTTTAAAATTATCAATATCCAAAAAGAGCAATGCGATGTCGGTTTCTGCTTTTTCCTGATGTCCGGCGGTATAACTCAATGATTGCTGGAAGGCGCGCCGGTTCGGTAATCCGGTCAGCGGGTCGTGATTTGCTTCAAATTCCAGCTGAGCCTGCAGCGCTTTTATTTCGCTGATATCGGTTGAAAGGCCGTAATAACCATTACGGATATCGTCGCAAGGGATCAGCGTGGTATGCAAAACGCCGCCTTTGCCATGGCGGTAATAATCCGGCAATTCGATTTCGTAACTCACCGTCATGCCCTGCAACACCTGATGAATATAGGGTTTAATCTTGTCATAACTGTGCTCCCCCACGACCTCCCTGACCTGCTTCCCGCAGACCTGTGTCTCTTCGACGCCATACCAGTTGGCGTGGAAATGATTCACAAACGTGTATTGCTCATTCGCATCAACATGGCAAATCAGCGCGGGGATATTATCAGTGATGGCCCTGAGGCGTTTTTTGCTTTCCGTCAGCTCCTGTTCACGGGTCAGACGCCGCGCAATTTCCTGATGGAGCTGTTCCATTGTCACCTGTAACTCATGCGTGCGGTCAGCCACACGGCGTTCCAGATCCTCCTGCAGCGAATACAGCGCCTGTTCGATATGTTTACGCTCAGTAATGTCACTGATAACAACAATGTAGTGATGGGCTTCGCCGGTCACATTACGCACCAGTGAGGCCGTCAGCGTCACCCAGAGCGTACTGCCGTTCGCCCGCTGTAAAAGTTTTTCTACGCTGAAGCTGTTGATTTCACCGGAAAGCAGACGGGGAATCAGCACGTTTTCGGCATAAAGATCATCGCAATGGGTCACGTCCTGCAACAGACAATCACGCAACTGATGTTCGGCATATCCCAGCATATTACATACCTGCGGATTGATGCGCAGCCAGCGCCAGTCGAGTCCGACTAAGGAGAACCCGACGGCAGCGTGAGCAAATGTCTGTTCAAACAAAGCTTCACTTTTCGCCAGATTGTCTTCTACCCGCGCCGTATACTGCCGGTTTTCGAGGTGCAAAATATAACTTTGAACCAGCGCTGTCATATCCAGCAAAGTTTGCTGATCTTCCTCACACCATTCCCTGGGGCGGTCATCAACCAGACATAATGCCCCCAGCGCCACCCCTTCTTTCGAATGCAGGGCGCAACCGGCATAAAACACGATATGGGGATTACCGGTGACCAGCGGATTATCGTGGAAGCGCAAATCGAGCCGGGCATCCCTGACAATCAGCGGGCCGGATTCGAGAATGGTATGACCGCAAAATGAGATATCACGGTGAGACTGTTTAATGTCAACGCCGGTGTGTGAAAGGAACCACTGCCGGTCCGCGTCAATCAATGAAACAACAACAGCCTTGGCCTGAAACTGCCGGGCAGCCATCCGGGTAATACGGTCAATCTCCTCAATTCCGGGAGAATCCAGAATGCCCAGGGAAGCCAGTATGGCAAGACGAGCCGGTTCATCAACTGCCGGTTGAGGGAATAACATAATGCACTCTCAAAGATTATTGATGACTATTCCACCGAGTCTACGCGTTTGGCTGGAAAAACGGCTCTGATTCCGCCCTGCGGAGGAAAAAATCAGAATAGTGACAGATCACTAAACACGTAAATATTTAACACTTTCTGAGCAATTATTGGCAAATCAGATCATTAAAGCGAAGCCACCCAATTCACATGGGTGGCATCTATCTGCCCGAGTTGTTCAGCATCACGGCGGAATTTCTCCCGCATTTCGGAAGGCGTTGCGCCATAGAATTCATGGAAATAGCGACGTAAGGCGCTGAGTTCCAGGCCACACTGTCTCGCAATAGCAGCCAGACTTTGATCAGACATAGAAGAGGTACGCAGGAGTCGCTTCGCCAGCAATAACCGACGGCTGCGAATAAACTGCGCGATACCACCAAGCGGTTCAAACAGGCGATATAACCCGGAGCGCGAAATAGCAAAATTTTTGCACAGAATATCAATACTGATCGGTTTGCCGAGATGCTTTTCGATATACAGACAAATGCGCTCAAGACGTGCACTTTGCTCAAACGGATGTTCCACCTTTTTCCCCGCCACCAGGTGCAGGGTTTGCAGGAATACCGACGCCGCACCCTCACCGGTGCTCAGCACTTCCTGTTCGGTCATCTGATCAAAAACCTGCACCATCGTCGCAAAATGGTTGCGCAGAATAATGTTCACCGGAGAGGCAGCAGGAATGCGCTTCCCGTG
Source organism: Rahnella perminowiae (assembly GCF_019049695.1). Taxonomy (NCBI): domain Bacteria; kingdom Pseudomonadati; phylum Pseudomonadota; class Gammaproteobacteria; order Enterobacterales; family Yersiniaceae; genus Rahnella; species Rahnella perminowiae. The sequence continues at coordinate 232,997 of NZ_JAFMOT010000188.1, forward strand.
TAACGAGGCGATATCAACATTAAAATGCAGGCTGTGCTTGGGCATAATAATGTATTGATATGAACCGAGACGCGGTTTCTGATCGCCCGGATACACATGGATTTTAATCGGCTGGGACATATCCTGGATCAGAATATCCCCCTGATTCAGCATGAACCGCTCGCCGAAGCACTGACACGCCATCCCGCCGACGATCACAATGAAAATGACGATATGATCAGGCATTGAGAACAGATTGCCGTACTGACGGTTGATATCATGCTCACTGACAGTCAGCACACCGCCAATCACCCGACCGAAATTGTAGCCGGTGACGCCCCAGTCAAACTCTTCCCGGTGGCGATCGGGCAGTTCAAGTTTGAAACCTGCGCTGGACATTCCGTCTTCCCATTCGTAAAAACGGGTATCGAAATCCTGATAAATGTTCGCACTATCAACGATCTTTCGTGATGATGAATCGCCCATTTTCTCACCGAAAATTAAGATAATTCCGAAACGATAATCCACTACAGGCTGTGAAATCAATCCTCAGCAGCAATTGGTAATACTTTTACACCAAAAAAATCTATTTTTGAGTGGGTGCTGGCGTTCTAAAAGTGTGCAAAAACAGCCAGTAAACCGTGCTATTTGACAAATCAGACTGACATGTTGTTCGCGATAATAATTCCGGGATCAGTTAATATTACGCAGCAGAAACCCGTTTTCTGTTTGCTATTCTTAATTAATTGTCAGTCACATTATTGGCTCAACTCAAACCGGGGGCGTGCGATGGTAAAAAGAAAAGTCCTGGATGAGGGACGCCAGCTAAAAAGAATGAATGCAGAAACCCGCAGGCAGTCGCACATGCATAAATGGTTCGCGATTGTGGCGGCTCTCGACTGTGTGCTGGTTATTTTTTATGATCAGGATATGCGTAACATTGTTTTCTCAGCGGGCGTCTGTGTAGTGTGTACTTTCCTCTGGCTGAAAGGTCGTAAACAATCCCGCAGTTACCGACGCGAATGGGATGAAAAATTTGGGACTAAAAAGCATCTCTGATACTTCATTCCAGGCTGTTTTTATTTCTCCGTTTCACCGTTTATAAAGTCGTTCCTCAATAGGATAAAAGTGCCTCTGTCCGGTCCCCATGATTGTTCAGAATAACCGCCTGCATACCTGTAATATTCTTTCATTGCTTATTTCTGACACACTTGCTCAGCGAATTTTTGCGGGATCTTAACTGACGACATTTTCGCCTGCTTCTGTCAGCGTTGGTTAGCCCTGAATTCGCAGCATAATATGCTGGTAACGCTCAGTATCAGTATGGCATCCGGTGATACCTGATCAGGATGCGAGCCCGCACTTATTCATTCAGGCAGATCATGCTTTGTAACTGCTAAAATTCGTCGCTAAAAAACGCATTGAACTAAGTTGATCGTTATTCACCCGAATAATATATCGAATACCTTACTTAGTGCGTGATAACCAATTGAATTTTAAAATTTAAAAACAACGGTAATATTCTCATCCAATTGTGAGTAATAATTGGAAAAAACAATCTTATGAGTTTACTGGTTAACATACAGTGCCACATCACACTCATTTTCTGCCCGGGGTATTTAACTCATGCTTACAGATATTGCGATATGCCAGGCAGTTCTTGATGCGCTTCCCGAAGCAACAGTCCTTAAAGATAATGAGCGTAAACTGGTATTCCTTAATCAGAAAGCCAGCGAATTTTATGGGCGTTCACGGGAAGAATTGATTGGTCAGGAGGTTTCTTTTTTTACGGATCCTGAACAAGCGGCACGGCAGCGTGAACGCGATATCGAAGTTCTGGAAACCGGCGAAAAAACGGTCAACGAAGAAACGCTGGTTGACCCATCAGGTAACCGCCGCAATGTGCTGGTGCGTAAATCGCGCGTTACGCTGGAGGCACGGCATTTCATTCTGACCTCCATTATGGATATTTCGCTTTTGCGCAATTCAGAAGCGCAGATCCGCTACCTTGCCCGTCATGACGTATTGACCGGCCTGCCCAACCGGACGGCGCTCAGTGAGGAGCTTAGCCAGATTGCCGCCCAGCGCATGTATCGCCCTGAACCTCACGCCCTCTTCCTGCTCAATCTCAACGACTTCAATTACATCAACGACACATATGGCTATCAGGCAGGTGACGCCATTCTCTGTGAATTCGGCCAACGTCTGCGTAATGAAGTCGGCAGCAGCGGAACGGTTTCGCGCATTGGTGGCGATGAATTCTCGATTATTCTGCGCAATAGTCCGACCAGTGAAATGGCCAATAATCTGGCGCTGGAAATACTGGTGATGATGCGCCAGCCGTTTACGCTGACGCGGGCCAATCCGATGATGACAATTTCATTCGGCATTGTGATGTTTGGCGCAGAGAATATTACCGCCGGCGAGATCATGCGCCGCGGCAATACGGCGCTGCTGGAAGCCAAGCAGCGCGGCAAAAATATGTTTTCGTTTTATTCTGAATTACTTGATGCCAGCAGCGTCAGTAAACGCATTATGGTGAAAGCGCTGGCGGAGTCGCTGGCCAGAGAAGGCGATCTGACCTGCGTTTATCAGCCTATTTTGCGCAGCCGTGATGAGAAGGTCGTTTGCGTTGAGGCGCTGGCACGCTGGAACCACGGCGTGCTCGGACAGGTCTCGCCGGTACAGTTTATCGCTCTGGCCGAAGAAACCGGGCTGGTAATTCAGCTCGGTGAAATCGTTTTGCGTCAGGCATGTCGCGATATCAGAAATTTTGAGCGGCTTAATCTGGCGATCAATGTTTCAGCCGTTCAGCTCGGTGAACAGGATTTCGGGCCGCGTATTCTGGCGGTTTTGGCTGAGGAAGATTTCCCGCCTTCTCGACTCGAACTTGAACTGACCGAAACGTCCGTCATGAATGCCAACGAGACCAGCCTCAGCCATCTCGCTAAATTACGTAAGGTTGGGGTTAAGGTTTCGCTGGATGATTTCGGTACGGGTTATTCCAGCCTCAGTTTGCTGAAAGATATTTCGGTAGACAGCGTGAAAATTGACCGTTCATTTGTGCAATATGTCACAGAAGTGAATGATACCGCCGCGATCGTTTCTGCCGTATCCCAGCTTGGTAATAAAATGCATCTCAACGTCATTGCCGAAGGCGTCGAAAATCAGTTGCAGAAATCCTTTTTAGTATCAGCAGGTTGCTCACATCTCCAGGGCTATCTGTTCTCCCGCCCCGTGCCGGTTGATGTGTTAAAAACTTTACTGAGCGATGAAATGAACATGTTATCCCGTATCTGGCTCAACGATTTATAAGCACCATAGATAACTCAAAACACCTTATTAATTCATTCAATTGGCGCTCGTCCCTGTTTTACTGACATGATCCGAGGCTGATAAACCACGCCGTTTAAGGAATCACATCATGTCATCGTTTTCAGGTATCTGGGTCCCGCTGGTCACGCCTTTTCATCAGGGTGAGATTGATTTTACTGCGCTGAAATCATTGTGCACCCGGCTGCTCAAACGGGGCGTTGACGGCGTCGTGGTGTGTGGTACAACCGGTGAGGCCCCTATGCTCACCAAAGAAGAACAACTGCAGGTTCTGGATGCGGTGCTGGAGGTGGTGCCAGCCCGTCAGGTGATCATGGGACTATCAGGCACGCATATGCCCGTTATCCGTGAAATGCAGGAGGCGATTTTACGCCGTCCGGTTGCCGGTTTACTGATCCCCGCGCCCTATTATATTCGTCCCTCTCAGGCCGCGCTGGTCGCCTGGTTTACAGAAATTGCAGATCACGCCACAGTGCCGGTGGTGCTTTACAATATTCCTTATCGTACCGGCGTACAGATGGAGCTGGACACATTCCGCCAGCTGGCCAAACATCCCCGTATTACAGCCGTCAAAGATTGCGGCGGGAGCATAGATCTGACGCTTTCACTGATTGCTGACGGAGAACTTGACGTGCTGTGTGGCGAAGACGTACAGATATTTTCCACCCTGAGCCTGGGCGGTACAGGGGCGATTGCCGCGTCGTCGCATATCTTCCCGGAAGAGTTTGTTCAGCTGATAAAGCAGTTCAAAGAGCAGGATATGGCTGCGGCGCGTAAAACCTTCTTTAGCTTACTGCCGATGATCCGGCTGATGTTTTCTGCTCCCAATCCGGCTGCCATCAAATACGCGTTATCACTGGACGGGTTAATGGATAACGAACTGCGTTCTCCTATGCTGCCTGCACCGGAAAATGTTGAACGGGCGGTGCGGGACTTTCTGAATCAGCACTCGCGCTGAGAACTGACGGTTGAGTTCATCAGAAGATGAATCACCGGACGCACTGTCACAATTAAAACACTGACTTTTGCTCCCGCCGGTTCTAGGATAGAAGCAGTTTTTATATAGCCCTGTTGCGTCCCTATGAAACTGCGGGGTGAGATGTGTTGCCCATTCAATGGAGTGTTTATGAAACTGTATTATAAATCCGGTGCGTGTTCCCTTTCCCCCCATATCGTCTTGCGTGAAGCGGGTCTGGACTTCAGCATTGAGAAAGTGGACCTGGCAACCCGGAAAACCGAAACCGGTGATGATTTTCTGGCAGTGAATCCAAAGGGGCAGGTCCCCACTCTGTTGCTCAATGATGGCAGTATTCTGACCGAAGGTGTGGCTATCGTGCAGTATCTGGCAGACCAGAAACCAGACCGCCAGCTGATGCCGGAAGCCGGCACACTGGCCCGTTATCACGCGCTGGAATGGCTGAACTACATTGCAACTGAGCTGCATAAAGGTTTCTCGCCATTGTTTAATCCCAAAACGCCGGAAGAGTTCAAGACATTAACCCGCGAAGCACTGAGTAAAAAATTTGCTTACGTGAATGCCTGCCTGAAAGACAATCATTTCCTGCTGGGTGCGCGTTTCAGCGTGGCAGATGCTTACCTGTTTACCGTGATGGGCTGGGCCAAAGCGCTGAAATTTGATCTGAGCGCACTGACTGAACTGAATGCTTATCTCGAACGCGTTGCCGCACGTCCGGCTGTTGATGCCGCGCTGTCGGCTGAAGGCCTGAAATAATCGCTTTCGCGATGTGATCACAAAAAACGCCCCGGCTGCAACAGCACGGGGCGTTTTTGTGTATTCAGGAAAAGAGGTGTTCAGGCAGTGCTTACAGTTTTACCGCCGGGAAGTGATGCTCAGGTTTAACCATTTTGTCCTGCGCCGCCACGATTTGCAGCTCGTATTCACCCATTGCATGCGTGGCAAGCATGACTTCATAAACAGCAGCGGTCACATGCTCCAGCGCTTTATCTGGTGCTTCACCTTTGAGCAGATTCACCAGCAATAAACCACTGGTCAGATCGCCCACGCCAACCGGCTGACGGACACCGAAATCAACCAGCGGACGGTCGATATGCCAGGCTTCATCTGCAGTCACCAACAGCATTTCAAAGCGGTCACTGTGATAGCCTGCACGACTCAGGTGTTTCACCAGCACAATTTTCGGGCCCTTGCTGATCAGCTCCCGCGCTGTGGCGACGGCTTCGTCAACGCTTGCCACCGCGTGGCCGCTTAGCAGTTCAAGTTCCAGCAGATTTGGGGCGATTATGTCGCAGTTAACCAGCGCCTGGTTGCAGTGGAACTCAGCAACGCCCGGCGCCACAATACAGCCCTTTTCAGGATGTCCCATCACCGGATCGCAAAAATACCAGGCGTCCGGATTCGCAGCCTTCACCCGACGGACAATCTCAAGAATGCTTTGTCCTTGCTCCGGTGAACCGATATAGCCGCTCAGTACCGCATCACAATCCTTCAGACGGTCAATTTCTGCAATCCCCTGCGCGATTTCGGTCAGATGGGCGGCCGGCATCACGCAGCCGGTCCAGTGTCCGTACTGCGTATGATTAGAAAACTGCACTGTATTCAGCGGCCAAACGTTTGCGCCCATACGGCGCATAGGGAACTCCGCCGCGCTGTTACCTGCGTGTCCGAAAACCGTATGTGACTGGATAGAAAGAATGCTTTTCATGAAGAACTTCCGATTGTAACGTCATCGGGGAGATGGCGGGATTACTGATATCAGTGAACGAAAGCGGGAGGCCTCACAGCCCCCCGTTCTACCGACCGGAGGCTTATGCCCAGAGCAACAGTGTGTAGTTCTTTTTACCGCGACGCAGCAAAGTATAGCGACCAAACAGGCGGTCACTGTCAGCGAAGCTGTATTCTGTATCCGTCTGCTTTTCGCCGTTTACAGAAACCGCGTTAGACGAAATCAGGGTACGTGCCTGGCCTTTCGACGGTGCCATACCGGCGATGACCAGCGCCTGTTGCAGATCCGTATCGCGTGGCACTTCAAACAGCTCCAGACCATCCTGCGCCAGCTGGCCGAAGTCGACCTCTGTCATTTCGCTCAGGGAGCCGGAGAACAGGCTTTGCGTGATGCGTTTTGCAGCCGCCAGACCTTCTGCACCGTGGACCATACCGGTCACTTCTTCGGCCAGAACGTACTGCGCGCGTGGCGCTTTGCCGCTGGTTTTGTCTTCTTCTTCCAGCGCATTGATGTCTTCAATGCTCATGAAGGTGAAGAACTTCAGGAAGCGGTAAACGTCGGCATCTGCGGTGTTGATCCAGAACTGGTAGAATTTGTACGGGCTGGTTTTCTTCGGATCCAGCCAGACTGCGCCGCCCTCGGTCTTACCGAATTTGGTGCCATCAGATTTAGTGATCAGCGGAACGGTCAGGCCGAACACTTGTTTCTGGTGCAGACGACGGGTCAGATCGATACCTGACGTGATGTTGCCCCACTGGTCTGAACCGCCGATTTGCAGCTCAACTTTGTGCAGATCGTAAAGGGATGCAAAATCGTAACCCTGCAACAGGTTGTACGAGAATTCGGTGAAGGAGATACCGCTGTCATCGCGGTTCAGACGCTGTTTCACCGCTTCTTTGTTGATCATCTGGTTAACAGAGAAGTGTTTGCCGATGTCACGCAGGAAAGTCAGCACGTTCATGCCGCCGAACCAGTCGTAGTTATTGGCAGTGATAGCGCTGTTATCGCCACAGCTGAAATCCAGGAACGGCGAAACCTGCTGACGGATTTTTTCCACCCACTCGTTCACGGTTTCATTGGTGTTCAGCTTACGCTCGGTGGCTTTGAAGCTCGGGTCGCCAATCAGACCGGTGGCGCCACCCACCAGCGCCACAGGCTTGTGGCCGTTCAGCTGGAAGCGTTTCAGGCAAAGCAAAGGCACCAGATGTCCCAAATGCAAGCTGTCTGCGGTAGGATCGAAACCGCAATAGAGTGCAATTGGCCCTTGCGCCAGTCGCTCTGCTAACGCTTCTTCATCCGTCACCTGGGCAATGAGGCCCCGCTCTTGCAATTGTTTAATCAGGTTGCTGCTCGCCATCAAAGACTCCGTTTGTTTGTACTCAGAAATAGGTACTGAATGTGTGCAGATTCATGTCTGACATCATGCCGCGCATGTGCCCTTTCTCTCACCTTTACGGGAAACGACATAGAATAAAGCGCTCGTCGCCCGAGCGCTAGGGAATCGCGTGTTTTTTCGTGGTTAAGGTGCGAGGCGGTCTATTTTCCAGCCAGTTTCTGTCTCAGCTTCATCACGCTGATAAATGAACCGGTCGTGCAGACGATGTTCACCGCCCTGCCAGAACTCCATCGAATCCACTTTGACGCGAAAACCACCCCAGAAACTTGGCAGTGGCACTTCCCCATTGCTGAATTTCTGTTTCAGTTCGAGGAATTTGCTTTCGAGTACACCGCGCGCCGAAATACGACTGGACTGCTGCGATACCCACGCGCCGATCTGGCTATCTTTCGGCCGGCTGGTGAAATACTTCATCACTTCCAGCGTCGACAGACGTTCGGCCTGACCGAGCACAATGACCTGACGGTCCAGCATGTGCCACGGGAATAACAGGCTGATGCGCGAGTTATTCGCGAGTTGCTGCGCCTTACGGCTGCCCAGATTGGTGTAAAATACCAGTCCTTTTTCGTCGTAGTGCTTGAGCAGCACAATGCGCTGGAAAGGTTGTCCGCGCTCATCAACCGTCGCTACCACCATCGCCGTCGGGTCAGCGAGACGGGCATCGCAGGCCTGTTTCAGCCAGTGTTCAAATAAAGGCAGGGGTTCAGGGGTTAAATCAGCACGACGCAGCCCGCCACGGGTGTATTCGCGGCGCGAGTCCGCAATATCAAACTCTTTGTTATCAGGCATATGGATTCAGTTGCGTATCTTAGGAAGGTAAACGCATTGTGCACCCGCCGCGTCAGGATCTCAATGTTCCTGATGCAGCGAAGAGAAAGGAAGGCTATCAAAAATGACGCTGCCCACGATAATGCAGCATGGCGGCAAAGTGGGGATCCCCGGGAGCATAGATAACTATGTGACCGGGGTGAGCAAATGCGGCTAACGCATCTGCAGTCTGAAATATAACGGAGAGGTTTATTTTTGAACGCAATCGTCGATGATGACGTTCTCACCGCGCTGCACAAAAGCCTGATCACCTTTAGACCAGAATGTGTAACGGCCATCGCTGTATTGCGTGCCGGAAGCGGCGTCAATCTGTTTCAGTTTCAGCTGTTCACCATCGAGAACCATATTGACCTGCTTAGCCGGTTTATCCAGCGTAACCGTTAACGGTAAGGTGCCGCACTGGTAGTGTAATTCTTCAGTGGGACTTTCGGTCTGGTGGCTGAACTGGCTGCATCCTGCCAGGGTCAGACCTGCTAACGTCGCGATAATTGCCTTTTTCATTCGGTGCTCCCGGGTGCTCTTGATTTATCCCTTTTATTTACCATGCCAGCGCACGCAACACATTGAGATAAAACCGAGAACGCATCAGGGACGGGTTGAAACAACCGGATAAATCGCACCAAGCAGGGTTTCACGACTTGCGCCAGTGACCGATGGCAGATTCCCCGGCTGACCCGATAACGTACGGAATGCCAGCCAGGCAAAGGCCAGCGCTTCCATGTCATCACCGCTGATACCACAGGCATCGGTGGTGCAAACTTCCGTGCCCGGCAACATGGCGGAGAGCCGCGCCATCAGTAACGGGTTACGCGCCCCGCCGCCGCACACCATCAGCCGGTCACATCCACCGGCCAGTTGCACCTGCTCGGCGATACTTACCGCAGTCAGTTCAGCCAGCGTCGCCTGCACATCCGCCGGGGAGATTTCACAAGCACGCGCCAGTTGTTTTTCCAGCCATCCCATATTGAAGTATTCACGACCGGTACTTTTCGGTGCCGGTTCGGCAAAGTAAGGATCAGACAGCATCTGCTGAAGCAAACGTAAATTCACCCGCCCCTGATGTGCCCATTCAGCCCCTTTATCATAGGGCTGGGCGAGATGGCGCCAGATCCACGCGTCCATCAGCATATTGCCGGGGCCGGTGTCATAACCCCGCACCGGCTGGCCCGGCAGTAACATTGAAAGGTTGGCGATGCCACCGATATTGAGGATCATACGGCGCTCGGCCGGGTCGGCCAGCAATGCCTGATGGAAAGCAGGCACCAGAGGCGCGCCCTGCCCGCCCCATGCCATATCCCTGCGACGAAAATCGCCCACGGTAGTAATGCCGGTCATGGCTGCAATACGGTTATTATCCCCCAGCTGCATGGAAAAGGTCGCCTCCCCTTTTGGCTGATGCCAGACCGTTTGCCCATGGCAACCAATGGCAGTCACTTCTTCCGGCGAGACTTTGGCGCTTTTCAGCAGACCTAAAACCGCTTCACCGAACAAAATTCCCAACTGGGTATCCAGCGTCCCGACCTGCTCAAGCGTGACCTGTTGCCCCTGACACATGCCAAGGATGGCGTTTTTCAACGTAAGAGGAATAGGATGTGAATAGCTGGCCTGCTGCGCGACCATGTGCTCATCTATGGCGGCCAGCACCACGTCAACACCGTCCAGACTGGTGCCGGACATCACACCGATATAACGACCTGACTTCATAGATAACATCCTCAACTCTCCGGGAAAAATGTCAGACAAAGTAATCACCACAGAGTAATCGGTATTTGAAGGGCAGCGCCATGTGTAACTGAATTTTTATTACAGCGTGTGATGACTTCGTGTTTTTCTTGTTACGTTTTTTATCACTGAAAATATCCGTGTACTAAAAGCCACCAATAACAACATGACATGCCGGTATTTTGATTGAGCCATTCGCTGTCTAAAACGTAAACCTGCGTTTATTATTAGTTGAACAGGCCTTCTGTATACTAGGTGAAAGTGAAACAAATATGTTATATGACACCTTCGACACTGATGTTGAACTTGTGTACTGTTTTTTCTCTGTTGGTGCCGCTACTCTGAAACGTGTGCAGCAGCATAATAAAGGAGCTATTTATGATTAAGCGTTTACTCGTCATCGGACTTGCCGGCGTTTCCCTTGCTGGCTGCGTCAGTGATAACTCTCTGTCCGGCGATGTTTACTCCGCATCCCAGGCGAAGCAAATTCAACAAGTGACCTACGGTACCATCGTGTCCACCCGTGCAGTGCAAATCCAGGGAGGAGATGATTCAAATATCGTTGGTGCGCTCGGAGGGGCTGTATTAGGCGGGTTCCTGGGCAATACCGTCGGTGGTGGTACCGGCCGTAGTCTGGCAACTGCGGCAGGAGCCGTCGCCGGTGGTGTAGCAGGTCAGGGGGTGCAAAGTTCGCTTAACCGTTCTAACGGTGTAGAACTGCAAATTCGTCGTGATGACGGTACAACCATTCAGGTGGTTCAGAAAGCCGGTCCAACCAAATTCAGCGTCGGCCAGCGTGTGAGCATGGCCAGCAGCGGCAGCACCATTACGGTGTCCCCTGGCGCCTGATTTTTACAGCCTCAATGCAAAAACCGAAGCCACTGGCTTCGGTTTTTTTATGGGTAATTCTTTTCAGTCCGATCAAAAACAACGCTGTGTGACGTAATAAAAAATCGATTTTTATGATTTGCTTTGCAGGGAAGCAATATTTTTTTCCAGCCGTGACAACATTCCGCCCAGCAGTTCGATTTCGGAAGAAGACATGCCGGATAAAATTTCTTTACGTGTGGAATCAATAACGGATTCCATTTCATTGATGATCGGCGCGGCTTCTTCAGTCAGCCTGATACGCTTGGCACGGCGATCACTCGCACAAGTCTGACGGGTAATCAGCTTCTTTTCTTCCAGCTGATCGAGTGTACGGACCAGAGACGGTTGCTCAATTCCAATGGCTTTCGCCAGCTGAATCTGAGACTGCTCCGGAGGTAACATATTGATATTATGAAGTGTTACCCAATGTGTTTGCGTGAGTTCCAACGGTTTTAGCCGATCGTCAATCAACGCACGCCAGGCACGAACTAATCGTGCGAGATCTGATCCCAGATTCGATTCCAATTATCCCCTCCTTATAATTAGCATGCTAAGATAACTCCCCAGAGTTTAGCTTAGTTTTAGGAACATTAATCGAGAAATTACAATTCTATATATAATGATAGGTACTATTGCATCCGGAAGCAGCGTCTTTGCTTCCAAAGGTAAGCTTGTTTATAACACAATCACCGGCAGAGATTAATATTGTGAATGCGCAAATGTTTCACTCAGGCTTCCCGCTACCGGATCTGGTCCTGGGTGCCTCACTTTATTTCCCCCCGATGTTCAAAGCATTTTTACTGGGGTTAGTGTTCTGGCTTTTGATACATCGCCTGCTGCGTGACTGGATTTATTCCGGTGAAGTCTGGCATCCCACTCTGATGGATTTATCTCTTTTTGTGATCTCTATTTGTGCCGCCCTGATGCTGATGGTGACCCTCTGAAATGAAATTTAAGACACTGAAATACTTCTCTACCGTACTGGTTTTCGCGGTCGCCATTTGCGCAGGCTGGTGGATGTGGAATTATTATATGCAATCGCCCTGGACGCGTGACGGCAAAGTCCGTGCAGAGATTGTCAATATCACGCCGGAAGTGTCCGGGCGCATTATTGAAATAAATATCCATGATAACCAGTTTGTTAAAAGTGGAGATCCGCTGTTCAGTCTGGATCCTGTGCCTTTTAAAATCGCGGTAGATAATGCCGAAGCTGCGGTAGCTAAAGCCGCGGCCGACCTGGCCAAAGCCAGTCACGAAGCCCGGCGTCGCAGAGGGCTTGGCACCAATGTTATTTCCGCCGAATCGCTTGATGAATCCAATATCAACGCCAAAGCCATGCAGGCGGCTTATCAGGCGGCGCAGGCGTCATTAGAACAGGCCAAATGGAACCTGAGTAAAACCACTCTTGTTGCACCGGCCGACGGTTATATCACCAATCTGCAAACCCGCCGCGGAGACTATGCCACGTCCGGAACGCCTCTGGTCGGGCTGGTGGATATTCATTCTTTCTACATTCTGGGATATTTCGAAGAAACAAAACTCAAAAATATTCGCGAAGGCAACGTGGCGGATATCACGTTATTTAACGGTAATATTCCTTTGCAGGGGCGGGTCGAAAGTATTGGGCGGGCTATTTATGACCAGAGTCTCGATACCCCTGAAGATTTACTGATGAATGTGAAACCGAACGTGCCATGGGTACGTCTGGCACAGCGTGTGCCCGTTCGGATTAAACTTGAAAATGTGCCGGAACATGAAGTGCTGGTTGCCGGTACGACCTGTACCATTTCGATTCGCAATTAAGGCTGCGCAGTGAATCTTTCCTGGCTGGAATGGAAAAATACCCCGTGGGGAAAAGCCACATGGGGACAATGGCGCTACGCCCTGCGTAACTCCATCGCAATGATACTTGCGCTTTATATCGCTTTTGAATTTCAGATGGACGAGCCTTACTGGGCCCTGACCTCGGCGGCGGTGGTGAGTTTCCCAACCGTGGGTGGCGTTATCAGTAAAAGTATCGGGCGGATCATTGGCAGCCTGCTGGGCGCGGCGGGCGCGGTGTTTATTGCCGGACATTGTCTGAATGAACCCTGGCTCTTCACGTTTTCCATTGCCGCATGGCTGGGGATTTGTACGTATGTCTCCAATCATTATCAGAACAATGTCTCATATGCTTTTGCGCTGGCGGGTTACACGGCAGCCATCATCGCGTTCTCCACCGTAGACGTCACCGATACGACACAAATTTTTGATATCGCACAGGCGCGTGTCGGTGAAGTTATCACCGGTATTTTGTGCGGTGGTTTTATGATGATGGTGCTGCCCAGCACCTCCGACGGCGACGCCCTGCTCACCTCGCTGCGCAAAATGCATACTCAGTTGCTTGAGCATGCGCAATTGCTGTGGCGGACAGAAATTTCTGATCAGATCAGAACATCCCATGAAGGGGTGATCGGACAAATCCTGACCATGAATCTTTTACGTATTCAGGCATTCTGGAGCCATTACCGCCTGCGCCGCCAAAATAATGTGCTCAATTATCTGCTGCATCAGCAATTACGCATGACCAGCTACATTTCCAGCCTGCGCCGGATGCTGCTGAACTGGCCCCATCCTCCTGAAAACTTACAGGAGGTACTGGCCGTTTTGCTTAATGAACTGCGTAAACCGGATACGGATAAGTACCAGCTGTCCAGAATTTTGCTGCATATTCAGCCGCATGATACTGCTGACTTCCGCCATCAGGCTTTCTGGCTACGTTTACGCGATTTTTGCTGGTTGTATCTTCGCAGCGAACGTTGGTTACAGCGGGTAGAACATGCCAACGTGGCAGAAGCCGAAACACTACAGACACCGAAAATCAGCCGCCTTGCCCAACACACCGATACCCTCGAGGCTGCGTATAACGGGCTGCGGACGTTTTTGTGTATTGTGACCGGTTGCGCATTCTGGATGACGACACAATGGGATGCCGGTGCCGGTGCGGTGGCGCTGACTGCCGTCAGCTGCGTACTTTATTCCTCTACGGCCTCACCGATCAGCAGCATCACGCTGTTAATAAAATCACTGGGATTATTATTTGCTGGCTGTTTCCTGCTGAAGTTCGGGCTGATGGTACAAATCGACAATTTTTGGGTGTTCTGCGCCTTCTTCCTGCCGATGTTGGTGACGATGCAGATGATGAAACTTCAATACAAACAATATGCAGGTTTATGGGGGCAGATGATTGTATTTATGGGATCATTTTTAGCGGTCACGAACCCGCCGGAGTATGACTATCAGTCCTTTATGAATGACGGCGTGGCAAAAATTGCCGGTGTCATGCTGGCAGGGATTGCCTTCCAGGTGTTAAGGCCAAGCTCTGATAAGCGTAAAAGCCGCCGCATTATTCGCGCCCTGCGTCGTGATTTTATGGATCAGCTTAGCCGCAGACCCTCGCTGAGCCATTTTCAGTTCGAATCCCTGATTTATCACCGGATGAACCAGCTCAATCAAAGTAAAGATCACATCTCGCGAACCTGGTTATTACGCTGGGGTGTGGTGCTGCTCAATTGCAGCCACATTGTCTGGCAGTTGCGCGAATGGGAAACCCGTTCAGATCCCCTGTCTGCGGTACGGGACGTGTGTATTCATTGTCTGAAAGGGGTGATGACGGAGCGCGGCGTCAGCCATGAAAATCTTGACGCCACACTGGCTGAACTCATGCGGATGAGCAATTCACTGGCGCACCATCCGGAACCTGCGGCGCGTGAACTGGCGGGCGTGATCTGGCGTTTATACTGCTCGCTTTCACAATTACAACAGGCCATCTCAACAGAAGACGGCCCGGCGGTCAGTACCACAAAACCCGCGTAAAGGCGTTAAGGAACATCAAATCCTAATGCTGCTTTACGAATGCGGAACCATTGCTGACGGGTCATTTCCAGAGACAATGATTTCAGCGCTGACTGAACACGCTCAATTTTACCCGAGCCGATGATCGGCAGCGGCTGAGACGGCAGGCGCATGACCCAGGCGTAAACCACCTGTTCAATGGTGTCTGCACCCATTTCATTCGCAACAGCCTGAAGTTCCTCACGCAGCGGCTGGAATTGCGTCTCGCTAAACAAACGCCCGCCCCCCAGACAGGACCAGGCCATCGGTCTGATACGCAGCTGCTGGCAAAGATCCAACGTGCCGTCAAGGATGGCCGGCTGATGGATTGGGGAAATTTCTATCTGATTAGTCACCAGCGAAAAGGGCAGACGCGACTGCAACAGGCTGAACTGCGCCGGGGTGAAGTTAGACACACCGAAATGTTTTACTTTGCCGCTTTTGTGCAACTGCGTAAACGCTCCGGCGACTTCATCCGCATCCATCAGCGGATCCGGACGGTGGATCAGTAATAAATCCAGATAATCGGTACGCAGATTGCGCAATGATTTCTCCGCCTGCCCCACGATGTACTGCGTATCCGTAATGTAATGGCCAATTTTGTTGTCGGGGTCTGCCGTGGTGGCGATACCGCATTTACTGACCAGTTGCATTTGTTCCCGCAAAGAGGGTTTAAGGCGCAATGCCTCACCGAATGCCGCTTCGCACTGATAGCCGCCATAAATGTCTGCATGATCGGCCGTTGTAATGCCCATCTCAATGTGCTGTTCCATGAACGCCAGAACCTGCTGCGGCGTCATGTTCCATTCCATCAGTCGCCAGTAACCACAAATCAGCGTGGAGAATACCGGCCCTTGCGGAGAAATCGGGGTACGTGCTTGCATTATAAATCCCTTATGTTTTTGATTTTCGACCCACAGAATACACAACGCCTGTGGCGCTGTATTGATGCGATGCGCAAGAATAGTAAAGAAGCGGACCGCCGTCACGACAACGGTAAAAGACAGGTGAAATCAGAACAACTCTGGTTGCTCCGGTGAGGGTTCGTCCGGTTGTTTTCCTGTGCGTTGCTGGCGCAGCAGGCGTTGCTGACATAACCGCAGCACATGGCGTTTTTCTGCGTCAGTCATTTTCATCCAGCCGAAACGCTCCTCGCGGCTGCGCAGACAGCCACGGCAATATCCGCGTTCATCCGCCTGACAAATGCCACGGCATGGACTGGGGATGTCAAAAAATTCGAGTTGCTGAGCCACATGCCCTCCGCAAATAACGGTGAATATTTATTCAAGACGCTTTCCTGCTATCCCGCAAGGTGATTTGCGCCTCAATGTTTCATCCTTCAAATATCTGCAACACAGACCTGTTACCCTTCCTTTCGCCATTTTCACCTGTCGGAAAATGGCCCTACTGTTTCGCAAGCCTTCACCAAGAAAACAGATGTTTGCCCTCACCTCAGCCGGCACCCGCCGGCTCTTTTTCAATTTTTTCTGTCCGTTAAGTATGGATGCAAAGCTGAAATCAGACTGTGTTTCGCGAAAAAGCACCGTGCGCGTAGTCACAGGCAGGTCAGATGCGATAGAAAGGTGGCATTAAGAAAAGGTCGTCTGACGTGAATATAATCCCTGAACGTCTTACCGATCAGTCCATTAACTTCGGAGTTACTGAAATGACCAAGCTTTTCACCCCTATTGTTGTCGGTAAAAACACGCTACCTAACCGTGTTTTTATGGCTCCGCTTACCCGTCTGCGCAGCATCGAACCCGGTGACATCCCGACACCGCTCATGGGCGAATATTATGCACAGCGCCACAGTTCTGGCCTGATCATTACTGAAGCCACTCAGGTTTCATTCCAGGCGAAAGGGTATGCCGGTGCACCGGGCCTGCACACGCCGGAACAAGTTGCTGCATGGAAAAAAATCGTGGACGGCGTTCATCATAAAGACGGACGCATTGCGGTTCAGCTGTGGCATACCGGACGCATTTCACATAACAGCGTTCAGCCCGACAACCAGACACCCGTTGCGCCTTCCGCCGTCAATCCGAACACCCGCACCAGCTTGCGTGATGAACAGGGGCACGCCATCCGTGTCGATTGTCCGACACCGCGTGCCTTAGCGCTCAGCGAAATTCCGGGGATCGTGAACGATTTTCGTCATGCCGCCGCCTGCTCCGCTGAAGCCGGTTTCGATTACATTGAACTGCATGCCGCGCACGGCTATCTGCTGCACCAGTTCATGTCTCCGGCATCAAACCTGCGTGAAGATGAATACGGCGGCAGCATTGAAAACCGTACCCGTCTGACGCTGGAAGTCGTGGATGCCGCCATTGACGCTATCGGCGCTGATCGTGTGGGCATACGTATTTCACCTATGGGACCCTTCAACGGGCTGGATAATGGTGAAGACCAGGAACAGGCTGCGATTTATCTGCTCGATGAACTGAACAAACGCAAACTGGCGTACCTGCATATTTCCGAACCGGACTGGGCGGGCGGCAAACCTTACAGCACAGAATTCCGTGCAGTGATCCGTGCGCATTATCAGGGCGTGATTGTCGGTGCTGGTGCTTACACCGCAGAGAAAGGCGAAGAGCTGATCGAAAAAGGTTATATCGATGCCGTGGCATTTGGCCGCAGCTATATTGCAAACCCTGACCTGGTTGAGCGACTGAAATCTCACGCGCCGCTTAACGAACCCAAACCGGAAACCTTTTATGGCGGCGGTGCTCAGGGTTACACCGATTATCCGACACTGTAATAATTAAAAAAGAGTCATTGACTCCTTGCAGCAGAAGTGGCCCTCCTTCTGCTGTTTTTTTTGGGTCAGTCATTCAACAATCGGTTGCCCTTTTACAGACAAAGTGGCTGCTATCAGTTAGTCTTGACCCGTTAATTCTCATCCTGCAAATAAAGAGGAACCTATGCGTTTACTCCACACCATGCTTCGCGTTGGCGATCTGCAACGTGCTATCAGCTTCTATACCGATGTTTTAGGTATGCGTTTGCTGCGTACCAGCGAAAACACTGAATATAAATATTCTCTGGCTTTCGTCGGTTACACCGAAGAAAGTGAAGGTGCAGTGATCGAACTGACCTATAACTGGGGCGTCGACAGCTACGACATCGGCACCGCTTACGGTCATATCGCATTGGGCGTTGATAACGTTGCGCAAACATGTGATGACATCCGTAATGCGGGTGGGAAAGTGACCCGTGAAGCGGGCCCGGTCAAAGGCGGCTCCACTATTATCGCGTTTGTTGAAGATCCGGACGGTTACAAAATCGAACTGATCGAATCCAGACACGCAGGACAGGGGCTGGGTAATTAAATTTCCCCGACCACCGACTGGGGCGCAATCGCGCCCTTTTTTATTGCCTGATTTTTGCCACAACCCTGCAAGCGGCGGCAAAATTTGTCATAATGCGCGCTGAATTCGATGAAGATAAGAAACTAATGGCCGAGAATAGTGACATTAACGCCCTGAGAGGCCGTTTTCGTGGTTTTTATCCCGTGGTTATCGATGTAGAAACCGCCGGATTTAATGCCAGAACCGATGCGCTGCTGGAAATTGCAGCGATCACGCTGAAGATGGATCAGGACGGCTGGCTGCAAAGCGATGAGACCGTGCATTTCCACGTCGAGCCTTTTGAAGGTGCGATACTGGTGCCGGAAGCGCTGGCATTTAACGGTATCGATCCGACCAATCCGTTACGCGGCGCAGTCAGTGAATATGAAGCTCTGCATGAGATTTTCAAAGTCATCCGCAAAGGAATGAAAGAGCAGAACTGTAACCGTGCGATCATTGTGGCGCACAACGCGAATTTTGATCACAGTTTCCTCATGGCAGCGGCCGAACGTGCCGGGCTGAAACGTAATCCGTTCCACCCTTTTGCTACGTTTGATACTGCCGCGCTAAGCGGGCTGGTACTCGGGCAAACGGTGCTGGCAAAAGCCTGTATCAGTGCGGGTATCGATTTTGACAGCAGCCAGGCACATTCTGCGTTGTATGATACCGAGCGCACGGCCGAGTTGTTCTGCGAACTGGTAAACCGATGGAAACGCCTTGGCGGCTGGCCTCTGGTGCTTTCAGACGAACAAGCCGAAGACGAAACGGCGTCTGAAGAAAATCAGTAATGACGACTTTCCGGCGGACTGAAAACAAAAAAGAGCGACATCATGTCGCTCTTCATATTTTCCGGTCGAAAAGCCGGTGATCTTCCGTAGTATTACTCTTCAGAAGATTTGTATTTCTCAGCAGTTTCTTTGATCAACTGCTGCAGCTCGCCGCGCTGGAACATCTCAACCACGATGTCGCAGCCGCCAACCAGTTCGCCGTCCACCCACAATTGTGGGAACGTTGGCCAGTTAGCAAACTTTGGCATCTCAGCACGGATGTCCGGGTTCTGCAGGATATCCACGTAAGCAAAACGTTCGCCACAGGCAGAAAGCGCCTGAACAGCCTGAGCAGAGAAACCGCAGCTTGGCAGTTTTGGCGAACCTTTCATGTACAGCAGAATCGGGTTTTCAGAAACTTGCTTCTGAATCTTTTCAATAGTTGGAGTAGTCATTTCTTGCTTCCTCAAGCCGGTACAGGCTGTCACGATCATTGCTCTTCACGCGCAGCACAAAGAGACGGTGTACAATCACAATACCTTCTATTGTAACGACGGCAGCCATCAGATAAAAACGCCATTTTTTGTGGGGTCTTTCTCAGTGCTGACAATTTATTTAACCATTTTTAGCGGGTGCGCTCAGGCTCACATATTTAAACATTCATCGGGAATAACATTTCCGGCGTTCATCAATCCGATCTAATTTGCAGAATTCCACTGATTAACTCAAATATTAACATCATGAAAAACGGTCATTTTTTTGACTAAAAATGGCGGTTATTTCGACATAAAAAAAGCTATTAACTTTTTCTCACAATATGATCTAGAATCGAGGCAATTCGTGCTTTTTTGTCGGGTTCTTTTAGGCAATACTCTGACATCCCTGATGTTTAACCTACCACTCATGGTAACGAAGCTATGCGCTTACTGTTCACGCTTTTTGTGCTGCTCTTTACCCAGCTGTTTTTAAATATGGCACATGCGTCGCCACAGACTCGTGTCTCTGCCGATCAGCGTAAAAGTCATGTTAATCAGGCTGCGCCGGAAGAACGACGAAAGCGAAAAACGGTTGCTGCGAAAAACAGTAAAAAAACGAAAACCGCGCCCGTCACAGAACAAAAAACTCAGGATAAGAATTCGAAGAAGAAAGTGAAAAGCACCGAACTGGTTAAACGAAAGACCACGACGGAGAGAAGCGCCAAAACGCGGGCCGAAAGTAAAAAAGAAAAGACACTCAAGACCACGCGGGCCGAGAGCAAAACAGAGAGACATAGCAAAACCCGTACCCTCGCGAAAAACAGCACGGAAAAGGCCGGTAAAAAAGAAGCCTATGGCCGGCACCGTAAAGGTAAGAAATTCGAAGAAGACAGCAAACCGATTACGCTAAGTGCAACACATAAAAAACGCTATCAGCATGCTCAGCAAACGGCCATGACCAAACTGATGCACCAGGTAGGAAAACCGTATCGCTGGGGCGGAACCTCGCCGAATACCGGTTTTGATTGCAGCGGCTTAGTTTATTATGCCTACAAAGATTTGATCCGTATAAAAATGCCACGTACAGCAAATGAAATGTATCACCTGCGCGATGCCGCTCCGGTCAAACGCGGCGAACTTGAAAGCGGTGATCTGGTGTTCTTCAGAATCAATAACCGCGGCGCGGCAGACCATGTTGGGGTTTACGTTGGCAACGGCAAGTTTATTCAGTCTCCAAGAACGGGCGAAGACATTAAAATTACTTCTCTTGGCGATGATTACTGGCAAGACCACTATGTAGGCGCACGTCGGGTAATGACCCCTAAAACGATCCGATAATAAACAATTCGTTAAGTCTGAAGGTTCGCTAATCAGCCATTGAATAGCATTTAACGAAGCGTTTCTGCAGGGAAGAACATCGGCGGTAACGGTCACTGCGTAACATTGAAAAGGGCGACGCCTGTGACAGGCGTCGCCCTTTTTTATGGCGGATCACTTATTGAATCAGTTCATTATTGCAGTGAAGCTGAAAGCGATAATCATAAGCAAAGCGCATACCGTGGTGATCAACGATAATTTCAGGTTGCTGTCCATCAAACCCCCTTTCGGATCAAATTGTGGCATTTCTTAATACCACACTCATTGTGTGCCAACGCATTTTCTCATAATTAACCTTTAAAATCTTGTGTTGAATGACAATGCGTTCCTGAGAATTTTGCTTCCACTTTCCTGCATTATAAGAGAAAATTGTCGGTTAACACGTCTGTGTGCCGGTCGATTTCACCCGAGAGCATTTCGCGCCTCATTCTGAAGAATCCACCCAATGATTTCACTGCCCTTTGAGAAGCCAGCAGTTAAATCCTCGCAGGCAAACGATTAACATAATGCTAACGTGCTGAAGCACGTGAGTTCAGGAGTCATTGTTTACATGGCAACGATTAAAGATGTCGCAAAGCGCGCTGGCGTTTCCACTACAACCGTGTCGCACGTCATCAATAAAACACGTTTCGTCGCCGAAGAAACCAAAGAAGCGGTTCTCCTTGCAATCAAAGAGTTACATTACTCTCCGAGTGCTGTAGCCCGCAGTCTGAAGGTCAATAACACTAAAACCATCGGCCTGCTGGCCACCTCAAGCGAAGCGCCCTATTTTGCCGAAGTGATTGAAGCCGTGGAAAACAGCTGCTTCTCCAAAGGCTATACGCTGATTTTGTGTAACTCGCATAATAACCTGGAGAAACAACAGGCCTACCTGCAAATGCTGGCGCAAAAACGCGTCGACGGCTTGCTGGTGATGTGCGCGGAATACCCTGATGAATTGCTCAATATGCTCGAAGAGTACCGCTCGATTCCCATGGTGGTCATGGACTGGGGTGAAGCACGCAAGAACTTTACCGACAGCATTATCGATAACGCTTTCGAAGGTGGTTACATGGCCGGTCGTTATCTGATTGAACGCGGTCATCGTGATATTGGCGTGATCCCCGGGCAACTGGCGCGTAATACCGGCGGCGGCCGCTTCCAGGGTTTTGTGAAAGCACTGACTGAAGCCAATATTCCTCTTCGTGACGAATGGGTAGTTCAGGGTGATTTCGAACCAGAGTCTGGCTACCAGGCAATGCATAAGATTCTGATGCAAAAGCATCGTCCGACTGCCGTGTTTTGCGGCGGCGATGTGATGGCAATGGGTGCAATTTGTGCCGCAGACGAACTCGGCCTTCGCGTTCCTCAGGATATTTCCGTGATCGGGTACGACAATGTGCGTAACGCCCGTTACTTCTCCCCGGCGCTGACAACCGTGCATCAGCCGAAAGAACGTCTGGGTGAAATGGCCTTTACGATGTTACTGGACAGAATTGTCAGTAAGCGTGAAGAGTCCCAGACCATCGAAGTGCATCCGAAACTGGTCGAGCGCCGTTCAGTCGCCGACGGCCCGTACCGTGATTACCGTCGTTAACAAATCACAAACGCCTGCCTGTGCAGGCGTTTTTTCTAATCGCGCAGCCATTCCTGATTCATGGTGTCTGTATCGCCCATGTATTCCAACAGCCAGCTCAGTGAAGGTGAAGGATTGCTTTGATCCCACGTCAGGCAGCACGGGCTGTCAGGGAATATATTCTCCAGTGCCAGCACCTGTAATTTTCCCTGTTCAATCCACGGCATGACCTGGTGAACCGGCATCATACCCACGCACAATCCTTCAGTCAGGCATTCCAGCGCACAGGTCCAGTCCGGCACGACCAGACGCCGCTGGTTATCGAGCGTCCAGGTATCACGCTTCGGCAATGTCCGGGAAGTATCTTCCAGGCACAATGCCGGATAAGGTCGCAGTTGATCATCGTTCAGCGCACCGGATAGCTGCGCCAGCGGATGTTGCGGGCTGACGACACAATGCCAGTCCATAAATCCCATATCACGAAAACTGAAGCGCCCGCCAACCGGTATCGCGCGCGTAGCGCCGATCGCCACGTCTGCACGCCCGTCGACCAACGCATCCCAGACACCGTTAAACACTTCCGAGTGAATAATGAGTTCGGTATCCGCAAAATGGCGATAAAAATCGAGCACCAGACGCCGTGTCCGTGCGGGTTTGACAATCCGGTCGACCGCCACACGTAATTCGCCGCGCCAGCCGTTCGCCACCTGCTGACACTGCCGGCGGGTGGCTATCATTTTTTTTGTCATAACCCGTGCTTCATCGACAAAAACCTTTCCCGCTGGCGTCAGCACTACGTCACGATGTCGACGCTCAAACAACGGCACGGCCAGCCATTGTTCAAGCTGGCGGACGGTGTAACTGATGGCAGAAGGCACACGGTGTAAGTCCTGCGCAGCTGCACTAAAACTGCCGGTTCTTGCGACAGCATCAACCACTTCGAGAGCGTATTCTGACCACATAATCCAGCCTTCAATTTTTTTGATAGCAGAGTGCAAATATTAACGTTTCACAAGCCTGTTATCAAAGCGTTAAACTCCGCCCCCGGTATGAAATCTGCGTCACATCATCTGCAATAAATAAATTAACGAGAC
The DNA here is from genome assembly GCF_019049695.1 of Rahnella perminowiae. Lineage (NCBI taxonomy): Bacteria > Pseudomonadati > Pseudomonadota > Gammaproteobacteria > Enterobacterales > Yersiniaceae > Rahnella > Rahnella perminowiae. Next base: position 256,319 of record NZ_JAFMOT010000188.1, read on the forward strand.
AATAATGAAACCCTCCTTTGGATTTATGCTCTATCTTGCGGGTCTGAGCATGCTGGGCTTTTTAGCCACCGATATGTATCTGCCTGCGTTCAGTGCCATGCAAACCAGTCTGATGACCAGCCCCGGGATGATCAGCGCAAGTCTGAGCATTTTTCTCGGTGGATTTGCTGTTGGTCAGTTGCTGTGGGGGCCACTGTCGGACAGAATCGGCCGTAAACCGGTATTGCTTCTTGGTCTGATACTTTTTGCGTTCGGCTGTCTGGGTGTTATCTGGGTTGAGAATGTACGCGCTCTTCTGGCTCTGCGTTTCTTACAGGCCATAGGCGTGTGTGCTGCCGCAGTCACCTGGCAGGCTATCGTTGTTGACCGTTTTTCTGCCGATGTGGCAAAAAAAACTTTTGCCAGCATTATGCCGTTAGTGGCGCTTTCTCCGGCTCTTGCACCGTTGCTGGGTGCCTGGGTGCTCAATCATTTTGACTGGGAAGCTATTTTTGCCCTGCTGACCGTCGTTGCCATCGCTTTAGTGCTGACGACGCTGACTCTGCGTGAAAACAAACCGGCAAAAGACGCAAAGGCAGATAAAACCGGCTTTACGACTTTATTGAAATCGCCTGTTTACAGCGGGAATGTCATGATTTATGCCGCCTGTTCAGCGGGTTTCTTTGCGTGGCTGACGGGCTCACCGTTTATCCTGAGCGATATGGGCTATTCACCCGGTGCCATCGGGCTGAGCTATGTTCCGCAGACTATCGCTTTCCTGCTCGGTGGTTTTGGTTGCCGTGTTCTGATCAACAGGCTGGACGGCAATAAAATTCTGCCATGGTTACTGACTGGTTACGGCATCAGTATGGTGGCCTTGTTCTGTGTGGCTATGTTCACAAATGCCGGGCTGACAAGTTTGCTGATCCCTTTCTGTCTGATGGCTTTGGTGAATGGTGCAACCTATCCAATTGTTGTCGCAAATGCATTAATGCCATTTCCTGCTAATACAGGTAAGGCGGCAGCGTTGCAGAATACCTTGCAGCTTGGGCTTTGCTTTCTTGCCAGCATGCTGGTTTCCGCATTTATTGTGCACCCGCTCATGGCGACAGTCACGATCATGCTGTCTACACTATTGTTGGTAGTTTTGGGCCGCTGGCTCTCTTTACAGCATAAAAATGTGCGAGACGATGAGCAGCCACCGGAGCAGGAAACTCAGACTCTGCATGCAAATCAACAGTGATAATACCCTAATGTAACAGTCACTTAGCGGGCATTTTCATTGATTACGATTTACTATTGAGAATGCCTGCCAGCGAGCCTATACTCAACAAAACTAAATAAAATAGCATTTTTACAAAACTTTTATTACATACTTAAGCCAGACGCGCGGACGGTGTCACACTTATTTTTTGAATACTTTTCACGGATGATTTTCCTGCCCGTCTTCCGGCGCGCAGGCGTTCTTCTTAATTTCCTCTGTTGGTGTCGAATATCGGGCGAGACGCTAGTCGTCTGTTCTCATAAAGACCTGCAAAAATAGCCTTTGCTTTTCCCGGCAGGTTAATAAGTCAGAAGAGAAAGTGATGGAGAAGCTATGAGTTCATCGTGTATAGAAGACCAAAGCATTCAGGACAATCAATGGTATCGGATCGCCAGTGAGATGCTGGCGATGGCAGATATTCAGGTAAACGGTAATCGTCCTTTCGACCTTAAAGTAAAAAACACTGACTTCTTTAAGCGTGTTTTACAGGAAGGTTCTCTGGGCCTCGGTGAAAGTTACATGGACGGTTGGTGGGAATGCGACCGTCTGGATATCTTTTTCCAGCGTGTTATCCGTGCCGGTTTGGAAAATAAACTGCCCCACCATTTCAAAGATACTTTACGTGTCGCCGCAGCACGCCTGACTAATTTGCAATCGCGCAAACGGGCGTGGATTGTCGGCAAAGAGCATTATGATCTGGGCAACGATTTATTTACGCTGATGCTCGACCCCTACATGCAATATTCCTGCGGCTACTGGAAAGAAGCCACTACGCTTGAAGAAGCGCAGGAAGCAAAACTCAAAATGATCTGCGACAAGCTGCAATTAAAACCGGGACAGCGCCTGCTGGATATCGGTTGCGGTTGGGGTGGGTTATCTGAGTACGCCGCCAAAAATTATGGCGTAAGCGTTGTAGGTGTCACGATTTCTGCTGAACAACAAAAACTGGCTCAAAAACGCTGTGAAGGGCTGGATGTCACTATCCTGCTGCAGGATTACCGTGACCTGAATGATCAGTTTGACCGTATTGTTTCTGTCGGGATGTTTGAACATGTGGGTCCGAAAAATTATCAGACCTATTTTAATGTCGCCAAACGCAATATTAAACCTGACGGTATTTTCCTGCTGCACACCATTGGTTCTAACAAAACAGACCTTAATGTCGACCCGTGGATTGATAAATACATCTTTCCCAACGGCTGTCTGCCCTCTGTTCAGCAAATTGCACATAACAGCGAGTCACTGTTTGTGATGGAAGACTGGCACAATATTGGCGCTGATTATGATCGCACACTGATGGCATGGAATGAACGCTTTCAGAAACACTGGCCGGAACTGGCGGAAAAATACGGTGAACGTTTCCACCGTATGTTTACCTACTACCTGAATGCCTGCGCCGGGGCTTTCCGCGCCAGGGATATTCAGTTGTGGCAGGTTGTCTTCAGCCCGGAAGGCGTTGATGGGGGCATCCGCGTACCACGCTGATGATCTTCGGTTTGCCAATAAAAAAAACCGGACATTTATCGTCCGGTTTTTTATGCACGCCATTTTTTATTCGAATAAAAAGCCTGAGATGCTATTGCGCTTTATCGATCATCGCCTGCGCCGTGGCGATAGCCGCTTCACGGCTGGCTAATACACGTTCTACCGTATCGACAATCGCCTGGGTTTGCGGGTCGATTTCGATATTAATTTTGTCACCCAGACGTTTTGTGCCCAACGTCGTGCGTTGCAATGTTTCCGGAATTAAATGCACACAAAAACGGGTGCGGGTCACTTCACCGATAGTGAGACTAATACCGTCAATACCGATATAACCTTTATGTAATACATATTTCATCAAATCTTCATGCGGCATACGAAACCAGATCTGACGGTTATTTTCTGAGGTCAGGATTTTTGCCACTTCTGCCGTGCAAATAATATGACCAGACATTAAATGCCCGCCAATTTCATCATTAAATCGCGCTGCACGTTCCAGATTAACCGGATCACCCTCTTTCAGTTCACCGAGATTCGTCAGACGCAAGGTTTCTTTCATCAGATCAAAACTGACCAGATCACCGTTAACCTCAGTGACGGTCAGGCAGCAACCATTGTGTGCCACCGATGCGCCAAGCTGCAGGTTATCCAGCATATTTTCAGGTAAACGAACCACATGGGTACGGAAGTTAGGTTTCTCGTCGATCGATACGACCGTGCCGGTTCCCTGTACAATTCCGGTAAACATAGCCTTTTCCTCAATGTTTAAAACTGCTGTATTAAAACGTCACTCCGGTCAGTTTGCCGCAGAATTAATTGAAAGCCAATTCTCTGCGATAAGAAATAGCACCGTCTGCTTCAATTTCATTATTTAACTGACCATTAACAGCTTTGTTTGCTTAAAAATACCGACAATGTACAATCTTCGGACTATTTCCCTCTGTTCCATGCCATCTGTCATGGCATTTTTTATTCAATATAATCAAATAAAAAGGTGTATCTGTGCAGAAGTACCTTGCAGAAGCGCGGGTTCTGTTAGCGCTTGCCATCCCGGTCATCCTTGCGCAAATTGCGCAGACATCCATGGGCGTAGTGGACACAATAATGGCGGGTTCGGTCAGTGCCACGGACATGGCTGCCGTGGCTGTCGGCACCTCAATCTGGTTGCCGGCGATTTTATTCGGACACGGTTTACTGTTGTCACTGACCCCCACTGTCGCGCATTTAAATGGTGCCGGGCGTCGCGATAAAATTGGTCATCAGGTTCAGCAAGGGTTCTGGCTGGCTTCGGGTGTTTCGGTGCTGATCATCGCGGTGCTGTATCAATGCGACCATATTCTTAGCCTGATGCATAACATTGATCCTGAGCTGAAAGCAAAAGCCGTCGGCTACCTGCATGCCATTATGTGGGGCGCGCCGGGCTATTTATTTTTCCAGGTGCTGCGTGACCAGTGTGAAGGTTTGTCAAAAACCAAACCAGGCATGGTATTCGGCTTTATCGGCCTGCTGGTCAATATTCCCGTTAATTACATTTTTATATACGGGAAGTTCGGCGCCCCCGCACTCGGGGGTGTCGGTTGTGGTGTCGCGACGGGCACAGTGTATTGGGTCATGTTCTTCATGATGCGGATTTATGTCCGCCGCAATCGTGCACTGCGTGATACTCAGCCACATTCACGGTTTGCGAAACCCGACTGGCCGACACTGCGTCGCCTTATCCAGCTGGGTATGCCTATCGCACTGGCATTATTTTTCGAAGTGACACTGTTTGCGATCGTTGCCCTGCTGGTCTCCCCGTTGGGGATTGTTGCCGTGGCCAGTCACCAGATTGCGCTGAACGTCGGTTCGCTTATGTTCGTTATACCGCTGTCTTTAGGTGTTGCAGCCACTATTCGCGTAGGGTCGCGTTTAGGTGAATCTTCGGTTGAAGGCGCAAAGGTTGCAGCCTATACCAGTATCGGAACGGGGATAATGATGGCCTGCTGCACAAGCGTGACGGCCATCATTTTTCGCGAGCATATCGCCTCACTTTATAATGACAGCCCGGAAGTCGTCACGCTGGCTTCCCATCTGCTGATCTTTGCTGCGTTGTTTCAGATTTCAGATGCGATTCAGGTTATCGGCAGTGGCATTTTGCGGGGCTATAAAGATACACGTTCGATCTTCTACATTACGTTCGTCGCTTACTGGGTGCTGGGTCTGCCGGTAGGGTACACCCTCGGACTGACGGATATTCTGGTTCCGCGAATGGGGCCAAGCGGTTTCTGGTGCGGGTTTATTTTGGGGCTGACTTTTGCCGCGCTGATGATGACATTGCGGATGCGCTGGTTACAAAAACAACCCTCTTATACTATTTTGCAAAAAGCGGGCCGTTAATCCCGCGGCTTTTCCGTGCGCTGTGCATATGTGTACCGGCGCACGGATTTTTCAGCCTTTGTGCTGGCTGTTATGTCTAAAAAAACAACGCAATGCACATAAGGTCGGCAGTCACACACATTATGACAGGAAAATGTCTTTTTTCCCTTGCCAGTACTCAGAGAGGTCGTTAATATTCGTCCCCGTCGCCAACACTGGCTGACGAAAAAGAAAAACGATGCGTCCGTAGCTCAGTTGGTTAGAGCACCACCTTGACATGGTGGGGGTCGGTGGTTCGAGTCCACTCGGACGCACCATCTTTCTTAGCAAGACCATTGCATATTGTGCGTCCGTAGCTCAGTTGGTTAGAGCACCACCTTGACATGGTGGGGGTCGGTGGTTCGAGTCCACTCGGACGCACCAAAGCAATCTTCTGAACCTTCCCTTCTGCCGTAAACTCCCTGAACAATCTGAAATCACTTCTGACGACACTTTAGATTCGTGCGTGAATTTATGTTAAGTCATCCGTTTGTATTATTTGAGATTATTTCCTGTCTGTTCCTTTTTTTGCAATAGCGTGAACAAACCGTTATCTCTTCCGCTTTCCACCCTGCCCGCATTGGATAATTTCAAAACAACGTTCCGAAATCTGCCCTAAGCTTGCGCCGCATCACGTTTTTTATTTGGTTTCCCACCCGGTTCCCCTCTATAATACGCATCGTCTCTTCGATTGAATGGTTTCAGCCCCTTGATCTGTCGATATCGCAATTACAAAAGCGTGATCACTCCGGTAGCGATGATAAATCGCACAAATCGCTATGCTTTGGCTGAACTTACTACACCATTCCTTTCACAGTCTTCTACGCTTAGTAATGATTTGATTCAACCAGGCAAGACCTCAATTCCGCGCGGGCAGCACCGCTGTCAGGCAAACGCTTTTCCAATCCATCACAACTTGTAGATAAAATCGTCATGAAAAAGACCAAAATTGTTTGTACCATCGGTCCGAAAACCGAATCCGAAGAAATGCTGACCAAACTGCTTGATGCAGGCATGAACGTAATGCGTCTGAACTTCTCTCACGGTGATTATGAAGAGCACGGCCAGCGCATTCAAAATATCCGCAACGTGATGGTGAAGACCGGTCACAAAGCGGCCATTTTGCTGGACACTAAAGGTCCGGAAATCCGCACCATGAAACTGGAAGGCGGCAAAGATGCTTCCCTGGTTGCGGGTCAGACTTATACTTTCACCACCGATCAAAGCGTTATCGGTAACACCGAACGCGTAGCGGTTACTTATCAGGGCTTTGCTGCTGACCTGAAAATCGGTAACACCATTCTGGTCGATGACGGCCTGATTGGTATGGAAGTGACAAATGTCACCGAAACCGAAGTGACCTGTAAGGTACTGAACAACGGCGATCTGGGTGAGAACAAAGGTGTCAACCTGCCAGGTGTTTCTATCGCACTGCCAGCGCTGGCTGAAAAAGATAAACGTGATCTGATCTTCGGCTGTGAGCAAGGCGTTGACTTTGTCGCGGCTTCTTTCATCCGTAAACGTTCTGACGTTCTGGAGATTCGTGAGCACCTGAAAGCACACGGTGGCGAACACATCCAGATCATCTCCAAAATCGAAAACCAGGAAGGTCTGAACAACTTCGACGAAATTCTCGAAGCCTCAGACGGCATCATGGTTGCACGTGGTGACCTGGGCGTTGAAATCCCGGTTGAAGAAGTGATCTTCGCGCAGAAGATGATGATTGAGAAATGTAACCGTGCACGCAAAGTGGTTATCACCGCAACGCAAATGCTCGATTCCATGATCAAAAACCCACGCCCTACCCGTGCAGAAGCTGGCGACGTAGCGAACGCCATCATTGACGGCACCGACGCAGTGATGCTGTCTGGCGAAAGTGCGAAAGGTAAATACCCGCTGGAAGCTGTCACTATCATGGCAACCATCTGTGACCGTACTGACCGCGTGATGCAGAGTCGCATTGATGGCCAGAATGACAACCGTAAGCTGCGTATCACAGAAGCTGTATGCCGTGGTGCTGTTGAAACTGCTGAGAAACTGGACGCGCCATTGATCGTCGTTGCCACCAGCGGCGGTAAATCAGCAAAAGCCGTGCGTAAATACTTCCCGCATGCGACTATCCTTGCCCTGACCACTAACGAAATCACTGCACGTCAGCTTATCCTGACCAAAGGCGTTGTGACTCAGCTGGTCAAAGAGATTGCTTCCACTGACGACTTCTACCGTATCGGTAAAGAAGCGGCTATCGAAAGCGGTCTGGCACAGAAAGGTGATATCGTAGTGATGGTTTCTGGCGCCCTGGTTCAGAGCGGCACAACCAATACTTCATCGGTGCATGTTGTTTAATTAAAAACGTGACCACGAGCATTAATAAACGCCACGAAATGTGGCGTTTATTTATTCAAAAAGTATCTTCTTTCATAAAAAGTGCTAAATGCAGTAGCAGCAAAATTGGGATAAGTCCCATGGAATACGGCTGTTTTCGCTGCAATTTTTAACTTTTTCGTAAAAAAAGATGTTTCTTTGAGCGAACGATCAAAATATAGCGTTAACCGGCAAAAAATTATTCTCATTAGAAAATAGTTTGTGTAATACTTGTAACGCTACATGGAGATTAACTTAATCTAGAGGGTTTTATAATGAATCGCACTAAACTGGTACTGGGCGCTGTAATCCTGGCTTCAACTATGCTGGCTGGTTGTTCAAGCAATGCTAAAATCGACCAACTGTCTTCAGACGTTTCTACTCTGAACTCTAAAGTTGACCAACTGAGCAACGACGTGAACGCAATCCGTTCTGACGTTCAAGCAGCTAAAGACGATGCAGCTCGCGCTAACCAACGTCTGGACAACCAAGCTCACGCTTACAAGAAGTAATATTTACTTCTCTAGTTCAATGGCGCACTCAGTGCGCCATTTTTTTTATCTGCTATTTGTGCTTTTCTCCTCCCCTGACGACTTTAAATCATCATCAAACCTCCCCTTTAAAACGCGCTCTATCGCTCAGGTGAATGTCAGACACAAAAAAGGGACCCTACAGGCCCCTGGAGTTTAAATCGTTTCTGCTGTGGTTCTGCGAACGTTTACTGGGTGCTGGCTGTATTAACCGCCGGTTCCCCCGAATTCGCCATTTGTGGCGGGTTGACAGCAGGTGGTGTGTTTCCTGCTTTAGCGCCGACACTGACCACAACCGGCATACCAGAACGCCGTGTAATCGCTTCTTTTACCATCGCGGCGTTGGTGTCATCGTGTTTAATGAATTTCTTCATTGCAGCGGTCAGTGGGATCGGTTTGGTTTGCGGATCATCTTTCTCTGTGTGAGACAACGGCTGATGTACCTCGATATAACGTTTACCATCCGGTTCGACATCAAACTTGATAGGCTGATTCACAATTTGTACACGCGTCCCTTTTGGCACCGAGTTAAACAGCGCTTCGATATCGTCTGGACGCAGACGGATACAACCGGAACTCACACGCATACCAATGCCGAAATTCGCATTGGTCCCGTGGATCAGATACTGTCCTGAGCCTGCCGACAGACGCATTGCAAACAAGCCCATCGGATTATCCGGCCCGGCCGGCACCATCCCCGGTAATGTAATCCCCTCTTTCAGATAGGCTTTACGAATATTGGCGGTGGGCGTCCAGGTAGGATTCGGGATCTTCTGGCTGACAGAGGTCACCATCTCCGGTGTGTTACGCCCTAACTGGCCGATACCGATCGGATAAACAATGACTTTATTCTCGCCCTTCGGATAGTAGTAAAGGCGCAGCTCCGCCAGGTTGACGACAATCCCTTCACGTTTGGTATCCGGTAACAGCATTTGCGATGGGATAGTCAGCACGGTGCCCGCTTTGGGCAAATAAGGGTCTGTTCCCGGATTCGCTTCCAGCATCGCGATCAGCCCAATTTGGTATTTGGCCGCCACATCTTCCAGCGGTTTACCGTCGTTGGGCACCACATATGTCGTATTTTCACCAATCAGGCGGCTATTATCCGGCGGCAGTGGATATTCTGCCGCACTTGCGGTCATGGAATGCGTTGCTACCAGTGTGCCAACTAACATTGCCAGAAGGGGTAATGCGCGTCTCATACTCAGTCCTTTTTCGGCCTGCACTCAGCGAATCTGAGGCAAGGCAATGATCTTGTCAGGTAATAGTAGCAGCGCAGAATTTCATGGCAATCAAACCACTGTAAATCAGAAAGTTACCTTACAGAAGTCAGGATAAAACCCAGAAGGATAGTGAATTGAAAAATCAGGAGTAAAAGGAAATAAACGGGGGGAAATAAGCGTTCTGCCTTGCTCATTAGCAGACAATTCCTAATGAGCAAGACAATGCAGCAGCACCAGTATTAAGAGAGCTCTGCTGCTTTAGCGCGGATAGAGCGAATCATCGCTTCCAGCCCTTGTGAGCGTGAAGGCGTCAGATGCTGACTCAGTTCAAGCTCAGTGAAAAAAGGACGTACATCCAGTTCCACCACATCGCGAGGCGTCAGGCCCTGATACAGGCTAAAGACAATCGCGACCAGGCCTTTAACAATGGCTGCATCACTGTCACCTTCGAAAGTCAGTGCCCCCTTCTCATCGGTACGCATGACAATCCATACCTGGCTCTGACAACCGGAAATCAGGTTTTGGTCCTGACGGTGTTCTTCCGCTAAGGCGGGTAACTGGCCACCCAGCTCAATCACGTACAGATACTTTTCTTCCCAATTCGGGCATCGGGAAAAATTTCTGACTAACTTGTTTTTATCTGGCAAAGCCATAAAGACATCCTGATCTGGGCTGTCAGGATTAACCCAACAACCGGTGAATACGTTGCAGCCCCGCGACCAAACGGTCGACTTCTTCACGGGTATTGTACATCGCGAGTGACGCACGGCACATAGCCGGAACACCGTAGAAGGACATTAATGGCATCGCACAATGGTGACCGGTGCGGATGGCAATACCGTATTGATCAAGGAAGCTGCCGACATCGTACGCATGGTGTTTACCCAGATTAAACGCGATAACGCCTGCACGGGTAGCCGGGCCGTAAATCTGAATATCTGGCACCTGTGCCATCGCATTGAGCGCATAGCTCATCAGGTCCTGTTCATAAGCATGGATATTTTCCAGCCCCAGAGCAGTGACATATTCCATTGCCGCACCCAGTCCCATAATACCGCCGGTATTGGGTGTGCCGGCTTCAAAGCGCCATGGAGCTGCCGTGAATGTGGTGCCTTCTGTCAGGCTGACATGCTTGATCATCGAGCCGCCACCTTCCCACGGCGGCATCTGATCCAGCAGGGCTTTGCGCCCGTACAGGATACCAATACCGGTCGGGCCGTAGAGTTTATGCCCTGACCAGACATAGAAATCACAGCCCAGCGCCTGCACATCAACCGCCTGATGCATGACCGCCTGCGCACCATCGACCAGAACGGTCAGGCCGGCAGCTTTAGCCTGCGGAATGATTTTTTCGATCGGGTTAACCGTGCCTAATACATTGGAAACATGCGCTAACGTCAGCAGTTTTGTGCGTGGCGTGATCAGTGATTCAAGCTGTGATAAATCCAGCTCACCTTCCGGTGTCAGGTGCCAGACATCAATATGAAGCTCACGTTCTTTCGCCAGCATCTGCCATGGCACGATGTTCGCGTGGTGTTCCATTTCAGTCAGAATGATGTGGTCGCCGGCGTGTAAAAACTCACGCCCCCAGGTATTGGCGACCAGGTTAATGGCTTCCGTGGAACCTTTGACGAAGACAATTTCTTCCGCTGATGCGGCATTCATGAAACGGGCGGCCTGAGTGCGGACGTTTTCCATCTGCTCCGTCGCTTCCGCGCTCATGGTATGAATGCCACGGTGAACCGCAGCATAACCTTGCTCGAAGAAAGCCATTTCACGTTGAATGACCTGATGCGGTTTCTGTGCGCTGGCCGCGCTGTCGAGATAGGCCAGCGGCTGGCCGTTAACTTCACGGCTCAGCACAGGGAAATCGCTACGTACTTTTTCCAGTGGAAAACTCATTACTTACCTCGATTTAGTCTGCCTGCAATACGGGCAATGACGACTTCACGCAGGGTTTCATTCTCAATGGCTTCCGTCAGTTCAGCGGCAAAAGCAAAGATGATCATTTGCTGAGCATCCTGCCCGCTAATCCCACGGGTACGCAGATAGAAAAGCTGTTCGTCATCAATACGACCCACTGTCGCACCGTGGCTGCACTTCACGTCATCGGCATAAATTTCCAGCTGAGGTTTGGTATCAACTTCAGTGTGTTTGCCCAGCAACAAGTTGTTGTTGGTCATTTTTCCGTCCGTTTTCAGTGCGTGCTGAGCCACTTTGATCATGCCGTTAAAAATCGCTTTAGCACGATCGTTGACAATCACTTTATGCAACTGGTTGCTGTTGCAATAACCTTTGTTGTGTTCGAGATATGTGCGTGTATCGGCAATTTCAGAATCAACCGGCAGAACCAGACTGTTGATATCCAGATTGCTGTTTTCGCCGTTCAGCTGCGCACTGGTATTATTACGGGTCAGACCCGCGCCCAGCAGGAAGCTGTGGCTGGAAACACGGGCATCGCGCCCGATGACCAGATCATTATGCGAAAAGTGAAAACTGGCCTGGCTTTCAAATGCGAGTTTGTAATGCGTGAAATCTGCATTATCGCCCACATTTACCGTCATACGTGCACCGGTGAAATGCCCCTGCTCATTCAGACTCAGGTAATGTTCAATCACTTCAGCATTCGCGCCATTTTCAATCGCCAGATGATAACGATGATGAACGGTATTCATTTCGCGTGACTGCTCACGACCACTGCTCAGATGCAGCAGATACAACGGCTTATCAGCCTGCTTGCCCACAGGCAAACGCACGGAGAAAGAATCCTGCGCCAGACTTTCTGTCAGATGTAAAAACACCTCTGACTGAATCGGATCCGGTAATGTTTGTTGCCCGGACGCGTTCAGTTTTTCAATTTCAAACGCACCGGTATCACTGTCGCTGAGGCTCGCATCGAAACGACCATCCACGAAAACCAGGCGGTAACAATCCAGCGGCAACGCCAGAGATTTGATTTTCTCAACCGTCAGCGCCTGCTGCTGAGGAGCGAAGAATTGATTACCCAGCAGTGAGGAAACCGGCGTGTATTTCCAGTCTTCCAGTTTTGCGTGCGGAAAACCAAGGCGCAACACCTGTTGCCAATGGGCATGCGCGTGGGGCGACTGCTCCCCCCCGCGGCTTTCAAAAAGGCGGTAAAGTTGCTGCATGGCGTGCGAACTGCCCGCCGCAGGGACATTACTCTTCGTCGGTAAGCCAGCCATAACCTTGCTCCTCTAACTGTTTAACCAAGGTGAAATCGCCGGATTTAACAATGCGGCCCTGATACAAAACGTGCACGTAGTCAGGCTTGATGTAGTCGAGGATACGCTGGTAGTGGGTGACAATAACGAATGAACGCTTGCCGTCACGCAGTGTGTTAACACCATCAGAAACAATCTTCAGCGCATCAATGTCCAGACCGGAGTCAGTTTCATCAAGGATGCACAGGTTTGGCTCAAGCGCCGCCATTTGCAGAATATCGTTACGCTTTTTCTCACCACCGGAGAAACCTACATTCACTGAACGGGTCAGCAAATCGGCAGGCATCTTCAGCATCGCAATTTTTTCTTCGATGAAATCTGCGAAGTCAAAGCGATCCATCGGTTCCTGGCCGCGATATTTACGCACCGCGTTCACTGCAGTTTGCAGGAAGAAATGGTTGGTTACGCCCGGGATTTCTACCGGATACTGGAAAGCCATAAACACACCTTCACCCGCGCGGTCTTCCGGGGCGAGTTCCAGCAAATCTTTACCGTTGAAGATCACGGAACCGTCAGTCACTTCGTAATCTTCACGGCCAGCCAGTGTCGCGGAGAGCGTACTTTTGCCTGAGCCGTTCGGCCCCATAATGGCGTGTACTTCACCCGGTTTAATCTCCAGATCAAGTCCTTTCAGAATTTCCTTTTCTTCGACACGGACCTTCAAATTCTTAATGCTTAACATACGTATCCTTGAGTTTGCGCCTGCGCGCCTTAATTCTGTTTATGCTGTGACTTTAATGAACTCAAACCTGTGCGTCGTGCATCTCACACCCTGCTGCGACGTCAGGAGAGCGTACGGCGAATTAACCGACGCTGTGTTCAAGGCTGATCGCCAGCAGTTTCTGTGCTTCGACAGCAAACTCTAGCGGCAGCTCAGAAAAGACATCTTTACAGAAACCATTTACAATCATGGAAATAGCATCATCTTCGCTGATACCACGTTGCAGACAGTAGAACAGCTGGTCATCGCCGATTTTTGACGTCGTGGCTTCATGTTCCAGCTGAGCCGTATTATTGCGCACTTCAACATACGGGAACGTATGCGCGGCACTGTCGGCACCAATCAGCATGGAATCGCACTGCGTAAAGTTGCGGGCGTTTTCTGCACTTGGCAGGATCTTCACCAGACCGCGGTAGCTGTTCTGGCTGTGACCGGCGGAAATACCTTTGGAGATAATGGTCGACTTGGTGTTTTTACCAATGTGGATCATTTTGGTACCGGTATCCGCCTGCTGTTTACCGCTGGTCAGCGCAACCGAGAAGAATTCACCAATTGAGTTATCCCCTTTGAGAATAACGCTCGGGTATTTCCAGGTGATGGCTGAGCCGGTTTCAGACTGGGTCCAGGACATCTTCGAGCCTGCGCCTTCGCACAATGCACGTTTAGTCACGAAGTTTAAAATACCGCCGCTGCTGTCTTTGCTACCGGAGAACCAGTTCTGCACTGTGGAATATTTCACTTCCGCGTCTTTGTGCAGGATCACTTCAACCACCGCAGCATGGAGCTGATAGGTGTCACGCACCGGTGCGGAACAGCCTTCGATGTAACTGACATAACTGCCTTCATCAGCAATCAGGATCGTACGTTCAAACTGACCGGTTTTCGCGGCATTTATGCGGAAGTAGGTCGACAACTCCATCGGGCAGCGCACACCTTTTGGCACATAAACAAACGTACCATCAGAAGCTACAGCCGCATTCAGTGCCGCAAAAAAGTTATCCTGAGCGGGAACAACGGTACCGAGGTATTTACGCACCAGATCAGGATATTCATGAATAGCTTCACCGAATGAGCAGAAAATGACGCCCGATTCAGCCAGCTTTTCGCGATACGTTGTGGAGACAGAAACGGAGTCAAAAATCGCATCGACAGCGACTTCTTTACCTTCACGAACCGGAACGCCCAGCTGTTCGAAAGCCTTTTCAACTTCGCTGGTCAGATAATTGTTTGCTTCGCCCGCAGGAACCCCCAGGGATTCGCCGCCAGATTGCTGCGTCGCCCCCGGTTGTGAGCCACAGCTATCATCGCAGCTGCCACAGGATGGCGCGGAATAGTAGCTGTAATCCTGGTAATCCAGAGGCGTATAGTACGCCTTCAGCCAGTGTGGCTCTTCCATTTTCAACCAGGCATGATAAGCCTGCAGACGGAACTCCAGCATCCACTCAGGCTCGTTGCGCTTTGCGGAAATCGCACGCACTACATCTTCGTTGATGCCTGATGCTAATTCATCGGTTGCCAGCTGGGTAAAGAACCCTTCCTTGTAATTCGTCCCCTCGCCGACCCAAGACTGCACATCATCTGGAATTTCTACGTTGCTTCGTGACATGTTGGTTACATCGCTTTGTTTACAATAATCTTAGAAACTGAAAGTTTTAAACGCCGAAACTTTCACCACACCCGCAGGCATGCTGAGCTTTAGGATTATTGAATTTAAATATCTGATTGAGTCCTTCGCGGACAAAATCCACCTCGGTTCCGTCGATGAAAGGCATGGCCTTCAGCGGAACAAACAGCAAAGCGCCGTCATGTTCAAACACCAGGTCATCGCTGGCCGGTTGTTTGGTTAAATCCAGAACGTAGCCAAAGCCGGCACACCCCGACTGTTTCACGGAGAGCTGAAGACCTTTAACTTCGGGATCCTGTGCCACCAGAGTATTAATCTGTTTCGCTGCAGAATCAGTCAGGCTAACACCTTGCCATACGTTGTCGTCTAAAGAGAAAGAGCCGACAGTTTCAGTTTGCATCTGTCTTACCTCATAATTTTACGGTCATAGACAAGACCTATTGTCTCTATTCTAGTGATAACGTTAATCACTTCAACCTCTTGTTTTAAGAGGGTATAGCGATGACACACGAGGAAAGACACTCAATGTGCGTCGTCTTTACATCCGGCCGCTGGCGGGTCTTGAACACCGCAACCATCAACTGATTGAATAAGTTGTCAATTTTTTGTTAAAAATTAAAATAAACCTTATAAAAGGTAAGGTTTAATAGCTTTCAATGTATCTATTATAAAACATTCATCGGAAATGCCTATTTATGAATTAGCCATATCCGAAGAATTAAAGCTCTTTTTGCTTACTGCCCTAAGCCCCACAAAAATAAAAAAAGCGCATGAAAACGTTGATCCGGCGATTTTTTGCCAATATGATGTTTATTATTTGATAATGATTATCATTCAGATAACCCGGAATATTGAGAATGACTCAATCGGTAAATGCGTGGTTGCAAGGCAAGATCGACGAATATAAATCAAGTGTCCGCGATGCCACCGTGGATTTTTATATGGCAGATGCTGCCTTACGACGCCCGGATGCGCATCTTTGTCAGCTCAAACGCTTCAACAGCCTTTGCCTCGATATGGCCAATCTGTGCCTGCAGAACGGAGATGATCACAGTTATCTTCATGCTTTATGCAAATTGCATAACCGCCTGATCCTGGAAATCAACAGCGTGGTACGTTGTGAACTCTTCCGTGTTCAGAGTTACCATTTTGCGCGGCACACGTTAAAACTCATTTGTCAGTATTATGCCATGATGGGCATCTGGGAAAAAGCAACGGCATTTCAAACTGACTTCGCCAAACGTGTTCCTTTTCAGCTTTAATTTATTTTCAATACGTTAGCCAGTTTTGTTCAGCCCAATAAAATAAGCGGATACATTCATCATGCATCCGCTTGTTACGTGTCTGACTCCGTGATCAGGATTGATTAATAACGCGTATCAATGATCGATCACCATGGTCGTCAGCCGCGATACACAGCACAGATTCCCTTTCTGATCAAAAATCTCAATCTGCCAGACCTGGCTGCGGCGACCGGTGCGCAATGCGCGGCAGACACCGCGCACGTGTCCTTCCCTTGCAGACTGCATATGGCTGGCATTAATTTCCACTCCCACCACGGTTTGATTCCCTTCACAGCATAAATAACCTGCCATCGACCCCATGGTTTCCGCCAGAACAACGGATGCGCCGCCGTGCAGCAAGCCAAATGGCTGGGTAGTGCGTGCATCTACCGGCATGGTTGCTTCAAGGAAATCTTCACCCAGTTGCGTGAACTCAATCCCCACATGCCCCACCATACATCCCTGACTGCGCTGATTCAGGGTTTCCAGCGTGGTACTCCGTTTCCAGAATGACATAATGCTTCCTTATGGTTAGGGAATGATTTCCAGCAAGGCCTGTAAAGGATGGCGAACGCCGTTGCCTTCGATGCGTTTTACCTGGCTGCGACAGGAATAGCCGGTTGCCAGACAGCGCTGGCGCGGTAACCGTTGCAAAGCGGTGTGCCAGGAAAGCTCATAAATCCCCAGAGAGTTTTCAAGATTTTTAGTTTCATGACCATACGTCCCTGCCATTCCACAGCACCCGACACTGACGTTTTCCAGCTTCGCACCGTAGCGGGCAAAGATATCGCCCCACTGTTTGCTACTGTTTGGCAGGGCAGTGCTTTCCGTACAATGTCCGAACAGATACCAGGCCTCGCCACTTTGCTGTTGCGCCGGACGCTCCGCCAGCCAGGTATCCAGCCATTCATGCACGAGTTGAACCTGGAAGGATCCGCGCGTATCCCCGAGAATTTCTTTATATTCATCGCGGTAACACAGTACCAGCGCAGGATCGACACCCACCATCGGCATTCCCAACTGTGATACACGGTTAAGGAACAGGGACGTTTTCTTCGCTGTTTTGGCAAAACGGGTCAGGAAACCTTTTATATGCTGCGCTTTGCCGTTAGGTGAAAAAGGCAGCAGAACGGGTTTAAGGCCCAGTTTTTCAATCAGACGGATAAAATCAGCAACGACCTGTGCGTCGTAAAAACTGGTAAAGGGATCCTGGACTACCAGCACGTATTCACCCCGTTGTGCCGGAGGAATGGCCTCCAGTTGTTCAAGTGTCATCTTACTGGCACGATGCCCTGATAACTGCTCCCGAAGGGTCGGAGAAGACAGTAAAGGCAAATCCACCATGCCGATGCTTTTCCGGCTCATCTCCCGTAACCAGGGCTGCCTGAGGAAAAAATTGAACACCTTAGGGGCTTTGGCCATCAGGGGAGCGTAGCTTTCAACGCCTGCGACAAAATGATCGCGGGCCGGGCGCAGGTAGCGGGTGTGGTAAAGCTGCAGGAAACGCGAGCGGAAGCCCGGCACATCAATTTTTATCGGGCACTGTGTCGAGCAGGCTTTACAGGCCAGGCAACCGGACATCGCCTCTTTCACTTCATGGGAGAAATCATATTCCCCTTTATTGGCATGCCAGGTATTACGTGTACGGTCAATCAGGCTGCGCAAGCTCATGCCTTTTTCCGGCAACGCATTCTCAAGCGCCAGCGGATCTACACCTTGTTCTGACAATAAACGCAACCATTCACGTACCAGACCCGCGCGACCTTTTGGAGAGTGGATACGGCTGCCCGTGATTTTCATTGACGGGCACATCGGACTTTTCACATCAAAGTTAAAGCACAGGCCGTTACCATTACATTCCATCGCGCCGCGGAATGACTGACGGACTTCCAGCGGAATACGGCGATCGAGGGTTCCGCGTTTTGGCGCATCAACTTTCATCATCGGCTCGTCACACTCAAGCGGTGCACAGATTTTGCCGGGATTGAGGCGGTTATCCGGATCGAATACGGTTTTGATCCGACGCAGTTCATGGAACAGCGCTTCACCAAAGAACGCCGGACTGTATTCCGCACGGAACCCTTTTCCGTGCTCTCCCCAGAGTAACCCCCCGTATTTCGCGGTCAGCGCGACAACTTCATCAGAGATTTGCCTGAGCAATATCTCCTGTTGCGGGTCGCACATGTCCAGCGCCGGACGCACGTGCAATACGCCCGCATCCACGTGCCCGAACATGCCATAACTGAGATGATGACTATCGAGTAACGCCCGAAATTCAACAATGTAATCCGCCAGATGCTGAGGGGGCACGCAGGTGTCTTCTGCAAACGGCAGGGGTTTAGCCTGCCCTTTTGCATTGCCCAACAGACCGACGGCTTTCTTACGCATATTATAAATACGCTCGATACCGGCCAGATCGGCGCAAATCTGATAACCGATAACACCGCCTTCTTTATCACTTATCAGGCTATCCAGACGTTCGCACAGCGCACTGACCTGGGTTTCAATCAGGTCGGCATCATCTCCGGCAAATTCAACAATATTCAGCCCCTGCATGTCGAAGCCTTCAACGTCCTTGATATAATCACGAACGCTGTGCCAGACAATATCTTCACGTGCCAGATTCAGCACTTTGGAGTCCACAGTTTCAACCGAGAGCGCCTTAGCCTCCACCATAAAAGGAGCATTACGTAGCGCTGAATTAAAGGAGTCGTATTTGATATTGACCAGGCGACGCACTTTGGGGATTGGCGTGATATTCAGGCGTGCTTCGGTGATAAAGGCCAGCGAGCCTTCTGAACCGGTCAGAATACGTGTCAGGTTGAAGGTCTGCAGATCGTCACTCAGTACATGGCGCAGATCGTAGCCTGTGAGGAAGCGGTTAAGTTTCGGGAATTTTTCGATCACCAGCGCACGGTTATCGCGACAACTGTCCAGCACAGTGCGGTAAATCCGCCCGATGACTGAATCCTCTTCGCCCAGCTTATCAGCCAGCGCCGTGGGAATAGCGGTGGTATCCAGCATCTCACCACCGAGCACAATCGCACGAACACCAAGAACGTGATCAGACGTTTTACCGTAAACCAGCGACCCCTGACCGGACGCATCCGTATTAATCATACCCCCCAGCGTCGCACGGTTACTGGTTGATAACTCAGGTGAAAAGAAAAAGCCGAACGGTCGCAGATAATCATTAAGCTGATCTTTAATCACACCGGCTTCAACCTTGACCCAGCCCTGTTCCAGGTTGATATCCAGGATGCGGTTCATATGACGGGACATATCAACCACAATGCCGCGGTTCAATGACTGCCCGTTGGTACCGGTACCGCCTCCGCGTGGAGTGAAAACGAGCGTTTTAAAACGTTCCTGCCCGGCAAGACGGGCAATCAATGCCACATCTGACGTTGCAATCGGGAATAAGACCGCATCCGGCAGCAACTGATAGACGCTGTTGTCCGTCGCCATCGTCAGTCTGTCGGCATAAGTTGTTGTAACATCACCCGTAAAACCGTTGCTTTTTAACGCTTCCAAAAAATCGAGCACCAGCTGGATGACACCCGGTGCCTGAGAAATCTGTGGGATCATTGAATTATGACTCTGTCTTTGTTGTATGCCTGGCGGGCCCGAGGCGTTCTACCGGATCTGCCCGGCAGATCCACCCTATTCTTTACCCGGAATAAAAACTAACATACTTCGTTTTTAAGCGCTCCGTCTGGTTCATCTTTGTTGCAGATGTTTCATGACGCGCCACAAAAAACACTTACAGCAATAACGTCTTGCAACTTATTGTGTGGAGGGCTATCCAAAAGCAGCCGTATGTTCCATGCTTATTTTTAGCATCCTGTTTATGAATAAAGTGTTTGGAGGCACAGGGTTCGTGCCTGACTTCGTTTATCACATTGAGAAACATGAATGAATCTCCCAATTAAACGTTATGACTTACCCCAGATCATGTTCGGGGTGCTGTTTATTGCCCTGATGACAATTGCCAGCATCTGGGTGGTTCAGCCTTTCATTTTGGGCTTCGCCTGGGCTGGTATGGTGGTTATCGCCACCTGGCCGCTGATGATCAAACTACAAAAGGTTCTGTGGGGACGCCGTTTTCTGGCTGTCATCATCATGACACTGCTGTTGATCCTTTTATTCGTTTTGCCTATTGCTTTACTGGTCAGCAGCGCCATTGAAAATGGCGCACCTTTGGTCGCCGTTGCGAGTAATCCTTCCATATTGCACATGCCCGATTTCCACTGGCTGAACTCCATTCCTCTGGTCGGTCATAAACTTTACATCGGCTGGCATGCGCTGATTAATGGTGGCGGGAATGCGCTGATGAGCAAAATGCAGCCTTATGTGGGGCAGACAGCGTCGTGGTTCGTCGTCCAGGCCGGACATCTTGGACGCTTTATCGTGCACTGTTCGCTGATGCTGTTATTCAGCGCCCTTCTTTATAGCCGTGGTGAACAAGTTGCGATGGGGATCCGCCATTTCGCAGTTCGTCTTGCTGCCGAACGCGGTGATGCCGCGGTTATTTTAGCCGGACAAGCCATCCGCGCCGTAGCGCTCGGTGTGGTTGTCACTGCAATTGTACAGTCTGTTCTTGGCGGCATCGGGCTGGCCATCGCGGGTATTCCTTACGCTACCGTGCTGACTGTCGTGATGTTCGTATGTTGTGTCGCACAAATCGGGCCACTGCTGGTATTGATTCCGGCCATCATCTGGCTGTATTGGTCCGGCGATAATACCTGGGGCACCGTCTTGCTGGTATGGAGTTGCGTGGTCGGATCCCTGGATAACGTACTGCGCCCGGTTCTGATCCGCATGGGTGCGGATTTACCCATGCTGCTTATCTTGTCCGGTGTTATTGGTGGCTTATTTGCTTTCGGTATGATTGGCCTGTTTATCGGACCGGTTGTACTGGCCGTCTCCTATCGGTTGATTTCGCTTTGGGTCAATGAGGCCCCGGAACCTGACATGGCACCTGAAGAAGCACTGAAAGCACTGGATGAATAATTTCATTTCACTTTAACGTGCCACAGGCGTTGTCCCCTGTTAATTCAAGCGGGCAGCGCCTTTTCTTTATTTGTGCTTCTTTCCTGAAATTACGCCTACTAAAAACTCCCTTCACATCAATTAGCATGAGAATAATACCTATTAGGAGAATTCTTACAGACTAAATACCTTGGGAAACTTAGTATTATTAACAGTTCGGATTTCAACCCACTGATTTATATACAAGCTTTCCCCTGAGCTGGTATATCCCAAATTGCTGTGTGTAGTCTTTGCCTGTCTGCTATGACGGGCTTTTTTTTTTACTTTTTTGCCTTACAGTTCTATTTCCCCCCATAGTCCTGCAACCTATATTTTTATTCCCGTCATTTACGCAACCCGTAAAAAAAGGCTGCCACCTGTAAGTGACAGCCCTAAATGTCAGGCATTAGGAATTTATTTACTTTCGGCTAACGCCAGCCAGGTTTGTACTACGGTATCCGGATTCAGTGATAAACTGTCGATCCCCTCTTCCATCAGCCACTGTGCGAAATCCTGATGATCTGAAGGCCCCTGTCCACAAATACCGACATATTTCCCCTGCTTCTTAGCGGCTTTGATTGCCATCGACAAAAGGGCTTTAACAGCTTCGTTTCGTTCATCAAAGAGTTCAGAGACAACGCCTGAATCACGATCCAGCCCAAGTGCAAGCTGAGTCATGTCGTTGGAGCCGATAGAGAAACCGTCGAAATGTTCAAGGAACTGATCCGCCAGTAAGGCATTGGATGGAATTTCACACATCATAATCACTTTCAGGCCATTTTCGCCCCGTTTCAGCCCCTGACTGGCCAGCTCTTTGACGACAGCTTCAGCCTGCGCCACAGTACGAACAAACGGAATCATCACTTCAACATTCGTCAGCCCCATATCATTACGGACACGCTTCATTGCCTCACATTCCAGTGCGAAACACTCGCGGAAGCTGTCAGAGACATAACGGCCTGCACCACGGAAACCCAGCATCGGATTTTCTTCATGAGGTTCGTATTTTTCGCCGCCCACCAGATTGGCATATTCATTTGATTTAAAATCTGACAAACGCACAATCACCCGTTTCGGCCAGAATGCTGCGCCGAGTGTTGCGATCCCCTCAGTCAGACGTGCCACATAATATTCACGCGGGCTGTCATAGCCCTGAATCATTTTATTGATGGTTTCCTGCAATTGGGCAGGTTGCTGATCAAACTCCAGCAATGCTTTCGGATGCACACCAATCATGCGGTTAATGATAAATTCTAAACGCGCCAGCCCGACACCTTCATTCGGCAGACAGGCAAAGTCGAAGGCGCGATCGGGATTGCCGATATTCATCATGATTTTCAGCGGTAAAGTTGGCAGTTCATCAATGGCAGAACTCTGGACGCTAAAGTCCAGCTCATCCTGATAGACATAACCGGTATCGCCTTCAGAACAGGAAACGGTCACTTTCTGATTTTCTGTCAATTTTTCAGTGGCATCACCACAACCGACTACCGCAGGAATACCCAGTTCACGCGCAATGATAGCGGCGTGACAGGTCCGTCCGCCACGGTTGGTGACAATGGCTGACGCCTTTTTCATGATGGGCTCCCAGTCAGGATCCGTCATGTCAGTCACCAGAATATCGCCTGCCTTAACGTGATGCATTTCGCTGATATTATGAATGATTTTTACCGGCCCGGCACCAATACGATGGCCTATAGCGCGGCCTTCTACCAATACTTTGCTGTTACCATTCAACTGATAGCGTTCCATCACCTGACCGTTGGAACGAACAGTCTCCGGACGCGCCTGCACGATATAAAGATTGCCGTTATGACCGTCTTTCGCCCATTCGATATCCATCGGACGGCCATAGTGTTTTTCAATCAATAATGCCTGGCGTGCCAGCGCCTGCACCTCGTCATCCGTCAGGGAGAAACGGGTGCTCTGTTCAGCCGGCACATCTTCAATCTGTACCTGTTTGCCGTGTTCCTGGCTTGGCGCATATACCATGCGAATTTTCTTCGAGCCCATCGTGCGGCGGACAATAGAGGGCTTATTTTTTTCCAGCGTAGGCTTATGTACGTAAAACTCATCAGGGTTAACCGCGCCCTGAACAACCATTTCACCCAGACCATAAGCCGAGGTAATAAAGACGACTTGATCAAAACCAGATTCGGTATCCAGAGTGAACATCACCCCCGCAGAAGCCAGATCAGAACGCACCATACGCTGTACACCGGCAGAAAGCGCCACACCGCGATGATCGTAACCCTGATGCACACGATAAGAAATGGCACGGTCATTAAATAAGGAAGCATAAACATGCTTCACTGCGGTCAGTACGGCATCGAATCCCTGAACATTAAGGAAGGTTTCCTGTTGCCCCGCAAATGACGCATCAGGCATATCTTCGGCTGTTGCGGAAGAACGAACCGCGAATGACGCATCAGGCTCACCTTCGCATAACTGCTGATAGGCCTCACGGATCGATTTCTCAAGTTCAGGCTGGAACGGTGTCTCAATGATCCACTGGCGGATTTGCGTACCCGCCTGGGTTAATTGCCCGATATCGTCAACATCTGTTTTATCCAGTAACTCATGGATTCGGTGGTTTACACCGCTCTGATCGAGAAAA
This sequence comes from Rahnella perminowiae, assembly GCF_019049695.1. NCBI lineage: Bacteria > Pseudomonadati > Pseudomonadota > Gammaproteobacteria > Enterobacterales > Yersiniaceae > Rahnella > Rahnella perminowiae. Next base: position 280,073 of record NZ_JAFMOT010000188.1, read on the forward strand.
TCATTAAATGCCTGCGACGTCGTTGCAAAGCCATTGGGAACTGAAACACCCAGATCAGACAAGTTGGTGATCATTTCCCCGAGGGATGCGTTCTTGCCCCCGACTTTATCAACGTCCTTCATACCCAGTTGGTTGTACCAGATAACATTGCGTAAATCGGGATCGAGATGAGCCATGAAACAATCCTTTATTATTTATTTACAGTAAAAGTCAGTAGGCGTGCAACACCGGTTGTCCAGCCATTGTCGGCGACGCTTTTTCTGTCATTTAACAACGCTGTCATTTTGAGACTAGCATAATGCTCCATAAGACATGGACAGGTGAATCGATCCAGCAAAACAAACTATTTTTGTTTAGGAAAATTCCAGCGCAGCAAAATGACGCTTATGTGTGGAAACATCATTAACCCTTATGAATCAGCAGGAAGTCTCCATAAGTCCGTCGCTAAATCAATGCTAACAGAGCAGCTGAAGTTCTGCTGAAGCAAATCAAAAAGCTGCGATAAGTCGCGGAAAATTTAAAATGCCATTTCATTTATTACAGTCATTTTGCGCACTGTCTCGCAGCAATTAACAGAACATCGCCACGCAGATGAAATAGGCTTTTTATTTCATGCAATTCTGGTTATTACTAAATAAGGGATAATTTGAATATAAATGAAGTGCGATAAATCAGGAGTCGTTTGTGGACAGATGCGTGTTTTACATTTCTGACGGTACTGCCATTACAGCAGAGGTTTTAGGCCACGCTGTACTTTCACAATTTCCGGTCAACGCCACCACCTACTCTCTTCCCTTTGTTGAAAGTGAAGAGCGTGCCAAAGCAGTCTGCCGGCAAATCAATGACATTTTTGAAAAAACCGGCGCCCGTCCGCTGGTATTTTATTCTATTATTTCACCTCTCATCCGCGACATTATTCAAGGTAGTGAAGGTTTCTGTCAGGACATTGTCCAGTCGCTGGTCGCCCCTTTACAGAATGAGCTGGGCGTCGATCCTACCCCCATCGCCAACCGGACGCATGGTCTGACGGCCAGCAACATCACTAAATACGATGCGCGCATTGCCGCGATTGATTACACCCTGGCTCATGATGATGGCATTTCGCTGCGCAATCTCGATCAGGCCCAGGTGATTTTACTGGGCGTCTCGCGCTGCGGTAAAACGCCGACCAGCCTTTATCTGGCATTGCAGTTTGGTATCCGCGCAGCTAATTATCCGTTTACCGCCGACGACATGGACAATATTCAGTTACCTGCCGCGTTAAAACCGCATATGCATAAGCTGTTTGGCCTGACGATTGACCCTGAACGCCTGACGGCAATTCGCCAGGAACGCGTTGAAAACAGCCGCTATGCTTCCTTGCGCCAATGCCGTATGGAAGTCTCTGAAGTGGAAGCATTATTTAGAAAAAATCAGATCCGCTACCTCAACAGTACAAACTATTCTGTTGAGGAGATATCAGCGAAGATCATGGACAGCTTCGGCATGAGCCGCCGTATGTTCTGAATACTTTTACTGATGTGGATGGCATATCCTGCTGACAGTGGTTGAATTCATCGGTTTTTGGGTTATTGTGATCGGCATCACTTCCCGGTATCCCTGCCGCAGAGAAGAAACACATTTTTCGAGAATACGATGTCACAAACAGATGAACTGCGTACGACGCGCATCGACAGCCTGATTACGCCTCAGGCACTGGCAGAAAAATTGCCAATTTCCCCGTCGGTCGCCCAACACGTGATGGAATCACGTAAACGAATTGAAAAGATTATCAGTGGGGAAGATCAACGGTTACTGGTTGTTATCGGTCCCTGCTCAATTCACGATATTGAAGCGGCTATTGATTACGCGGGCAAGCTTAGTGTATTGCGTGCAAAATATCAGGATCGCCTGGAAATCGTCATGCGTACGTACTTTGAAAAACCACGTACCGTTGTCGGCTGGAAAGGGCTGATTTCAGATCCTGAGTTGAACGGTTCCTGCCGGGTTAATGACGGTATTGAGCTGGCGCGGAAGGTATTACTGACTGTCAACCAACTGGGCATCCCGACCGCGACTGAATTCCTTGATATGGTGATTGGACAATATATTGCCGACCTGATCAGCTGGGGAGCCATCGGCGCACGGACCACCGAAAGTCAGATCCACCGCGAAATGGCTTCGGCGCTTTCCTGTCCTGTCGGTTTTAAAAATGGCACCGACGGGAATACCCGCATCGCCATCGACGCTATCCGTTCGTCGCGCACCAGCCATATGTTCCTGTCGCCGGATAAAAATGGTCAGATGACCATTTACCGTACCGCTGGCAACCCTTACGGACATGTGATTATGCGTGGCGGTAAAAAGCCCAATTACCATGCCGCTGACCTCGAACAAGCCTGCCTGAATCTGGCTGAATTCGATTTAACGCAACGTCTGGTGGTCGATTTCAGTCATGGCAACTGCCAGAAACAGCACCGCCGTCAGCTCGAGGTAGCCGACGATGTTTGTCAGCAAATCACACGCGGTTCAACCACCATTGCGGGCATCATGGCGGAAAGTTTTCTGGTTGAAGGTACACAGCCTATCGTTCCTGGCAAGCCCTTGGTTTACGGTCAGTCGATTACCGACCCTTGCCTGAGTTGGGCAGACACGGAGACATTACTGTCAATGCTCGCGCAAGCGACAAATAGCAGGTTCTGATCACTTTACTGTAACCTTTCTAAGGGCAGCGCAGGCTGCCCTTTTTTGTTTTCCTGGCATGTCCGGGTACGCGTAATAACCTGTCCGTTCTGATACTTTCCTCGCTTACCTCCCCTGTTCCCCTCTTAAATGAATGGGTTAACACCGCCGAATTCCCTGCTGAAGAGAAAAATTTTCTTGATGTGTCCAGACAATGATTTGATAATGATTATCAAAATGATATTAATTACCATTAGCAACAAAATCCAAAACAAGGTTTTCTGCTAAATATTTTTACAAATCATTCACATAACAGCGTAGGTTTTTACCCGCTATGTAACGGGTAACTTTGACAACGAGGAAACAGCAATGCATTCAGTTCACTATGAGGATTATTTACAAGCCAAAGAAGCTAATCCGGGTAAATATGCCCGCGATTTGGCGGAAATGTTGGGGATCAGCGAAGCGGAACTGACAGCTTTGCGTGTTTCACATGATGCCGCACGTCTGGATGTTGATGCACGGACCTTACTGGCTGCTCTGGAAAATGTCGGCAGCACTAAATCGATTACCCGCAACGACTTTGCCGTACATGAGCAGGAAGGTCGCTATGAAAATCAACATCTGAGTGGTCACGCCGGTCTGATCCTTAATCCCCGCGCGCTGGACCTGCGTCTGTTTCTGCAACACTGGTTGTATATTTTCAGCCTGTCAGAAAACACGGCCCGTGGTGTTCGCCACAGTATTCAGTTCTTCGATGCGCACGGCGATGCCGTTCATAAGGTGTATAACACCGATGAAACTGACATGGCGGCATGGAATGCGCTGATTGCGCAGTACAAAAGTGACGTCAATCCGCCGTTGCAGATAGAGGCAGTTCCTGAAACGCCGGCCCTGATGGCCGCAGATACCCGCACTCTCGATGCTGAATGGCGCGCAATGACCGACGTTCATCAGTTCTTCCAGTTGCTGAAACGCCACGACGTCACCCGCCAGCAAGCATTCCAAGCCGTCGGGGACGATCTGGCATGGCGTGTGGATAACGGCTCACTGACGCGTTTACTGAATATCGCCAAAGATGACCAAAACGAAATCATGATTTTTGTGGGCAACCGTGGCTGCGTGCAGATTTTCACCGGTCAGATCGAAAAGGTCATGCCACACGGAGAATGGATCAATGTCTTCAACAAACAGTTCACCCTGCATCTGGTGGAAAGTGCCATCGCGGAAAGCTGGATCACCCGTAAACCCACCAAAGATGGTTTTGTAACCAGCCTGGAATTGTTTGCCGCTGACGGTACGCAGATCGCACAACTGTATGGTCAGCGTAGCGAAGGCACGCCTGAACAAACTCAGTGGCGGGAACAGCTGGCGCAACTGTCCCAGCAAGGTGTGGCTGCATGAAAACAATGTTGAAAATGCTGGCCGCTGTTACAGCGTTGCTGGTGACGCCGGTGCTGCATGCCACTGAAAAACTGGTCAGTATTGGCGGTGACGTGACCGAAATTATCTACGCACTCGGTGCCGGCGACGAATTGGTCGCCCGCGACAGTACCAGCTTGCGTCCGCAGGCGGTACGTAGCCTGCCGGACGTCGGTTATATGCGCCAGCTCAGCGCTGAGGGAATTTTGTCTATGCATCCTTCGCTGGTGCTGAGCAGCGAACTGGCAGAGCCGTCATTGGTGTTGCGGCAGCTTGAGCAGAACGGTGTAAGAGTGGTTCGTGTGCCGGGTACACCTTCTGCGGATACCGTCCCGCGTAAAATCGTCGTAATTGCGGCGGCACTGAACCGGCAGTCAGAAGGTGAAAAACTCATCGCGACCTATCGTTCGCAGATTTCAGCGATTCGCCACGATGCCCTGCCGGTAAAAATGCTGTTTGTGATGAGCCATGGCGGCATGTCATCGATGGCAGCCGGTCAGGATACCGCGGCAGATGCGATGATTACCTCTGTCGGGGCGAAAAACGCTATGCAAGGTTTCAGCCGCTACCGTCCGCTGTCCCAGGAGGGCGTGATTGCCAGTGCGCCGGATATCCTTTTACTGACCGCTGACGGTGTTAAGACACTTGGCGGGATGGAACAGGTGTGGAAATTGCCTGGCGTTGCTATGACACCGGCCGGTAAGAATCAGCGCGTACTGGTCATTGATGATATGTCACTGCTGGGCTTTGGTTTGCAAACGCCAGAGGTGATGGCTCAGCTACGCCATGCTGCGGAACAGGTAAAATGAGCAGCATGAGCCCTCCGGTGTTATCGCGTCGCCGCGCGCCAGTCTGGGCGCTGACTGGCATCGGCTGCGCTCTGCTGGTGTTAGCCGTGATGGCGGTGAATACTGGTGCGATGTCACTGTCGCTAAGAACGCTTCTCGGGCGTCCTTTTGACGATAGCTTATGGCAGATCTGGCTGACCATTCGCCTTCCCCGCGTGCTGCTGGCTATGGTAGTCGGTTGTGCGCTGGCAAGTTCCGGTGCGGTTATGCAGGGATTGTTCCGCAACCCGCTGGCAGATCCCGGCCTGCTTGGGATCAGCAGCGGCGCAGCGCTGGCGGTTGCGCTAACCATAGTAATGCCGCTGGCTTTACCGCCATTACTGGCACTTTACAGTCACATGATCAGCGCATTCGCTGGCAGCCTAGCGATTTCTGTCATCGTCTTTACGCTGAGTCGTTTTGGTCATGGCGGATTGTCGCGCTTGCTGCTCGCCGGTATTGCCATTAATGCCTTATGCGGCGCGGCGGTCGGTGTACTGACCTATGTCAGTGACGATCAGCAATTACGCCAATTTTCATTGTGGAGCATGGGCAGTCTCGGGCAGGCGCAATGGCCGACGCTGGCCGTGGCGTCTTCGCTGATCCTGCCAGCCTGCATTGCGTCGTTTTTCATGGCACGACGCCTGAACATTCTGCAGTTAGGGGAAGAAGATGCACATTACCTCGGTGTGAATGTCCGCCGTACGCAATTGCAACTTTTGCTGCTTAGCGCTCTGCTGGCCGGGGCTGCCGTCGCAGTTTCTGGTGTGATTGGTTTTATCGGTTTAGTGATCCCGCATCTGTTGCGGATGCGTATTGGTGCTGACCACCGCTGGCTTCTACCGGGTTCGGCCCTGGCGGGCGCCTGCCTGCTTTTGCTCGCTGACACGCTGGCCCGCACGCTGGTCGCTCCGGCAGAAATGCCGGTAGGATTGCTGACCAGCCTGATTGGAGCGCCTTATTTTTTATGGTTGATCCTGCGCCCCGGAGTACCGCGTAATGCCTGATTTCGCTTCATCAATGGTGGCAGAAAACCTGACCTATTGCGTTAATGACCGCCGGTTAATTGACGATGTTTCACTGAGCTTGCAAAGCGGCGAGATGGTCGCGCTGATTGGGCCAAACGGTGCAGGAAAATCAACGCTGATGCGTATGCTGACCGGCTACCTGTTGCCACAAACGGGAAAGATTTCGATTCAGGGAAGACCTCTCAATGACTGGCCGGCACAGGAACTGGCGCGTACGCGGGCAGTTATGCGCCAGAATAGTACACTAGCGTTTGGCTTTAGCGTGCGCGAAGTCCTGACACTCGGGCGTTCGCCGCACGGCCAGCACAATATGCAACGGGCACTTACTGAGGTCATGACAAAAACCGGTTGTCTGAATCTGGCAGAAAGGGATTACCGCCATTTATCGGGCGGCGAACAACAGCGGGTTCAGCTGGCGCGGGTGCTTATCCAGCTCTGGCAACCCGAACCTTTCCCACACTGGTTATTTCTGGATGAGCCTACGTCGGCACTGGATTTATATCATCAGCAACACGCGTTGCGTTTGCTGCGACAGTTAACCCGGCAAACACCGCTGGCGGTGTGTTGCGTATTGCATGATCTCAATCTCGCGGCGTTGTATGCCGACCGGATTATTTTATTGCACAGCGGTAAATTGGTCGCCAGCGGGACGCCCGCTGAGGTACTGAGCGAAGCCACCCTGAGCCGCTGGTATCAGGCAGATTTGAACGTCTGTCTGCATCCGGAAACCGAATTGCCACAGATTTTCTTACGCCAGTAAAGACGACTCAATAAAAATGCCACACTGGAATGTGGCATTTTTTATGTCAGCTTGAACAGGAAATTTCGAGATGTTTCCCCCAGTCGGGCGGCAGTTTCGCCATCTCGTCATACTGAGGAGCATCACTGTAAGGGTCACGCAATGCCTGATGAAGTTGCTCCAGCGCACTGATATCATCCACTTCAGCCCTTTCGATGGCTTTCTGTGCCAGATAATTTCTCAATATAATACGCGGATTGCTTTGTTTCATGGCGTCCTGTCGCGTTGCATCATCAACATCTTCCGTTTGTAAGCGCTGGCGGTAGGCCTGGTACCAGCTGTCGAAAGCGTCACGGTCAATGAATTCATCCCGCAACGGCGATGTGGCTTGCCTTTGTTCTGTCTGGCTGAGCAACCTGAAGGTCTGGGTGAAATCCCTGCCCTCTTTTGCCATCAGGCTCAACAAACCGGTGAGCAGATCGTTATCCTGTTTATTCTCCGTAAAGAAGCCCAGTTTACCGCGCATCAGCGTGCCATAGGCTCTCATAAGCGCGGGTTCATATTCGCCAAGCGCAGTTTGTAGCTGTTCTGCAGACATCAGACCGGATAATGTTTGTGCCAGACGATGCAGATTCCAGAATGCCACCGCAGGCTGATTATCGTAGCTGTAGCGTCCCTGATGATCAGAGTGATTACAGATATAACCTGGCTGATAATCGTCGAGGAAGCCATAAGGACCGTAATCGATGGTCAGCCCGAGAATCGACATATTGTCGGTATTCATCACACCGTGGGCGAAACCAATACTTTGCCATTGCGCTATCAGCCGGGCAGTACGCTCCACCACCTCGGTAAACCATTGCTGATAACGTAACGCATCAGCCTGGTGATTTTCCAGCAACTGAGGCCAGTGATGTGCGATGACGTAATCTGCCAGCTGCTTCACCTGCTCAGGCTGTTTACGGTAATAGAAATGCTCGAAATGACCGAAACGGATATGACTTTCTGCCACACGAATCAACATCGCACCGCGCTCAGGCTGCTCGCGGAAAACCGGCTCATCACTGGTGGCAATCGTCAGCGCGCGCGTTGTCGGTACCGATAAATGATGCAGCGCTTCAGAGGCCAGAAACTCACGCACCACAGAACGTAAAACCGCACGGCCATCGCCCATCCGTGAATAAGGTGTCAACCCTGCCCCTTTAAGGTGCCAGTCGAAGCGTTTTCCTGAAGGTAAAACCTGTTCGCCCAGTAAAATACCGCGTCCGTCGCCCAGTTGCCCGGCCCACTGGCCAAACTGATGCCCGCTGTAAACCTGAGCCAGAGGTTCCATGCCCGGGAAAATTTTTTCACCGCACCAGTATTGGCGATGTTCAGCATCAAAAAGTGATTCATCCAGTCCCAGTTCACGCGCCAGCGGTTCGCTGTGATAAAGAAGTCGTGCGCCTTTTAGCGGCGTCGGTTGCAACTGTGTGTAAAAGCCAGGTAACTGCTCAGCATAATGATGTTCAAATCGCGGCATAAATCCCCCTTTTTGATAGTGTAGGACTGCAGGGCATTAATTAACACGGAGGAAATGCAGGGAGATTATTATCCGCAGATATCAAAAATCCCGGAACAGCAGGTGCTGGCCGGGATCCTGAGCGTAAAACTGCGTGTCACGACTAATGAAACTGAGCAGGCCGGATGAGCAGGCTGTCCAGTTCGGCGGGCTCTACACCAGGCCATAGCAATCCCTTCATTCCCTGTATGTCCGCTTTACGTAACGCGTCGAAATAGTCCTGCGAGTCTAGCCCGTCGACCACAATATTACGGCAAAATCGACTAACATTTCTTACCAGCGAGGGCATTACAATGGTGAAATTTTCACCCTCATATAACTGCCAGAAAAGATTTTTGTCGAGCTTCACCCACTGAAAAAGATGGTCAAAAATGGGTGCCATGGTGATGCTGCCTGAGCCGAAGTTTTCCAGCCACAGTGCAAAATATTTGTTTAATGCCACCACTTGTTCATTATTCCTGCCTTCGGAAAGTCGTGGAAACGACTCACTTAAATTCAGATGAATGAAAGTATATGTGCTGAAAGCATTGCGAAGATTTTCATCTTCCAGCAATAAGGCCACCTGTTTTTCCTCAACACTGATATTCAAAATAACCTGATTATCGGTAAACCATTGGGCATGCTCACACGCCCATATCTGTTGCTCAGTGAGAAATCGTAATAACTGCTGCGGTGTTAACAGGTTCAGAACCAGTTCTGTAGGCATCACTAACTTACTGTCAGCACTGGAAAAACGGCAAATTAATTCTACAGCCAGTAATTTCCCTTCAATGGTGTAAACCGGCTGGCACAGATAGCTGCTGTTAAAGGCCGTATCGAATTGTATTTTCATTTTTGTCCAAAACATCAACGGCACGGCTAATTGATTAATAACTTTTTTGACTATCAATCAGATCATAAAGATACCGGAGCCCCGGGGTATGACCAAAACATTAAAGAAATTGATATCAAGAAAGAGCCTCTCCGATTGTAAGGGTACTGCGACGATCACGCGAACGGCTGCGAAATCAAAGTTTTTTAAAATGCCCTGCGCCTTGCGGCCTTCTTTTTGAGCTTTATATCATTCAATGCAGACATTTCAGACTAATCTTATCGCCAGACATAAGAACGTGCAACTTGCCTCGTGAGCGCTACCCGTCATTTTTAATCAAGAATTTCTGTGGTGTTTTGTGCCGATGCACAATAATGGATGTTACTAAATATTTTAGCTAATGGTTATAGTGTCTTATGAAATATTGCGCAAGTAGGAGCATTCACCACCGGGCTTTTTAGGTGGGATCAGTGAGTTTTTATAACGTTTTAATAAACCGGCACTATCCGCCATCAGGCCGGTAACCATTGCGGAGAAAAAGTACAGGCGCAGTGCAATCTAGCAGCATCCGGAGGCCATCCTTTCAACGGCCTCCGGAATCCCCGCCGTTATCTGATACAGCGCACCAGCCAGTTTTGCAGTTCAGTCAGTTCAGCCTGCATCGCGGGATAGAGGGCCATGATATGCAGGCAGGTTTGCCTGACCTCCTGCGCATGATAGCGCGTTCCTGCCAGTTTTTCGGCTAGCCGGCCTGAGCTAGCCGGCCTGAGTGTGAAGCGCAGACGACGTCGTAAGGGTCTGGCGACTGAGCGGCTTCCGCTGCTTCGCCCGGATGCGCCCAATCTGACCTGGTCAATGGATTTCGTCATGGATGCACTGGCCACCGGTCGCAGGATCAAGTGCCTTACCTGCGTCGATGACTTCACAAAGGAATGCCTGACTGTCACTGTTGCCTTTGGGATTTCAGGCGTGCAGGTCACGCGTATTCTGGACCGTATTGCGCTGTTTCGCGGCTATCCGGTTACGATAAGAACTGACCAGGGGCCGGAGTTTACCTGTAGCACTTGACCAGTGGGCCTTTGAGCATTGCGTGGAGCTGCGGCTTATTCAGCCCGGTAAACCGACACAGAACGGATTTATTGAGAGTTTTAACGGACGCTTTCGCGATGAATGCCTGAATGAACACTGGTTTAGCGACATCAGTCATGCCAGGAAAACCATCAGTGAATGGCGTCAGGATTATAACGAATGTCGCCCACACTCCACGCTGAATTATCAGACACCGTCTGAATTTGCAGCGGGCTGGAGAAAGGGTAATTCTGAGAGTGAAGGATCCGACATTACTAACTGAGCCTTGTATCTAATACTGGGGGGAGGTCAATTTTCACAGCCTTTGTATTATCCATATTTAACAAGGAACAAATTGTAGAATTGGGTAGCTCATCTGATATTATTAGTGCTTTGTGTAATATTGCACTTGCAGCGACTGCTGTTTATGCCACTAAGAAGTGGTTTCAACAAAAACTATTATCTAACACATTAGATGTATCGCATAATCGACATTAACTCCAGTTACAAATTTGATTGAGTCATTACCCCCATGTAAAGTAAAGTGGGGGTTATATTATCCGATAACCCCCATCCTTCCAAACCTATATTTTTTATTTATTTCCACTCGAATAACTCTATTATTTGATAACTAATACTTACTGATCGTATTATATCAATAGGGGCTATATCAGCCCCAAATGTATTATGCTGTAGTTCGTTCGTTCCAAGCATCGGTATATTGAATGTTGCCATCAACATACTTCCAAGTGATTTTTTCATAACGTAGTGCAACGTTTTCCATATGGCCTGTGCCAGGACAGCCACGGGTATCGTGCATCATTGGAGTTACCGAAATGACTTTCACATTTTCAAGCAGAATGTTGAAGTACTCGACTTCCTGCCCTGCATCGTTGATACAATACCATTTGATTTCGGCAGAGTGTAACGTTTGACCTGTACCAACTGCCTTGTATAAGTAAGGACTTGATGAGTCGATTTCCTTATCAAACTGGAAAGGGGCATGTTGTCGAGTGCCTGTTAGCTTCCCTGTGTTGCTATCAGTTGGGATACTCAGGTTATGGTGAATCGATCTTAGTTCTATGCTTCCTTCACGATCCTTTACATCAGATGAACCACGGATATTTGCACCGCCATCGTCTTTAAGCCATAAGTGAACTGGTACAGCCATTGATTTAGCTCCTTGCTAATCGTACAACCATTTACCGGCTTTTGCCGACTCTATCAACATACCAATAGTAAAATCTGGTACCTGAACTGGAATTACTTTTTTGAATGGATTCCAAGAAACGCGTACATCTGGGTAATATGTTTCAGTACTATAATTACCTTTTTCAACATTGAACTTTGCAAAGTACTCATTCATTAAATCATCAATTTCATACTCATCAATGCTTAGGTCAGTATCGAGATCTGTATCAGGTGTTAGTTCTACCTTTTTAATATTGAACAAATATGTACCGGCATAAGGTCGGATGAAGTCATAGATTTGTTGTTCAACATTGTCTACCATAATTTATCATTTTCCCTTGCTATCATGTTGTAATCACGAATTGACTTGTAAGTGATTTCAGAAACATCAGCAGCAAGTACGATAATACCAAGTAAGGGAATACTCCGGCCTACGAATGGGGCTATATTACGTACCATGACTCGTCTTGTTGTCCAAGGCGTGTATCCCCCTAACCAAGTTGGTAGCGAGATTCCAAAAGGAAATTTCGACTTCTTAAAGACATTACGTGCTGCTTTAGATGCGTATGAAGTACCTTTAGTAGCCCCCATTGGTTTCGCTCTGGTTGATTGATCATTTCTGCCAGAAAGAATTGCAACTATAGCTCCGAAATCTACGATACCTAAACCGAATTGATCTACTGTATGTTCGCAGAAGATCATAAAAAGCATCTCACCAGCAGTTAAATTTGACTTACCCGCATAAAAGTAAGTTCCATTTAGTTCTTCAACCGTATCCATACCTTCCCCTTTTACGTGACGTCTAAAGAGTATACAACTGATTAAAATTATTAAATATTAAAAAGACTGTACGAAATATCTGAATTTACCTTCCTTCGTGATTTAGATCATTCAACGCGGTCTTCGTCTCATCATATAATTTCTAATATTCTGTTATGATGAACTATATTGTTACCCTTCTGCATTCATTAGTGATTTAATGTTATCAATACTGTCTTGTAGTTCTTTTAGTTGAGCATCAGATTTATCATTGTTTCCATATGCGTCTACAAACGCCGTGAGGCTGTTTAAATCTTTCTGTAGTGCTACGAGGTCTGTTACTAATAGATCGTCTGTAACGTTTTCTACGTAGCTTGTGTTAGCCATTAGGTAATCAGTACGTAATTCTGCTTTTGTTTTTTCTGCCATTTTATTTCCTTATAAGTTTTTGTAAAATTCTGCGGTAGCACGTAGTCCATATTTTTTATTCAAGTGTGTGTAACTTGCCGTGGTTCCCTTCTGTTCTTTGTATTTAGTCAGATAGTCCCTGATTACCTCCCTGAGTTCATTACCTATCGGGGAGCTATCACTTAGTGGGGATTTCTTGACAGTGTTATAAAGTCCGTTTGACTTCATTCCTTCTTTCTTCCAATTCGGTTTCCTTTTCTTCATAGTATGTTTCCTTAGTTGATGCCTTGCGGCGTGGCTCGGTGGCGACTTACGGATACTTGCCCAATCACTTTGTAGTAGTTGCTATTGGGTAAGTACTATTTGTTTTCACTTCTCAGTAGTCGAAAGGCCAAATAAAACGGGCGTTCTTTGACTTCCCGTAAGGGGCTGGCAAAAACGCAAGTATGATCTTATTATCGATTTTATATAGACTAACGACCAAAGGGAATTTGGTGCCGCGTCAGATGCGGCGCGCCTGCCAGTAGACTTTACGCCAGTAAACATTATCAAGCGAAGAACGGGTTACGCCCTGACTGGTCGAGGCATGGATAAACTGATCGGCCGTGTCATAGATACCGACGTGAAGACCATTTTCACCGCTGCCGGTTTTGAAGAAAACCAGGTCACCGGGTAATAATTCATCACGTGGTACTTTGGTGCCAATTTTGGTCTGGTCGGCGGTAGTTCTCGGCAGCACGACGCCAAATCGGTCACGGTAAGTGCGGAAGACAAAACCAGAACAGTCGACGCCGCTCGGTTGTAATCCGCCGTAACGATACGGGGCACCATGCCACTGGCTGAGCTGGTCGTTAAGCTCGGCCACGACAGTAATAGAATCGGCAAACCTGCCGCTTGGCGGCGGAGCGTGGCTGCTGCAACCGTTAAGAATTAATGCGGCAACAGCCAGCAGGGAATACATGGATACAGACGACCAGCGCATAGTGCATTCCTTCTCGAATAGCGTCACGGCATGACCAGATGCGAAGGTTTACGCGCACCGGATAAGTCGCCGTTATCTAAGAACTAATAGAATTTAGCGCTATTTTATCCGTCATCCAATGTTTAATGCTGTTTTTTATCGTCAGAAAATACATTTAATGAGATTTTTTTACGGGTTTACTGTGAATCAGCCAGACACCTGACAGGATAAGCAACCCGCCAAGGGTTTTACTTAAGCTGATGCTTTCATTGAACCAGGGCAAAGTGACTGCGGCCACATACACCAACACATAACTGAGACTCAGTAAAGTATATGCCCGGTTGAGCGGCAGATAATGCAACGCAAAAAACCAGCATCCCATCGATAAGACATAGCCACACAGCCCTGCAAAAACGGCAATCAATGCACTTAAATGACTCAGAATAAAGGGAGCGTCTATCGCTGCCAGTGAAAACACCGGGATCTGCACCATGCCCCATTTCATCAGCAATTGTGCCGCAGTGACCAGCAACACGCTTCCCGTACCCCAGAGATATCCTTTCATAAGCTGAAACTCATTACGGCTATACCACACATGATCAGCCCAACGCCGCACCAGTGACGCGCATCGACAACTTCACCGAAACACCCGCGGGCACAGAGCGTGATGAAAACGAAATTCAGACTGAGCATGGGATAAGCCAGGCTCAGCGGCAGGAGTTGTAATACCCGCAACCATAACAGCATGGCGATACCGAGCAACAATATCGCCAATCCGAGCCAGCGTAAAACCTTCGCCATGCCCTGCCCGGCGACCTGTGCGGCCTGCTTCTGACAAAGCTGACCGGCACAGGTGATAACGCTGACGGCAAGAACCAGAAAGAAACCGGTCATGGCAGTTTTTTGTAGAACAGCAGCGCCTGACGATCAACTTGTACCTTTTGATCCGCAGGAGGCAGAGAGGATTTTACGGCAGCATTACGGTCAAGCCTGAGGACCAGAGAGACGTTTCCTTCCTGGCGTGCTTGTTGCAGCCATTGTGAAAAATGCGCCGCATCGACAAAATTGTTCCTGGCATCCGGATAACTCAGACCGTATTGCAACTCACCCTTTTCATCAAACATCAGAATGTCGCTGCGTTTGAGCGCCCACGCGATTGCGGTCGCCACGCCCACGTTGTCTGTCAGTACATAACGACTGTCTTTTAACAACGCCATATTTTGTGTCAAAAAGGGCTGTGGCTGTTTGGAATCCATCACTTTCTTAGGAACAGCCTGTCCGACCAGCAACGCCAGCACCAGCGGGCAAAGAGCAGCCCAATACCAGCGCTTTGTCAAATCCGTCAGCGATATGGCTCCCGCCAGCGCCCATACCGCAAAGCACAGAATACCAATCAGCGCATGGGGTAACTCCGAACGGCTGAACACGGCTTTAATGTGGAACGGCAAAATTCCGGATATCACCAGTACAGCGGCCGCCATCAGAAGACCAAAAGTGATGTTGATCACACCATTCGCTTTCAGTGTACGCAATTTCCCTGACTGACAGATTTGATTGAGATGATCGGCCATCAGCAAGGCAACCGGCGCAAAGCACGGCAAAATATAGGTCGGCAGTTTACCTTTGGCGATGCTGAAGAAAATCAGCGGCATGATTGCCCAGCTCAACAGGAAAAATAATTCCGGTCGTACGACCCGTTTAGTCCAGCCCGCCCGCAATGCGCCAGGTAACAGTCCGAGCCACGGCAGCGCGCCCAGAAAGAGTACCGGCAGGTAATACCAGAAAGGTGCCTTATGCTGAGCATCAGCCTCAGCAAAACGCTGAATATGTTCAACCCAGAAGAAGTAATTCCAGAAGTCAGGCTCACGGTGTGCTATCGCCAGCACCCACGGCAGGCTCAGTGCCGCCGCGCTCACAATCGCCAGCGGGCCCCAACCAAGCAGGGTTTTAAAACGCTTCTCGCGCCAGATAATCGGCAGTACGGCAATAACCGGTAACGCCAGCGCCAGAAACCCCTTCGTCATGAAGCCCATACCGCAGGCCAATCCCAGCGCTATCCAGCTTATGGCTTTTTGCGGTGTAGGCGAAACCCGCAGGCAGAACCAGGTCGCCACCATGGCCGTGGTCATCCACAAGGTGATCATAGGATCCAGAACACTGTAAGTGCCGATACTGAACACCAGTGTCATGGAAAGATAGATCAGCGCCGCTGTGTAAGCCGTCTGGCGGTTACGCCACATAAGATGTGCCAGCCAGAACACCAGAATGGCACTCAGCAGGGTGCTGAATACCGAACCAAAACGCACAGCAAAATTACTGTCACCAAAAATCATCTGGCTGATGTTGTTAAACCAATAGCCTGCCACCGGTTTTTCAAAGTATCGCAATCCGAGAAGATGAGGCACAACCCAGTCGCCGCGCTGGAGCATTTCGCGGCTGATTTCAGCATAACGGGTTTCATCAGGTTGCCATAACAGGCGGCTATTAAGAGGAACAAGATATACCAGCGCGAAAAACACCAGGATCAGGGTGCTCCATACGCCTTTAATTGTTTTCGACATCAGGAAAAACCTTCTTGCTGACAACCTAACCAGCCTTCCCTTCCCGGGAAACTGGCGCGAACCACTTTGCCTCTTGGCAATGAACTCAGATCTTGCGGCAGCAACTCACCCAGCGCGCAAAACTGTATCCCCTGTGCAGATGCACGGGTCAGTAATTCATCGAACTTTTGAGCCAGTGACATGCCTTCTACTTCCGCATGAATGGTATAAACCGGTACACCGCTATCTTTCGCAATAGCATCAAGAATAAAGTCGTTGAAGTTATCGGCGTTAATCTCACCGCCAGCCACTTCGTCATATGTCGGTAACGTCACAGGAATCTGTACGGTACCCAGTGTTCCATTTTTCAGTACCGGCAGGAAAGGTCGCGTTCCGCGGCAATCACTGTTGTAGTAAAAATGGAAACGTTCTTTGACTTCAATGACCCGCTCATCGGCACGCCAGCCCGCCACCGCAGAGCATTCAACATCGTGACCCAGACTTTTTTCCAATGCATCCAGCCCCAGCCGGATTTGCTCTTCCAGCTGTTTCTCGGACCATTTCCCCACTTTTGCCTGCCAGCCCTGATGATCCCAGGCGTGCAGCCCCACTTCATGACCTCGTTTGGCGGTTTCTTTCATCAGATAACCGAGATCACGCGCGATAAGTTTACCCGGCCACGCAGTGCCTGCCAGTAAAATATCCCAACCGTAAAGGGACGCCGCATTAGAACGCAGCATTTTCCACAGGAAGCGCGGTTTAAGCAGGCGCCATAAATGACGCCCCATATTATCCGGGCCAACGCTGAAGAAGAAACTGGCGGTAATTTTATGATTGGCAAGCGTTTGCAGAAGCTGAGGGACACCCTCGCGGGTGCCACTCCAGGTATCCACATCAATGCGCAGACCCACTTTCTTCATGACGGGCACCCTGTCAGGCTTTGTCAGCGTCAGGATTTACTGAGCGCAGGAAGAAATCCAGGGTTTCAGCAACGGTTTTATCCATACCAATTTCCGGTTTCCAGTTCAGCAGACGACGGGCATTTTTGATGCTCGGCGTACGATGCTCAACATCCTGATAACCCTTACCGTAGTAAGTGCTGCTTTCCACCAGATTGAAACCGGCAAACGGCGGGAACTGCGCGCGCAGCGGATGCGATTCAAAGCTACTCAGCAGCATCTCTGCCAGTTCACGAATACTTGCTTCGTTGGTCGGGTTACCGATGTTGATGATCTGACCATCACACAGATTGTCACGGTTTTCGATAATGCGGAACAATGCTTCGATACCGTCGTTAATATCAGTGAAGCAACGCTTCTGCTCACCGCCATCCACCAGTTTGATAGGCGAGCCTTCAACCAGATTCAGGATCAGCTGAGTAATGGCGCGGGAGCTGCCGATACGCGCGGCATCCAGATTGTCCAGTCGTGGACCCATCCAGTTGAACGGGCGGAACAGGGTGAATTTCAAACCTTCTTTCGCACCATAAGCCCAAATCACGCGGTCCAGCAACTGCTTAGAAACAGAATAAATCCAGCGTTGTTTGTTGATCGGGCCGACAATCAGGCGGGAATGATCTTCATCGAATTCTTTGTCATCACACATACCGTAAACTTCAGATGTTGACGGGAAGATGATGCGCTTTTTGTATTTCACACAATCGCGGACGATTTTCAGGTTTTCTTCGAAATCCAGTTCGAATACACGCAGCGGATTACGGGTGTATTCGATTGGCGTTGCGATAGCCACCAGTGGCAGAACAACGTCGCATTTTTTGATGTGATATTCGATCCACTCTGAATGGATGCTGATATCACCTTCCACGAAGTGGAAATGCGGATTGCTCATGAAGCGGCTGACCGCATCGGAGCTGATATCCAGACCATAAATTTCATAGCGGTCTTCGCGCAGCAGACGCTCACTCAGGTGGTTACCGATGAAACCATTTACGCCGAGGATTAACACGCGGGTACGACGTTTCATCACCGCCGTTGGCAGTGTCGCGACACGCATATCCGGCATGATGCCCAGTTCAAGCGCCAGTCGGGAGCCCTGAACATACAGACCGTTTTCGCTCTGGCCGGCCAGAATTTCCAGCGCACCTTCGCCACAGGCGATGGTCAGCGGATCAGAAGAAAGCACGGTGCCCGGTTGTTTGTCGTGCTGAGTAGTCAGCGGACGTGCACGCCATACAGTCAGTTTACGCTGTCCCAGATAAGAGAACGCACCCGGGTAGGGTTCAGTCACCGCACGGATCAGGTTATTGATTTCTGTGGCAGATTTGTGCCAGTGAATTTCACCGTCTGCTGCAGTACGGCGGCCAAAGTAGCTGGCCTGCGTTTCATCTTGCGGGGTCAGGGTGAGGTTGCCCGCCTTCATTTCAGGCAGCACATCCGTCAGTAAGGCTTTAGCCGCTTCACGCACTTTGGCATGAAGTTTCAGCGCAGTATCATCGGCAGTAATAGCCACTTTACGCTGACCAACGATGTCGCCTGCGTCAGGACGTTTAACCATTTTATGCAAGGTCACGCCCGTTTCAGTTTCGCCATTCAGAAGCGCCCAGTTAACCGGTGCACGACCGCGATAACGCGGCAACAATGAACCATGCAGATTGAAGCCACCCTGCGGTGCCAGAGATAAAATCTCTTCGCTCAACATATTGCGGTAGTAGAAAGAGAAAATAATATCGGGCTGTAAAGCACGGATGCGGTCGACCCACAACGGATGGTTAACATCTTCAGGCGCATAAACCGGCAAATCCAATTCAGCACCCTGACGCGCAACGGAAGAAAAGAATTGGTTCTCATTCGGGGAATCAGTGTGGGTGAAAACCGCCTGAACATCGTAACCCGCATCAACCAGAGCCTGTAAACCAACACAACCAATATCATGATAGGCAAATACAATCGCTTTCATCACTCTTCTTCCTGACTGTTGTCTTCGGTACGAACGCCGACGACTTTTTGAACAAAATAACGGGGACGTGCACGAACATCGTTATAGATCCGCCCGATGTATTCACCGAGTAACCCCATACCGACAAACTGCGCACCGATAAACATGAATAACAATGCAAATAGCGTGAACACGCCTTCCGCAGCCCATTCCGGGCCGTTAATAAGGCGCATTAAAATAAGGAAGACCGCAAGAACGAAACCGAAGATGGCGATCGCACTGCCGACAACACTGAGCATTCTCAGCGGTGTTGTAGTCAGACAGGTGATCAGGTCATACATCAGATTGATCAGTTTCATCAGACTGTATTTGGAATCACCAAATTCACGTTCGGAATGCTGAACCGGAATCTCCACGGTTTTGCGCGCGAATGTGTTAGCCAGGATAGGAATAAACGTACTGCGCTCATGGCAGTGCAGCATGGCTTCGATGATGTGACGGCGATAGGCCCTTAACATGCACCCGTAGTCACCCATCGATTTACCGGTAGCGCGCTGGATCATCATGTTGATCATTCTGGACGCGGTTTTACGGAACCATGAATCACGACGGTTAGCACGTACAGTGCCGACAACGTCATAACCTTCATCCGCAGTGGCGACCAGACGTGGAATTTCTTCCGGCGGGTTTTGCAGATCGGCATCTAAGGTAATAACCAGATCACCCGTAACATGGCTGAAACCGGCCATTATTGCGGAGTGCTGACCATAGTTACGATTGAGTAAAACAGCAATGATATGACTGTCAGGTTGTTCGGCAGCAGCAGAAAGCATATCGCCGGAGCTGTCGGAGCTGCCGTCATCGACCAGAATGATTTCATATTGCTGGGTTAATTGTTGGCAAGCGGCCTGCGTGCGCGAAAGCAACGCTGGCAGGCTTTCTTCTTCGTTATAGACCGGAATAACTACCGAGACTTTACGGATAGGTTCGTAATGCGCCACTACTGCGCCTCCAGAAGAGAAAAAAGAGCTGCGACAACGCGATCCACATCGCTGTCCTGCATATCAGGGAACAACGGCAGACTGCACAGACGTGCGGAATTCCATTCGCTGTTTGGCAGATTCAGGTGCGGATAACGTTCGCGGTAATATTTTTGGGTGTGAGCGGCTCGGAAATGTAAACCGGTTCCGATGCCCTGCTCTTTCAGGCGTTCCATCAGTGCGTCACGACTGATACCACAACGCGCTTCGTCCACACGTATCATGAATAAATGCCACGTATGCAGATGCGGATAAGCCGGCACATTCATGGGCAGATACGGTGAGCCCTGTAATTTATCCAGATAACGCTGGGCCAGCTCCGCACGGCGGGCATTCATTTGTGCCAGACGCTTAAGCTGCACGACAGCGACAGAGGCATGAATGTCGGAGAGATTATATTTAAAGCCTGGCTCGACCACTTCAGCCTGCGGTTTCCGCCCCAAAACCTGACGATCAAATGCATCAACAGCCAGACCGTGGAATTTCAATGCACGCACTTTATCAGCCAGAGCATCATCATCCGTGGCAATCAGGCCGCCTTCGGCGCAGGTCATATTTTTGATTGCGTGGAATGAGAAGATTGCGGTGCCCCGGGCTCCAATCCAGCGGTCACGATATTTGGTGCCTGCAGCGTGCGCGGCATCTTCTATTACCGCAATATTGTGCTGATTTGCCACGGCATAAATAGGGTCAAGATCTAAAGGCGCGCCCGCGTAATGAACGGGAATAATTGCTTTGGTTTTTGGCGTTATGGCTGCGGCAACCGCTTCGGCACTGACCATTAACGTGTCAGGATCAACATCAATCATGACCGGTTCTGCGCCGAGCAAAACAATCATGTTGAGGGTGGAAACCCAGGTCTGAGAAGGGGTAATCACTTCATCGCCGGGACCGATGCCGAGCGCCATCAGGGTGACGTGCATGCCGCCGGTGGCGGAACTCACCGCAATAGCATGTTTACAGCCGAAAGCGGCAGAAAAATCCTGTTCAAGCTGATGTGTCTGTGGCCCGGTGGTGATCCAGCCAGAGCGTAATACCTGCCCCACAGCCGCTATTTCTTCTTCGCCCATAGACGGACGGGAAAAAGGCAAAAAGTTTTCCATTACGCTATCCCAAAAAGGTAATTAACCGGTAATGACTGTAGACCGCATTTATTTAACAGTAAGTAAACGCCGCCATGAAATTATGGATCTTATGATGTCGGTTTAATCTTAATTTAACCTTAAGGTTTTGCCAGTTTTGCGAAGTTAAACAGAAAGTAAATAAACGAAAATAAAATAGCGCAAACCGAATAAAACCCATCAATAACAACTGATTAACTTGCTTATGATTTTTATAAAAAAAATGAACTTTATTAAAAAAATGCATTCTTTGCGCTTTTTATGAGCAAATAAGAATTGGGGCAAAGGGTAAACCCCGATAATAATATAATTAAACCGCTATGCATTAAGCTCAGGTAAATCTCAGGTCGCCATTATCCATTGTCTGCCGGCCAGTTCGTGTATCTCAAATGCCACTTTGTATACGTCTGATAATTTTTCAGACTGCATGACATCAGCACATTTTCCCGCCACCATTACCTGACCTTGAAACATGAGCCAGACCTGATGTGCGTAATGCAGTGTGTGGTTTAAATCATGATCGCTTAACACCACGGAACGACCTGCTGCACAAAACTCCGAAAGCAGTTGGTCGAGCGCCTTCTGCTGGGCAACATCCAGGCTGTTCATCGGCTCATCAAGGAATAAAAGCTGACTATCCGGATTCACCGTCGGCCATACCTGCAGGAGAGCAGCCGCCAGCCTTACCCGCTGCCATTCTCCACCGGATAAATGCGTGACCGGGCGGCCAAGCTTATCGCTAAGATGCAGAGCCTCACACAAACATGAAACCGTGCGCTCAAGAGCACCGGGATCAACTTTTTGCGGCTGATGTAGGGATAAATATTGAAATACCGGCATCAGGGATGCCGGCGTCAGTTGCTGACATAACCAGGCACGAAGACGTGCCAGCCTGGGGCCGGGGATATCGGACAGCCGTTGTCCGTCGAGAGTCACCTCCCCTCCCCCTTCTGACATCCCTGCCAGACGGGCCAGTAACGTGCTTTTCCCGGCACCATTTGGGCCGATGATATGGATCCGGCTGCCCGGCTCAATCTGCGTGCTAAAGGCACGAAGCCGACCGGACACGGTTATCTGGCGACATTCCAGCATCGGTGTGTTCACACGCACATTATTTCGCCAGCGCGACTTTGATGGTTTCCATCAGGATTGGATCTTCCGGTGCCATATCCGGTGCGAAACGCTGGACAACGGTGCCGTCCCGGCCGATCAGGAATTTTTCAAAGTTCCACAAGATGTCATCGGGCTTCAGGGGCTGGCGACCTTTGCTGGCCAGGCGTTCATAGAATGCACTGTCCTCCGGTTTTACTGCTGTCGGACACGCCGCAATCAGCGCGGAATACAGCGGATGACGGAGATCTCCGTTGACATTAATTTTACTGAACATCGGGAATTTCACCCCATATTGGGTCGTGCAGAAGGTTTTGATCTCATCTTCAGTACCGGGTTCCTGCGCACCGAATTCATTGCACGGGAAGCCCAGCACTTCAAAACCACGGTCATGCCATGCCTGATAGATATTTTCCAGACCTTCATATTGTTTGGTCAGACCACATTGTGAGGCCACATTCACGACCAGTAATACAGAACCTTTGTACGCGCCGAGCGTCGTGTCTTCGCCATCGATAGTTTTCAGAGAAATATCAAAAATTTCATTACTCATATTTTTGTCCTGCCAGGGGTAGGTGAGGAAAAGGGGTGTCAGGAAACAGCATAGCTGACACACCAAAAAGGATCAGCGGATTTGTCCGGTTCTGATCAGCAACCAGATAAATACCGGTGCCCCCAGGGTGGCGGTGACTACACCGACCGGTAATTCTGCCGCAGATAGACCAATCCGGGCCAGCACGTCCGCTAACAGCAAAACTGAAGCGCCGCAAAGCGCACAGGCAGGCAACAAACGACGCTGATCCGTGATTCCGCAAAGCCTGAGAATATGCGGGATAATCAGCCCGATGAAACCAATCACGCCCGATAAGGCGACACTCAAGCCGACCATCCAGCCGACGGCAAGCACCAGAATATAGCGCCAGATATTCAGCGATATGCCGAGTTGCCTCGCCTGCTGTGTTCCAAGCGACAGCAGGTTAAGCGTATTACCTTGCATGACCAGCCACAATAAAACGGGCAGTAACATCAACCCAAGCCAGATCTGACTCCAGTCAACGCCGCCAAATCCGCCCATCATCCAGTACATCAGTTGCCGTAAATCGAGATTATTGCTGAAATAAATGGCCCAGGTCATTAAGGCACTGCAGGCAATCCCAATCGCAATCCCGACAAGCAGCATACGGGCATTTGTCAGAAGACGTTTACGGGCGATATACAGCAAAAAGAAAGTGACTATAAGCGCCCCGGCAATGGCCGCCAGGCTCATAACCCAAACAGGCAACAGACCGTGGCTTAACATCACACATAAGACCAGCGCAACGCAGGCACCATTGGCCACACCGAGTAAACCTGGCTCAGCAAGAGGGTTTTCGAACAAGGACTGCATTACTGCGCCAGACGTCGCGAGACTTGCCCCCACCATTATGACAGCGACAGTGCGCGGAAACCGTAATTGCCATACGAAGAGACGTGCCTCAGTACCCAGCCATTGGTCCGGCCACAGCCAGCTTTCGCCCGCACTCAGGCTTAACGCCCCTGTCACTAATAACAGCATGCTCAGCCCGTATAACCAGCGGCGGTCACGATTTCTCTGTTGCTGTTCAAAAACTGAAAAGGTCTGCGGGATAGACATGCAAGGCAGATTCCTGAGTCTGACGGTGAGTGACTATCCTACCGATATTAGGCAGTTAGCTCTAGCGAAGAACAGGCGAATGCGATAAATAGGAAATAAAAAAGCCGGTGGCTAAGCACCGGCTTCAAACACGTTGGGGATCACCGCAAGAATTAATGTCCCTGATAACCGTTTGGCGGGATCGGCTGCCCGTTCCCGTGATGATCATTATTATCACGGCGTTCATCATTACCATGATGGCCCTTGTTATCATGATGCTCATCATGGGGACCATTACCGTTTGGATGACCCTGATTATGTCCCGGGGTGTCGTGGTTGCGCTGAGGGGGTTTAGCGTCCCAGCGATTGCCATGCCAGTACATACCATGTTCATTACGTTCACCGTAATGATGCCCCTGGTGATCGTGCCACCACTGCGGTGGACGCCAGTCATAACCATCCCAATAGTAACCGCGCTGGTCCTGATCCCCGAGATGAAGTGATACGCCAGGTACGTTGAGGTCAATAGAAACATTTGCCTGTGCGATCACAGGCAAAGCCAGTGCACAACAAAGCAATAAGAGAGATTTTTTCACGTTAGTCACGCCTTCTTTATTTTTTATGACGTGTTTTTTATATCAGTCAGCCAGGGAAGTGAATATAAGAAATAAACGTTTTTTCGGATAACTTGCTCTGAGCTTACAATAAAAAAACAAATATTTCCTGATTGAAATAATTCAATCCGACGGTGTTTATTAACTATTCAATTCTTATGGAGACGCTAACAAATCTTAACGCAAGGCTGACAACAACCCGCCTGCATTCTATTTATACTCGCCCTGTTTATTCAAACAAAGGATGTATTTTATGCGTCGTGTTTTAGCTCTATTGAGCATTGCTCTGGTTGCCGTCAGCCTCAGCGGCTGTTTATTCCCACCATTCTGGGGCCCAGGTGGTGGAGGTCACGGCGGCGGTGGCCATGGTGGCGGTGGTCCGCGTATGTTCTATAACCAATAATCACATGTTATATTTTTACGCTTAAGCTGCCGGTTAATTTTTCGGTAACTTGGTTCAGTTAATGATGTACGCGCATTATTTACTGAATAAAATGAGTTATTTATCTTCGGGGCTTTGGCCCCTTTTAATTTTAATGGCTTCGTAAAAATCAGCTCGGGAAATAATGAATCTCGCTGACTTTGTCGCCCTGAAATTTAATCTATCAGACTAATCCTGAACAGCCTACCCTTTTAACACTATCTTTTCACTTTCCGTGATTATTACTGATAAGCGTGAAAACTTATTGCGTGTTGTGTATTGATGAACATAAAACGCAGGCAAAAAAAAGGCCGCTTTCGCGGCCTTTTGATGTTTTCACTTATTCTTTCGGAGTAGCATTCTCTACACGACTTTTCAATTTCTGTCCCGGACGGAAAGTCACCACACGACGCGCCGTGATCGGAATATCTTCGCCGGTTTTCGGGTTACGTCCCGGACGTTGGTTTTTGTCACGCAGATCAAAGTTGCCAAAGCCAGACAGTTTTACTTGTTCGCCATTTTCCAAAGCACGACGTACTTCTTCGAAAAATATTTCAACAAGGTCTTTGGCATCCCGTTTGCTCAGCCCCAGCTTTTCAAACAGGTGTTCTGACATTTCAGCTTTAGTAAGCGCCATAGGTTCAATCCCTCAAGGATGCTTGGAATCGCTGTTTTAGAGCCTCTACGCATTTTGCAACGGTAGCGGCGATCTCCTCTTCTTCCAGTGTACGGCCGGTATCCTGCAACACCAGACTAATAGCCAGGCTCTTATAACCCTCAGCTACGCCCTTGCCACGGTACACATCAAACAAGTTTACGCCAACTACCTGATTTGCGCCAACTTTCTTGCACTCTGCCAAAATATCGTCTGCGGGCACGTTTTCGGCCACTACAACAGCAATGTCACGACGGTTCGCCGGGAAGCGAGAAATCTCTTTCGCATCAGGCAGTACGCGGTCTGCGACCTTGTTCCACAACAGTTCGAAGACGACGGTACGACCATTAAGATCGAGTTTACGTTCCAGCTCAGGGTGTACTACACCAATGAAACCAATACGTTCGCCGTGTAAATAAATCGCAGCGCTTTGCCCGGGATGCAACGCAGGATTTGCTTCCACCTTGAACTGTACATTGTTCATTTTGCCGGTAAGCTCAAGAATAGCCTCAAGATCACCTTTCAAATCGTAGTAGTCAACTGCCTGACGCGCCAGATCCCAATGCTCTTCATTTTTGGTGCCGGAGATCACCCCAGACAGCATGACGTCCTGACGGATACCTAAATCGGCTTGCGTATCAGGGACAAAGCGCAGGCCACTTTCAAATAAACGTACGCGACTTTGCTGACGATTCTGGTTATTTACCACTGAAGTCAGCAGACCTGACCACAGGGAAAGACGCATAGCGGACATTTCCACCGAAATCGGGCTAGGCAAAATCAGCGCATCTTCGCCCGGATGCAGCAGAGCCTGCACTTTTGGATCGACGAAACTGTAAGTGATCGCTTCCTGGAAACCGCGGTCAACCAGCAGATTTTTCACACGTTTCAGCGAAAGGTTCGCTTCACGGTGTTTGGTCATCACCAGGCTGGCTTTAACCGGGACATCAGGAATATTGTTGTAGCCGTAAACACGCGCAACTTCTTCCACCAGGTCTTCTTCGATTTGCATATCGAAACGCCAGCTTGGTGCGACAGCTACCCAGTGGTCGGCGTGATGCTGAACCTGGCACCCAAGGCGGGTCAGAATGTCAGTCACCTGTCCATCTTCAACGTGATGCCCGATCAGGCGATCCAGTTTTTCACGACGCAGAATGATGGTTGCCGCTTTCGGCAAATCCGCTTCGGAAGTGGCGTCGATAACCGGCCCCGCTTCCCCGCCGCAGATGCTCAGCAACAACGCAGTGGCGCGTTCGATGGCTTTGAATTGCAACTTCGGATCAACACCACGTTCATAGCGATGTGATGCGTCTGTGTGCAAACCCTGGCGACGTGCACGGCCTGTGATCGACAGTGGCGCGAAGAAAGCAGACTCCAGCAGGACATCCTGCGTTTCATCGTTCACACCGGAATGCTCGCCACCAAAAATACCGGCCATGGCGAGCGCTTTCTCGTGATCCGCGATGACCAGCGTATCTTCTGCCAGTTTCGCCTGTGTACCGTCGAGCAGGGTCAGCGGTTCGCCTGGCCGGGCCATACGTACTACAATGCCGCCGCTGATGCGGTTCAGATCAAACGCATGCATTGGCTGACCGAGTTCGAGTAACACGTAGTTAGTGATATCCACCACGGCATCAATAGAACGCGTACCACAACGACGCAATTTTTCACGCATCCACAGTGGCGTTGGCGCTTTAACGTTAATGCCTTTCACTACGCGACCCAAATAGCGCGGACACGCTTGCGGGGCCTGCACATCAATGGAAATAGTGGCATCAATCGTTGCCTTGACCGGGTTCATTTCCGGCTCAACCAGTGGCAACTGGTTAATCACCGCAACATCACGCGCCACGCCGAGGATACCCAGGCAATCGGCACGGTTTGGCGTTACGCTGATTTCAATTGTGGCGTCATCAAGTTTCAGGAATTCGCGGATATCAGTACCGACTGGCGCATCCAGTGGCAGTTCAATGATACCGTCGTGATCTTCTGAAATACCTAATTCGGAGAATGAGCACAGCATACCTTCTGAAGGCTCACCACGCAGTTTTGCGGCCTTAATTTTAAAATCACCCGGCAATACAGCGCCGACTGTTGCTACTGCAACTTTAAGGCCCTGACGGCAGTTTGGCGCACCACAAACGATGTCCAGCAGACGATCGCCGCCCACATTGACTTTCGTAACACGCAGTTTATCGGCATTAGGATGCTGACCGCATTCGATAACTTCACCGACAACCACGCCATTAAATGCGCCTGCCACTGGCTCAACGCCA
The DNA here is from genome assembly GCF_019049695.1 of Rahnella perminowiae. Classification (NCBI taxonomy): domain Bacteria; kingdom Pseudomonadati; phylum Pseudomonadota; class Gammaproteobacteria; order Enterobacterales; family Yersiniaceae; genus Rahnella; species Rahnella perminowiae. The sequence goes on from NZ_JAFMOT010000188.1 coordinate 307,793, forward strand.
TCAACTTCCAGGCCGGCCATGGTAATTTGGTCTGATAACGCTTCGCTGCTGATGGCTGGATTTACCCACTCACGCAACCAGAGTTCACTGAATTTCATGTGATATTCCCGCCTTACTTAAACTGTTTGAGGAAACGCAGATCGTTTTCGAAGAATGCACGCAGGTCAGTCACGCCATAGCGCAACATTGTCAGACGTTCCATCCCCATCCCGAAGGCAAAACCGGAATACACTTCAGGGTCAATGCCCACGTTGCGCAGTACATTCGGATGCACCATGCCGCAACCCAGCACTTCCAGCCATTTACCATTCTTGCCCATCACATCCACTTCTGCGGAAGGCTCAGTGAACGGGAAATAGGAAGGACGGAAACGGATCTGCAAATCAGCTTCAAAGAAGTTATTCAGGAAATCGTGCAATGTGCCTTTCAGGTTGGAAAAACTGATGCCTTTATCGACAATCAGACCTTCCATCTGATGGAACATCGGCGTGTGCGTCTGATCGTAATCGTTACGATAAACGCGGCCCGGCGCGATAATACGAATCGGCGGCTGCTGGTCTTTCATTGTACGGATCTGAACACCAGAAGTTTGTGTACGCAGCAGGCGCTTGGCATCAAACCAAAAAGTATCGTGATCGGCACGGGCCGGATGATGACCTGGAATGTTCAGGGCATCAAAGTTGTGATAGTCATCTTCGATTTCCGGGCCGGTTTCCACGGTAAAACCTAACTCACCAAAAAAAGTTTCAATGCGGTCGATAGTACGGGTCACCGGGTGCAGCCCACCGTTTTCGATACGACGACCAGGCAGGGAAACATCAATCGTTTCTTCAGCCAGACGGGCATTCAGTTCGGCGGACTCCAGCGTATTTTTACGCGCGTTCAGGGCTTCCTGAACCTGCGCTTTCGCTTCGTTGATGACTGCACCCGCAGCCGGGCGTTCTTCCGCTGGTAATTCACGGAGGGTTGTCATCTGGAGTGTCAGGTGGCCTTTCTTACCCAGATATTCGACACGCACATTATCCAGTGCGGCGATATCCTGAGCACTCTCTACGGCTGCCTTGGCATTGGCAACCAGTTCTGCGAGATGTGGCATTGCTTTCCTCTTCTTCTGGCCAATATGGCCCGATGTAAAATAACCGTGATTAATCAGGGGCGCGATTTTGACCCTGAACCTTAGTTGTATAAAGCACAGATACAAAAAAGCCTCCACGAGGGAGGCTTAGGCGCTACTTTTCGTTTCTTCTCTTACGCGCGAAAGCCTTCCTGAGTCAGGCGCTAAAGTAAAAAAAGAAACGGAAAATAGCAGTGTTCATGCTTGCGTTACCTTATCGGTTGTAAATCTTGTGCCGGAATTCAAACGAAACGGTGGTTATTAAACAACGAAACAGAATGTTTTTAAACACAAAATATAAAAGAGGGAGCAAGCTCCCTCTTTTACCTGACTTACGCCAGAGCTGCTTTCGCTTTTTCGACCAGTGCAGAGAATGCCACTTTGTCGAATACCGCGATGTCAGCCAAGATCTTACGGTCAATTTCAATAGAAGCTTTTTTCAAGCCGTTAATGAATTTGCTGTAAGACATGTCGTTCTGACGAGCTGCTGCGTTGATACGCGCGATCCACAGCTGACGGAACTGACGTTTCTTTTGACGACGGTCACGGTAGGCGTATTGACCAGCTTTGATAACAGCCTGGAATGCAACACGATATACGCGAGAACGGGCACCGTAGTAGCCTTTCGCCTGTTTTAAGATTTTCTTGTGACGTGCACGTGCAATCACACCACGTTTTACGCGAGCCATATGCTCTCCTGAGTTTTATATTCTAGATGAAAAAAAGTGTATTTATGCGTACGGCAGACATGCAGAGACCAGACCCAAATCGTTCTTGGATACCAGGCCTTTTGGACGCAAGTGACGTTTACGCTTAGTAGCTTTTTTGGTCAGAATATGACGCAGGTTTGCGTGCTTACGCTTAAAACCACCGTTGGCGGTTTTTTTGAAGCGTTTAGCGGCGCCGCGTACTGTTTTGATCTTTGGCATTTTAAATTCCACTTCGCATTGTTATTAACATGAATCAGAAAGGCGAATCCAGCATACGCGGTGCGGGCACCGCGCAGCAGGATTACTTGGAAGCCTTACTGTTTCTTCTTAGGTGCGAGCACCATGATCATCTGACGACCTTCGATCTTCGTAGGGAAGGATTCGACAACGGCCAGTTCAGAATCTTCACACAGGTCTTTACGGACGCGGTTAAGCACTTCCATACCGATCTGTTGGTGCGCCATTTCACGCCCACGGAAACGCAGGGTGATTTTAGCTTTATCGCCATCTTCCAGAAAGCGAATCAGGTTGCGTAGTTTGACCTGATAGTCGCCATCATCGGTACCAGGTCGGAATTTGATTTCCTTAACCTGAATAACTTTTTGTTTCTTCTTCTGCTCTTTGGTCGACTTGCTCTTCTCGTAGAGGAATTTGCCGTAATCCATGATTCGACAAACTGGCGGCTCGGCATTCGGACTGATTTCTACTAAATCGACGCCCGCTTCCTCAGCTTTTTCAAGAGCTTCATTCAGACTGACAATACCAATCTGCTCGCCATCGACGCCTGTGAGGCGAACTTCTTGCGCGCGAATCTCTTTGTTAATGCGATTAGGACGCGCCGGTTGAACTCGTTTTCCGCCTTTAATACTTTATTCCTCCAGTTGATGAAGACTTCTGCTGCGGATTTCCGCCAGCAGTTTGTCAACGACTTCGCTAACATCCATGCTTCCTAAGTCTTTGCCGCGGCGGGTACGAACAGCAACTTTGCCTGCTTCGACCTCTTTATCGCCACAAACTAACATATAAGGAACACGGCGTAGCGTGTGTTCGCGAATTTTAAAGCCAATCTTCTCATTTCTCAAGTCGGCTTTAACGCGAATGCCTGCATCTTGCAGTTTTTTAGTTAATTCTTCGACATAGGTAGCTTGTGCATCAGTGATGTTCATGATCACTACCTGAACCGGAGCCATCCAGGTCGGGAAGAAGCCAGCGTATTCTTCAGTCAGAATACCGATGAAGCGCTCCATCGAACCCAGGATAGCACGGTGAATCATTACCGGAACCTGACGGTCGTTACTTTCGCCAATATAAGAGGCGTTCAAACGACCAGGTAATGAAAAGTCGAGCTGCACGGTACCACACTGCCACGCACGATCCAAACAATCATGCAAGGTAAATTCAATTTTCGGACCGTAGAACGCCCCTTCACCTGGCTGATATTCGAACGGAATATCGTTTTCAGTCAGCGCAGCCGCGAGATCATCCTCAGCACGTGTCCACATTTCATCAGTACCAATGCGCTTCTCAGGACGGGTGGATAATTTCACCACGATCTTTTCGAAACCAAAAGTGCTGTACATGTCATACACCATACGGATACAGCTGTTTACTTCGTCACGTACCTGCTCTTCAGTACAGAAGATATGGGCATCATCCTGAGTGAAGCCACGAACTCGCATCAGGCCATGCAATGCGCCGGAGGGCTCATTACGGTGGCAACTGCCGAACTCAGCCATACGCAATGGCAGGTCGCGGTAGGATTTCAGTCCCTGATTGAAGATCTGAACGTGTCCCGGACAGTTCATTGGTTTGATGCAATATTCCCGGTTTTCAGAAGAAGTGGTGAACATCGCTTCTTTGTAGTTTTCCCAGTGACCGGTTTTTTCCCACAGCACGCGATCCATCATGAACGGACCTTTTACTTCCTGATAGTCATAAGACTTCAGTTTCATGCGTACAAAGGCTTCCAGCTCGCGGAAAATAGTCCAGCCGTCGTTGTGCCAGAACACCATGCCCGGAGCTTCTTCCTGCATGTGGTAGAGATCAAGCTGCTTACCAATTTTACGGTGGTCACGTTTACCGGCTTCTTCCAGACGCTGAATGTATGCATTCAGTTGCTTTTTATCTGCCCATGCGGTGCCGTAAATACGTTGCAGCATTTTGTTATCGCTGTTACCACGCCAGTATGCACCGGAGGTTTTCTGCAGTTTGAAATGATGGCAGAAACGCATGTTCGGTACATGTGGGCCACGACACATATCCACATATTCTTCATGGTGATACAAGCCCGGACGATCATCATGACTGATGTTTTCATCCAGGATCGCCACTTTGTATTCTTCGCCACGGCTTGCAAAGGTGTCACGCGCTTCCTGCCAGCTGACTTTCTTTTTAATAACGTCGTAATTCTTTTCAGCCAGTTCGTGCATGCGCTTTTCAAGCAGTTCGATATCTTCCTGAGTCAGCGTGCGATCTAAATCGACGTCGTAGTAGAAGCCATTATCGATAACCGGGCCGATTGCCATTTTGGTGTCTGGCCAGAGTTGTTTAATGGCATGACCCAAAAGGTGCGCACAGGAGTGGCGCAAAATTTCAAGACCGGCTTCGTCTTTAGCAGTAATGATCGCCAGTTGCGCATCAACCTCAATCAGATCGGTGGCATCAACCAGTTCGCCGTTAACACGACCCGCGATACAGGCTTTCGCCAGACCAGGACCGATATCAAGGGCAACATCCAGAGGAGAAACGGGGCGATCAAAAACGCGCTGGCTTCCATCAGGAAGAGTAATGACAGGCATGCTAATTCCTTAATCTACAGTGGTGCCCCACACGACAGAGCACATCTAGAAAAATATTTGAGTTTAAATTCACGTAGTTATTCACGCTATTTAGCTTTACCTTGCCAAATATAGGCACCCTGAATACTGCACGGTCTTGTACCGGGATGCGACGCGAAAACAGCCGACAAGTTTACCACCCGTAAAGTGCGAATTTCCAGCAACCTGTGTTGCTAATCGCGGATATTTTTCGTGTAATCTTCTCTGAGACGCTAAGGTAACCAGAGATGCATTTGAAAAAGAGAAGAAGATGACAGAAATCAGGCAATTATTTGAGGTACTTGGACTGGGTCTGGTGGTGCTGCTTCCGCTGGCAAATCCGCTGACAACCGTTGCCCTGATGCTCGGCCTTTCAGGGAATATGACCACTCAGGAAAGGAACCAGCAGTCGCTGATGGCCTCAGTGTATGTCTTTATCATCATGATGGTGGCGTATTACGCAGGACAAGTGGTGATGAATACCTTCGGGATTTCCATTCCCGGTCTGCGTATTGCGGGGGGACTCATCGTCACCTTTATCGGTTTCAGGATGCTTTTCCCTCAGCCGCACGTAGAAGAAAGAATCCTTATCGAAAACAAAACGGCTGAAATGAAGAAGCAGGATTCGCCAAATATCGCTTTTGTTCCTCTTGCGATGCCAAGTACCGCCGGACCAGGCACTATCGCCATGATTATCAGCAGTGCTGCGACGGTCAAGTCATCTGACTATCCGCACTGGATCATTATCGTTGCGCCGGTGATGATTTTCTTTTTAGTGGGTTTGATTTTGTGGATATCCCTGCGCAGTTCCGGGGCGATTATGCGTCTGGTCGGGAAAAGCGGAATTGAGGCGATTTCACGTCTGATGGGATTTTTGCTGGTGTGTATGGGCGTTCAGTTCGTTATCAACGGCATTATCGAGATTATTAAAACCTTCCCGCCAGCAGCCTGAGCCGCTGGCGGGAAAAACCATGCTTATCGCATCGCCAGATAGGCATTGTTCACTTTCCACAGATAGCGTGGGGCTTGTGGTGCCGGATGTTTTTTCTGTACATGGGCAGAAAACTCTGCGGGCGTCATCAGATTGATTTTCGCAATCGCATACGTTTTATCTTTATCGAACGTTCTCAGCAATGCCCCTGCTCCGTTCACATAGGCCAGCGTAGTGGCGTAACGGCGGGTTTCAGGGTTATTAATGCCGGCAAGCTGCTGTTGTAAAATGCTTAAATAAGCCGTTCCAAGGTCAATGTTAACCGCCGGATCTTTTAAATCACGCGGCGTGGGCTGACCGTAACGTCCTTTCATCCGGTAGGCATCGCGTCCTGCCGTTGAGGCCTTTAGCTGCATTAACCCAATCGCATTCGATTTGCTGACAACGGTTGGGTTATATCCAGATTCGACCTGAATGATCGCTTTAACGAGTGTTTCGTCGACGCCGTAAGTATTTGCCGCCTGGTGAATAACATCACCATAAGGCCCCGGATGCATTAATGAAGTATCGCGCTGAGGTGGCGGCGATGGATTCAAAAAACGCGTGGTCTGAACCGGTGTTTCTTTAGCGCAACCCGCCAGCAATAGCGCGGCCATCAAATAAAGAATGTTTGGTTTCACGTTATCTCTCTCGCGACTGGGACGAGATGTAGCATATACATCTTCTTCCCACACCTGAATATATTTTTCGTCTATTATTATTATTGCTTTGTTAAACAAGGGGGTTGAGATGATGTCGATAAGACAATTCCGCTTATAAAACCTGTTTCAGGTTACTTATTCCTAAATTAATCGGTTCGCTGATGGCATTTCCTATTTAGCCATCTCAGAAATGGCATAAATTGACATCATCATCTGATTCAGCCGTGCGCCGGATCGGGTTTTCGAAGCGCGAAAAACGCTAACTTAATGAATTATCGGGCCAGTCAGAAGGGGTAATACCATGTGGCAAGCCATCAATCGTTTGTTGAGTGAACACTTAGGTAATGCTGAAATCCGCGAACGTGTTGAGCTCCCGGGGGGCGAAATCCACCCTACCTGGCGGCTGAGTTACGGTGACAGGGATGTGTTCGTAAAATGTAATACACGCGAAATGTTGCCTATCTTTGCCGCTGAAGCCGATCAGCTTACCCTGCTTGCGCGCAGCCAGACCGTCCGGGTACCGGAAGTTTATGGCGTAGGCAGTGATCGTGATTACAGTTTCCTCTTACTCGAATATATCCCGCAAAAACCGCTGGATGCACATAATGCCTATGTTTTAGGTCAGCAACTTGCCACGTTGCACCAGTGGAGTGAGCAACTGCAATTCGGTCTGGATTTCGATAATGAACTGGCGACGCTTCCGCAGCCCAACAGCTGGCAACGACGCTGGGCCACCTTCTTTGCTGAACAGCGTATTGGCTGGCAGCTACAACTGGCTGCAGAAAAAGGGATGATGTTTGGCAATATCGAAGATATCACGGCCATGGTTTATGCACGCTTGCAGAATCATCAGCCGCAACCTTCACTTTTACACGGCGATTTATGGCCGCATAACTGTGGTTTATCGGATGATGGTCCGGTGATTTTTGACCCTGCCTGCTACTGGGGAGACCGGGAATGCGATCTGGCTATGCTGCCGTTGTATCCTAATATCCCGCCGCAATTATATGACGGTTATCAAAGTGAAACTCCGCTCCCTGATGACTTCATTTCCAGGCAACCCGTCTACCAGTTATATTACCTGCTTAACCGCAGCAATTTATTCGGTGGTCAGCATCTTGTGGTTGCACAACGCGCCATAGAAAGACTGCTACACGAAGATATCAGTTAGCAAAATTAATCTTTTAGCCCTGAGAAAATATGGCCTGAACACGTCAGTATTCAGGCCATATTTATCATGCTTACCGAAAAGCGTTATAAATATGTCGTCAGTATGTCAGGCAATTAATCCTAATAATTTCAAAATGAAATAGCCGATGACAGCGATGATAATTGGCAAAATATACAATGGGAAATACTGCACCAAAATAGTGTGTCGCGGTATCACGATACGCTCTTCGATTTGCGGACGCGTACGTCCTTCAACCCCTTTCGCCTGTTCCAGAATAAGCTGATCCTGAATCCCTTCGCGAATGTGTTTCACCTGACGGGACATTCTCGCGCCGGAAGCCTGAAGTGCCAGACCCACAAAAATCAGCCAGTAGATGACAAAGAACATGACGTTCGCGCTGGTAACACCCTGTCCTAAAGCAGGCACCGGTGAGTTGTACCAAAAGACATTGAGAAACGCCGTATTGAACTTCACCATATCCACCATCACATGGACGAAATCCAGCATGACCGCGTTGATGCCCTGCTCCGTTTTAGTGTGCTCATTGATAAAAGTCAGCAAAGAAATCAGCGTTGAAAGCAGAGCAGGAATAAAGATGATCCATCCCGCTATTCGTTTAATGACTGCCACACGTCCGGCTTGTTGGTACGTCATGAATTCCCCTTGTTAGGATACCTAAAGCAACGGCTAAGTTTACCCACAGAAAGGCTGCTCCGCCCAATGTTTTAATCAGTTAGCATGGCAGTGCCGGGACAACAGCCCTCCGTCTTTGATTTCACCTACATTCCCGCCAATGTTAGAGTGGGTTTCTATTTATTGTAAGGGAGTCCGCTTTCATGGCTTATATCCGCCCTGTTAATGCAGCAATTTTCGATATGGATGGTCTGTTAATTGATTCTGAACGTTTATGGACTCAGGCTGAGCTGGACGTTTTCAGTCGCCTGGGGGTTGATATTTCCCAGCGCCATTTATTGCCGGATACGCTAGGTTTGCGTATCGATCAGGTGGTCAGAATGTGGTATCAGGCGCTTCCATGGCGGGGTCCGGATCAGGAAGAAGTGTGCTCGATGATCATCGCCCGCACGATTGAACTGGTGGAGCAAACCCGGCCACTGCTGCCTGGCGTAAATCATGCCCTTGAACTTTGCCGTGATCAGGGGCTTAAAATTGGTCTTGCCTCTGCATCACCGCTGTTTATGCTCGATACCGTGCTGGAAATGTTTAATTTACAATCTTTCTTTGAGGTTCGTGTTTCTGCGGAAAAGCTGCCTTACAGCAAACCCCATCCTGAGGTCTATCTGCTGGCTGCGGGAGAATTACAGGTTGATCCCCTGCACTGTGTGACGCTCGAAGACTCTTTTAATGGCATGATCGCCACCAAAGCCGCGCGTATGCGCTCGGTGGTAGTGCCGGACCACGAATACAGTATGGATCCGCGCTGGGCGCTCGCCGATGTCAAACTTTCTTCCCTCGAACAACTGCATGTGGTGCATATCAGTTAACTTTATACGCAGCCGCACATGCGGCTGCGTAATTTCAGGACTTCCCTCCTGCCTGAATGTCCTCATCCCACATTTCCACTGCGAAATTTTTTAAGCTTCGTTTAATGTCGTAAATCTTGAACTGACTCATAAAATAAATAAAACATCATTTCATTTTTATTGAATTAACATGTCAATCAACCTATGATTTCTGCAACAAGGACGAGCCGGGAGCTCTCCTGCTTCTGTACCCTGTCACTGCCACGCAACGGTCAGACTCGCCCGGTAAGTCCTCCTTAATCTCGTCATCTATGAGAGGCATCCACATGCAAGTTCGTCAAAGTATCCACAGCGACCACGCTAAAACACTTGATACCGCTGAATTACGCCGTGAATTTCTCATTGAGAAAATTTTCGAGAAAAATGCCTACACCATGACCTACAGTCATATTGACCGCATCATTGTCGGCGGTGTCATGCCCGCTGAAAAAACGGTATCCGTGGGTGATGAAGTTGGTAAACAGCTTGGCGTAAGCTATTTTCTTGAGCGTCGCGAACTCGGCGTGATCAACATTGGTGGTCCGGGCCTGATCGTGGTTGATGGTACGACATATGAAATCGGTCATGAAGAAGCGTTGTATGTCGGCAAAGGGGCACAACGGGTTGAGTTCAGCAGTGTTGATCCGTTAAAACCGGCTAAGTTTTACTACAACAGCGCACCGGCTCATACCACTTTCCCAAACAAAAAAATCACGCTGGCGGAAGCCTCTCCGCAGACCATCGGTGATGCAGCCACCAGTAACCGCCGCACCATCAATAAATTCATCGTGCCTGACGTTCTGGAAACCTGCCAGCTGACCATGGGGCTGACCAAACTGGAAGAAGGCAGCCTGTGGAATACCATGCCTTGCCATACCCATGAACGCCGTATGGAAGTGTATTTCTACTTCAATATGGAAGAAGAGACGGCCGTGTTCCATATGATGGGGCAACCACAGGAAACCCGTCATTTATTAGTGCACAATGAACAGGCCGTTATCTCTCCAAGCTGGTCAATCCACGCCGGTGTGGGCACCAAAAACTATACCTTTATCTGGGGCATGGTCGGTGAAAACCAGGTATTCGACGACATGGATCACGTCAAAGTCAGCGAACTGCGTTAACTCCTCCCCGCTCTGCTTTAACCGGCAGAGCGACTCATCTTTTATGGCGAACGCGCCGTGGCAAAAGAGACTCTGAATATGATCCTCAGTTCATTTGAATTAAGCGGCAAAGTCGCCATCGTCACCGGTTGCAATACCGGGCTGGGCCAGGGCATGGCGCTAGGCCTTGCGCAGGCGGGATGCGATATCGTGGGTATTAACCTGTCAGCACCTGCAGAAACAGAAAAAAAGGTCACCGCGGCAGGTCGCCGATTTCTCGATCTGAGAGCAGACCTGAGCAGCATTCAGGGTATTCCGGAGCTGATTGAGAAGGCTGTCGGAGAATTTGGTCATATCGATATTCTGATCAATAACGCCGGGATTATCCGTCGCGAAGATGCCATCGAATTCAGCGAGAAAAACTGGGATGATGTGATGAATGTGAACAGTAAAACGCTGTTCTTTATGTCTCAGGCAGCCGCGAAACAGTTCATCAAGCAAGGCAACGGCGGCAAGATTATAAATATTGCCTCTATGCTCTCCTATCAGGGTGGAATAAGGGTGCCTTCCTATACGGCGTCAAAAAGCGCCGTAATGGGTCTGACCCGACTGATGGCCAATGAATGGGCGAAGCACAACGTCAATGTGAATGCGATCGCCCCAGGATATATGGCGACCAACAACACGGAACAGTTGCGTGCAGATGAAGAACGCAGCAAAGAAATCCTCGACAGGATCCCCGCCGGACGCTGGGGTCTGCCAGAAGATGTGATGGGGCCGGTCGTCTTTCTGGCGTCAAAAGCATCTGATTACGTTAATGGCTACACGATTGCCGTCGATGGCGGTTGGCTTGCGCGTTAATGGCACCATAAGTGACACCGAAAGGCGTCTGTTTATACGCCTTTCTTGTTTTTTATCAGCTCGTTGACAATTAGTTACAGGGCATCTCTTCCAAGATTGTGACAGTTTCACTTATACTGGATAAAATAACAGTTATCCAGTTCGGACGCGTCATGACGGCGGAAGGCCATCTCATTTTCTCAATAGCCTGTGCAGTATTTGCCAAGAAGGCACAGCTTTCTCCCGAGCTGGCGCATGGTGACTGGTGGCATATCATTCCCGGCTCTTTGCTTACTTGTCTGCTGCCTGATATTGATCACCCCAAATCGGTGCTGGGACAGCGTCTCAAATGGCTGTCAGCCCCCATCGCGCGGGCTTTCGGTCACCGCGGGTTCACTCACAGTTTGCTGGCTGTGGCCGGTGGGATTTTTCTTTTACGTACTCATTTCCCTCACGACTGGGTGATCCCAGCTGACGCTTTCCACGCCATGATTATTGGTTATCTGAGCCATATTCTGGCTGATATGCTGACACCCGCAGGTGTGCCACTGCTCTGGCCTTGTCGGTGGCGTTTCCGGTTACCTTTAATTAACAGTCAGCAAGGGAATCAGCTCGAACGGACACTCTGCCTTATTCTGGTCGGTCTGACCCTTTTCTGGCCAGACTGGACGCCCATCATTGGTGCAATAAATCCGGATTTTTTTAATCACCTGCTGAAATTATTCATCTGAACAGAATGAAACACTGCCAGATTGGCTAAAATCAATACAAATATCACCAAAAAGTTATAACGAATTACTTTTGGATATAAATAGTCAGGCCATCAAACTGTTATTCTGCACCCCAATGCTTTGGGATGGTGCAGTCCTTTCCGGAAACACCCGTTTCATTTATCAAAATTATAAGTTTGGAGTCTGGTATGAATCTTCCGCTCGTTCTTAACGTAGTGGTTTTCGTTGCCCTGCTTTTGCTGCTGGCGCAAACCCGCCACAAGCAATGGAGTCTGGCAAAAAAAGTTTTGCTGGGTCTGGCTATGGGTGTGGTATTTGGCCTGGCTTTACAGCTGATCTACGGTTCCGATGATCCGGTACTGAAAACCTCAATTACCTGGTTCAATGTTGTCGGTAACGGCTACGTCCAGTTGCTGCAAATGATCGTCATGCCGCTGGTGTTTGTCTCTATTCTGAGCGCAGTGGCGAAACTGCATAACGCGTCATCGTTGGGTAAAATCAGTTTACTGACCATCGGCACCCTGCTGTTCACCACGCTTATCGCTTCTCTGGTGGGTATATTCGTGACCGGCCTGTTCGGTCTCACCGCTGACGGCCTGGTACAGGGCACGCAGGAAACGGCGCGGCTGACGGCAATTCAGACTAATTATGTCGGCAAAGTGGCTGACCTGAGCGTGCCTCAGCTGATTCTTTCCTTTATACCGAAGAACCCGTTTGCTGACCTGACAGGCGCTAGCCCGACATCCATTATCAGCGTCGTGATCTTCGCTGCCTTCGTGGGCGTCGCGGCCCTGCAACTGGTGAAAGATGATGCAGAAAAAGGCCCGCGTGTTCTGGCCTTCATCGATACCCTGCAGGCATGGGTGATGAAGCTGGTGCGTCTGGTTATGAAACTGACCCCGTATGGCGTACTGGCTCTGATGACAAAAGTCGTCGCAGGTTCGAATGTTCAGGATATCATTAAGCTGGGCAGCTTCGTTGTGGCGTCTTATCTGGGGCTGGGCATCATGTTTGTTATTCACGCGGTGCTGCTGTCATTCACCGGTGTTAATCCGGCGAAATTCTTCCGTAAAGTCTGGCCGGTGCTGACTTTTGCTTTCACCAGTCGTTCAAGTGCCGCGACCATCCCGCTGAGCGTTGAAGCGCAGACACGCCGTCTGGGTATCCCTGAATCTATCGCCAGCTTTGCGGCATCTTTCGGGGCAACGATTGGTCAGAACGGTTGTGCTGGTCTGTATCCGACCATGCTGGCTGTGATGGTTGCCCCCACGGTTGGCATCAACCCGTTTGATCCCGTATGGATTGCAACCTTAGTGGGTATCGTTACCCTGAGCTCGGCCGGTGTTGCCGGTGTGGGTGGCGGTGCAACGTTTGCCGCCCTGATCGTATTGCCGGCCATGGGGCTGCCGGTTACACTGGTTGCCCTGTTGATTTCTGTCGAACCCCTGATTGATATGGGACGTACCGCGCTGAATGTCAGCGGTTCAATGACTGCCGGTACCATCACCAGCCAGTTGCTGAAACAGACAGATAAATCCGTAATGGACTCTGAAGAAACAGCGGAGCTGGCACACCGTTAATTTCAGATTGCTACCAACAAAAAACCGAAGCCAGTGGCTTCGGTTTTTTTATGCCTGAAATAACGCAGTATCTGAGAACACGGTAATTCAGAACGGATAATCGTGAAAACCGATTTGCTCTGAAATATTACGCGCGGCAGTATGCAACATTTCCACATAATGACTTTTGCTTTCTTCTGAGAACCGTATCGTCGGGAAAGAAATACTCAGACCCGCAATGACCACACCAAAGCGATCGAATACAGGCACTGCGATACAACGAAGCCCTTGTTCCTGTTCTTCATTATCTTCACCGAACCCCTGCACGCGAACCTGATCCAACGCAGTCTGCAAATCGGCAGCATTCATGATGGTATTTTCAGTGCTGCGGGTAAATTCAATCACCTGCAACAGCGCATTAACTTCGGTTTTATCGCCCCACGCCAGCAGCACCTTACCGATTGCCGTGGTGTGCAGCGGATTGCGCCGACCAATGCGTGAATGCATACGCAGGTTGTACATCGAGTCAATTTTATGGATGTAGACAATCCCGTCTTCATCCAGTGCGCCCAGGTGGATGGTTTCGCGGGTCAGACGGGATAATTCGCGCATCTGAATATCAGCGCTGCGGATCAGATCGACGTTTTGCAACGCCCTGGCACCCAGTTCAAATAACTTGAGCGTGAGGGAGTATTTCTCGGACTCCCCCTCCTGTGCAACATACCCCAGAGATTTCATCGTCTGAAGAAAACGGTAAACGGTGCTTTTGGACATCATCACACGCTGAGAAAGTTCAGTGATACCGATCTCACGCTCTTCCCCGAGCGCTTGTAAAATGCCAAAAACTTTCAGGACTGAGGAGACGGAATCGGGTTGCTTATCAAGATCTGCGATAGCCATAGGATATATTACCTGCTCGCGTTGAGATTGTTTCAAAAAAAATAGAACGTGGTTTTTATTATAATGGCAAGCCTCGCTGAGAAGCAATCAACCCATTGATCAAGAATGTAAGAACTGTTAAGCCAGTTTCATTCCCGACAGACAGATAAAAAATTCATTACCTCATGTGACAATTGTCACTTTACGTTAATTAGCGTAGTAATATTCCCCTCTATGATGACTACGCACTGACAGGCCTCATGACTCCTTCACCTGCTGACGGGTTACCCGTCCCACAACGATATGGTGCTATTCTGACCATTGCGCTCGGTATTACCGTTTCTGTACTCGATGGTGCTATCGCTAACGTTGCGCTGCCCACTATCGCTAATGATTTCCATGCCAGCCCGGCAACCTCTATCTGGGTGGTTAACGCCTATCAGCTGGCGATCACGATTTCCCTGCTTTCGCTGGCTTCGCTCGGTGATATCTTCGGCTACCGCCGTATCTACCAGACGGGATTGCTGGTATTTAGCATCACCTCGCTCTTTTGCGCCTTATCGGATTCATTGATGACACTGACTGTCGCCCGCGTGTTACAAGGTTTCGGGGCGGCAGCGATCATGAGTGTAAATACCGCGCTGATACGAATTATTTATCCGCAGCGCTTCTTAGGGCGTGGCGTCGGGATTAATGCGCTTATCGTCGCCGTCTCAGCGGCGGCGGGGCCAACGATTGCCGCCGGTATTCTGTCGGTGGCCTCCTGGCAATGGCTGTTCGCTATCAACGTTCCGATTGGTATCGTTGCGCTGCTCCTCGGGTTGAAGTTTTTACCGGCCAATGCGACACGAAGTCAGGGGCAGCGTTTTGATATCATCAGCAGCGTGATGAATGCCCTGACCTTCGGGCTGCTCATCAGTGCCATCAGTGGTTTTGCACAAGGCCAGAACCACACGCTGATCCTGGGGGAAGTCATAGCCCTCCTGATCATCGGCTGGTTCTTTGTACGCAGACAGCTTTCGCAGCCGTTCCCGCTGTTGCCGATCGATTTATTGCGTATTCCTATTTTCAGCATGTCACTGGGTACTTCGCTGTGTTCTTTCAGTGCCCAGATGCTGGCTTTCGTTTCTTTGCCCTTCTTCCTGCAAAATACACTCGGCTTGAATTCCGTGGAAACGGGTCTTCTGCTCACCCCCTGGCCGCTGGCGACGATGGTGATGGCACCGATTGCCGGGCGTCTGGTTGAACGTTTTCATCCGGGAATGCTGGGGGGAATCGGGTTGGTCGTGTTCTCATTCGGGCTCTTTTCGCTGTCATTGCTGCCACCAGAGCCTTCTCATCTGAACATCATCTGGCGCATGTTGCTCTGTGGGGCCGGTTTTGGTTTATTCCAGTCCCCCAACAACCATACGATCATCACGGCTGCACCGCGAAATCGCAGTGGCGGAGCAAGCGGACTGTTGGGAACCGCGCGTCTTTTGGGTCAGACAACTGGCGCGGCGATGGTTGCCCTCATGTTTAACCTGTTCCCGCAACATGGCACCCACGCATCGCTGATACTTGCGGGGACGCTGGCCGGAACCGGCGCGCTGGTCAGCTTGCTAAGGATGACGCAGAAAACCAGCAGCCAGAAAGAGGCGGATAACCTGAAATCCTGACATAAAAAAACCCGGCAACTTGCCGGGTTTTTTATCAGTAATGACCAAAGGCTGGTTACTTGATATATGCACCGCTGCGCAGCGCTTCGATACGTTTATCCAGCGGTGGGTGAGACATAAACAGCTCACTGAATGATTTGGATTTACCGTTGATACAAAATGCCATCATGCTGCCCGCTTCCTGTGGTTCGTGACTGGTTTTCAGACGCTGCAACGCAGCAATCATTTTCTCACGGCCTACCAGTTTTGCAGAACCCGCATCCGCATGGAATTCACGGTGACGCGAGAACCACATCGTAATCATGCTGGCCAAAATACCAAAGACCAGCTCCAGCACGGTCGCCACGGCAAAATAAATTAACGGGTTGCCGTTGCTGCTCTCTTCGCCATCCCGGTTGCCGGAAAGGAATCCGGAAGCCACCTGTGCGATAATACGTGAAATAAAGATCACAAAGGTATTCACGATCCCCTGAATCAAGGTCATGGTCACCATATCGCCGTTAGCAATGTGGCTGATTTCATGGGCAATAACCGCCTCGGCTTCGTCCTGACTCATGCTTTGCAGCAGTCCGGTACTCACGGCCACCAGAGAGGCATCACGGCGCGCCCCAGTTGCGAACGCATTAATATCGGGCGCGTGATAAATCGCCACCTGTGGCATCGCAATGCCCGCCTGATGAGACTGACGGCGTACTGTTTCCATCAGCCAGCGCTCAGTTTCATTACGAGGCTGTTCAATAACTTCCCCGCCCACAGAGCGTAACGCCATCCATTTCGACATCAGCAATGAGACAATTGCACCCCCGAAGCCAAACAGCCCGGCCATGATCATCAACCCCGGCACGCTGCTGTGCTGAATGCCAGTCAGGCTGAGCACCAGCCCGAATACCAGCATAACGGCCAGGTTAGTCAGCAGGAACAACGCTATACGCATCATAAAATTTCACTTCCTCATTGTTACTTCATTGTTATTAGCGAGTCATACCGCCGGCACATAGCACCCGGCTGTACTGATCCTATGGGCTTCTTATCAGGATTCAAGAGCCCGCGCGTTCTGAAGACCTGAATTCACAATACTTTACATTTTGAAGCGTTTTATTCACAGAGTGACCTGAAATATCAACATTTTTCCGTATCACTCTGCGGGATACTTTCGAAGCTTCATACAAAACACACGCATAAAAAAAGCGCACCGGAGTGCGCTTTCAGTATGGCTTTCACAACCGTTATTTCGCCGGTGCCTGATCAGCCTGAGACTTTTCCAGATTACCGAGATCAACAGCAATATGGTCAGCTTCATCGAGGTAAGGATCCGGAGCAACATAATCTTTCGGCAAATCGTCGAGAGATTTCAGCGGTTTCTTCCCTTCACGCTTGAAGCGTTCATTCAGACGACTCAGACGCAGTGCATCATCCTCTTTATCTTCTTTATCACGCTGTGCGTAATTCAGAGAGG
Organism: Rahnella perminowiae; assembly: GCF_019049695.1. Taxonomy (NCBI): domain Bacteria; kingdom Pseudomonadati; phylum Pseudomonadota; class Gammaproteobacteria; order Enterobacterales; family Yersiniaceae; genus Rahnella; species Rahnella perminowiae. Next base: position 324,982 of record NZ_JAFMOT010000188.1, read on the forward strand.
CAATGTTACGTTTGTCTTTCAGCGCCTTGTAATGGGCAATGTCTTGCTGGATGTACTGGAACTCAGGATTTTGCGCAATACGGGCTTCATGATCTTTCAACAATTCAGGCAGGAACGGCTTCATGTCGCCTAATTTGGTGTAAGTCGCCGCATTAATGCTATCCCACGGAAGTGCGTTATCTTCGAACTTCTCGCCGGTTTCAATCGATTCAATACCGGTTGGCATCAGGATATCCGGGGTAACCCCTTTACGCTGAGTACTGCCGCCATTGATGCGATAGAACTTCTGGATAGTATATTGCACAGAACCGAGCGCAGGCCATTCAGGTCGCAGCATCTGATCGTAAATACGGTTCAGCGAACGGTACTGCTGAACCGTACCTTTACCAAAGGTCGGTTCACCGACAATCAGCGCACGGCCATAATCCTGCATAGCGGCCGCGAAGATCTCTGATGCCGAAGCACTGAAGCGATCAACCAGAACCACCAGCGGACCTTTGTAATAAACGACGCCATCGGTATCGCTGTCCTGCCGGATGCGGCCATTATTGTCACGCACCTGAACGACCGGACCACTTGGAATAAACAGACCCGACAGCGAAACTGCTTCCGTCAGGGCGCCACCACCGTTGGTACGCAGATCGATAACTAAGCTGTTAACGTTCTGCTTAGCCATTTTTTGCAACTGAACTTTGACATCATCCGTCAGGCCCACATAGAAGCCAGGAATGTCCATCACAGCGACTTTTTGGGCGCCAACATTCTTGATGGTCATTTTGACGGCGCGATCTTCGAGACGAATTTTCTCGCGGGTCAGCGTAATCACATGGTTCTTGGCATTTTTACCCGCAGGCAAGATCTGCAGACGGACTTTGCTGCCTTTGGGGCCTTTGATCAACGCGACCACATCATCAAGACGCCATCCGATGACATCCACGATTGGAGTCTGTTTGCCTGCCTGAACCTGCCCGACACCTACGATACGATCACCAACCGCAATGGCTTTACTTTTGGCCGCCGGGCCACCAGCAACCATAGAATTGATGACGGTATAATCGTCGTCACCTTGCAAGACGGCACCAATACCTTCCAGAGACAAACTCATTTCGGTATTAAACTGCTCGGTGCTGCGCGGAGACAGATAGTTAGTGTGCGGGTCAATTTCATGCGCAAAGGCATTCATAATCAACTGGAAAACATCTTCGCTGTTACTTTGCGTCAGGCGTTTCATCGCAAAATGATAACGCTTGGACAACACATCACGAATTTCCTGATCGTTCTTGCCGGTCAGTTTGAGGTTCAGCTCGTCATATTTGACTTTTGCATCCCACAATTTGTCCAGCTCAGCACGGTCTTTCGGCCACGGTGATTTACTGCGATCAAGTTCAATCGTGTCATTGCCGGTGAAATCCATCGGACGCTCAAGCACTTTTAATGCGTAGTCATAACGTTCGAAACGGCGTTTTTGAGCCAGATTGAATAAAGCATATGGCGTGGTTAACTGACCGGATTTCAGTTCCTCACCCAAGGTGGCACGTTTATCAGTAAATTGTGCGACATCGGAAGCCATTAATACGTTATGGCCATAATCGAGCATGTTGAGGTAGCGGTCGAAGATTTTCGCTGAGAAATCTGCATTAAGGTCGAACTGACGATAATGTGAACGGGTAAAACGAGCAGTAACACGCTCGCTCACCGTTGCATCCTGCGGATCCTGCGTTAAATTAGGAAGTTGAGCGAGAGTTACCGGTGTACTCTCGTTCGCTGCAAAGCTGGTATTCACCAGCCCTGCACTTGCCATTAACAGACCCGCGATAACGCTTAATCTGACAAATTTGTTCATGCCTGAGTTGGCCTCCGTATCAGAACTGCAAATGTTCTGCGCGTACAATCATCGCCAGACCCGAAGAGAGTTGAACGCGGACACCGTCTTTGGCAATTTCCAATACGGTGGCATCCATAGCACTCTTACCTGCTCTGACTTTGATTTCCTGGCCAATTTGCAGTTTTGAAATGTCTGTTACTGGCACCTGACGCGGTTCACGTTTTTCCTCACGCGGTGGGCGAGGTGTACGTGGTTTGCGATTTTCCTGACCAGCCACAGCTGCGGGCGCATTTTCACGACGCGGCGCAGGTTTTTTAGCGGCCGGACGTGGACGACGTGGCTCAGTGGTTTCACCGGCTTCACGACGTTTAGCCTGTTGTTCTGCACGTTGTGCCTGAACACGGGCTTTCGCTTCTTCCAACTGTTTACGGGCATGTTCTACGTGCTGCTCTTCAAGAACGCCACATGAGTTACCATCAAGGTCAACACGTTCCGCACCAACTTTAACGCCGTACAGATAACGCCAACTTGAGGTATACAGACGCAGAGCAGAGCGCAACTGAGTTTTGCTCAGATTCTCTTCACCTTGCACGCGTTCGACCAAATCCGCAAAAATACCAATCTTTAACGGGCGTGCTTCGCCTTCGGCGGTAAAACAAAGCGGGAACCGCTCAGCCAAAAAGGCGATGACTTCTTTACTACTGTTCAACTTAGGTTGATTTTCCATGAAATTTCCTGATTACAACGGGTTTGCCAACCGGCGCAGGCATGAACAGGCGACATTATAATGACGCCATTATTAAATGCCACGTTATCCGACGATCAACTTACAATCAGATTGACATATTTTTCAGCATCGCAGTTTTCGAGATGCTGGCAAAGCCCGCTGACTAACTCTGTCAGCCCCTGTTCATCCGCTTCATCGAAGCGCTGATAAACGGTGCTATCAATGTCTAATACGCCGATCACTGTGCCATTAACGGTCACTGGCAGAACAATTTCGGCATTACTTGCTGCGTCACAGGCGATATGGCCGGGGAAGGCATGAACATCCCCCACACGCTGTACGGCATTTTCCGCGACTGCGGTACCGCAGACACCTTTTCCTACCGGAATACGCACACAGGCAATTTTACCCTGGAATGGCCCGAGCACCAGTGTTGTACCGTCCAGCAGATAAAAACCTACCCAGTTGACGCCATCAAGACGCTCAAAAAGTAAGGCGCTTGCGTTCGACAGAGTCGCAATAAAATTGTTTTCTCCGGCGATCAAGGCGTTCAAATCACGTTTTAATTCCGTGTAGAATGCTTCTTTATTCATGTAGTAACCAATAATAACCTAAGGGCACTGAGCCGTTCTGTTGTGCTTAACCTCTATAAAATAAGCATTAAATGCCCATATGAACAAGGTTAATCCTGTGTGACATCAAAAAGACTCACCTACAATAACTGTTTGCCGACCGCATAATACGTTATTTTGTCAAAAAAACCTGGCTGATCTTGGCGTGATGGCCTCGCCTGCCCCCCTTTGGGGATGCGTAATTGTAACAACAGGTATTCTTTACTATTCCAGGTACTATGAAAATACACACAATATCAGCCCAGTTACCGCATGTTCGCTACCAGCGTTGCCATGAATGTGATTACCTTTTCTCGCTCCCGGCGTTGAAGCGGACGCAAACGGCACATTGTCCGCGTTGTAATGCCAAGGTAGAGAAAGGCAAAGTCTGTTCCCTCCCCAGGCTGATCACTATGGCCATCAGCATTTTGTTGCTGATGCCTTTCGCCTACACCGAACCGCTGATCAGCATTCGCCTGCTCGGCACGCGCATTGATGCCAGCCTGCTCGAAGGCATCTGGCAAATGTCGCGCCAGGGCGATCCGGTTACGGCAAGCATGGTGGCGTTTTGCACCATCGGAGCGCCGCTTACCCTGGCGATTTCTATACTTTATCTGCATTTTGGCCGTAAGCTGGGAATGAATCTCAAGCCCGTATTGCTGATGCTGGATCGCCTGAAAGACTGGGTCATGCTCGATATTTATCTGATTGGGATGGCCGTCGCCAGTATCAAGGTCAAGGAATATGCGGATATCAACGCCGGCATTGCGCTTACTGCGTACCTGATGATGACCGTGATGGTCACGCTGACAATGATTAATCTGAATATTGAGCAGTTGTGGGAGGAGTTTTATCCGCAGCGCAGGCCGAAAGGCGTGCCGTCTTCACTGCGCTTGTGCCTTGCCTGCAAATTCACGGGATTACCGGACGAACGCGGGCGCTGTCCTCGCTGTCACGTGCCCATGCGTCTACGCTACAAACACAGTTTGCAAAAAACCTGGGCGGCGCTGATGGCGGCAATGATATTTTTAATCCCGGCCAATTTGTTACCCATCTCCATCATTTATGCCAACGGGCAGCAACTGAAAGACACTATTTTCTCTGGCGTCGTTTCGCTGGCCACCTCAGGGAACATACCGATTGCCGCGATTGTGTTTATCGCCAGCGTACTGGTGCCTTTTACCAAAGTGATTGTGATGCTGACGCTGTTACTCAGTATCCATTTTAAAGCGATTCAGGGATTGAAAACGCGTATCCGCTTACTGCGACTGGTCACCTGGATAGGACGCTGGTCGATGCTGGATTTGTTTGTTATTGCCTTAATGATGTCGCTGGTAAACCGTGACCAGCTTTTGTCTTTTACAATGGGACCGGCTGCCTTCTACTTTGGCTCTGCCGTAATTCTGACCATTCTTGCCGTTGAATGGCTTGATAGCCGCTTGATTTGGGATGCACATGCAACAGGAAACGCCGAATACTCCGACTGAAGCACGGATAAAACACAGGCGCCGGATTTCGCCTTTCTGGCTTCTGCCGTTTATTGCTTTACTGATCGCCGGATGGCTGATTTACAGCAACTATCAGGAGAGTGGGAATACTGTGACGATCGATTTCCAGTCGGCAGCGGGTATCGTTGCGGGCCGTACTCCTGTGCGTTATCAGGGGGTTGAGGTTGGGACAGTAGAATCCATCAGCCTGACTAAAGATCTGCGTACCATTCAGGTAAAAGTCAGTATCAAAAGCGATTTATCTGACGCCCTGCGTGAAGGCACACAGTTCTGGCTGGTTACTCCGAAAGCATCACTGGCCGGGGTTTCCGGGCTTGATGCGCTGGTGGGCGGTAATTATATCGGCATGATGCCGGGACCAGGTAAAGAAAAAGATCATTTCGTTGCCCTCGATACTCAGCCTAAATTCCGCCTGAATACCGGTGAACTGATGATTCATTTGCATTCGAAAGATCTGGGCTCACTCAGCACCGGTTCGCTGGTGTATTACCGCAAAATTCCTATCGGGAAAGTTTACGATTACGACATTGAAAGTGGTAATGACGGCGTCACCATTGATTTGCTGATCGACAAGCGTTTTGCCGGTCTGGTGAAAGACAACACGCGCTTTTGGAACGTATCCGGCTTTAAAGGCGACTTCAGCCTGAACGGCGCGAAAGTGCAAATGGAAAGCCTGGCCGCACTGGTTAACGGTGCCATTGCAATGGATTCGCCAAATGAAGGTAATCCGGCCAAAGCAGATCAGTCTTACGTGTTATATCCGGATCTGGCGCAGAGCCAGCGCGGGGTTGAGATTAATCTCGATTTACCAAACGGTAACGGCTTGTCAGAAGGACAGACACCGCTGATGTATCAGGGGTTGCAGGTCGGTACGCTGACCAATGTGACGTTGCAGCCAGACAATAAGGTGGTCGGTAAACTGACTGTCGACCCTTCGGTAGTCGATCTGATGCGCACGGATACACGTATCGAAATGAACAGCCCGAAAATTAGTTTGAACAACGCTAATCTCAGCCAGCTGCTGACGGGGAATACCCTGGAATTGATCCCAGGCGATGGCGAACCGCAAAAGCATTTCGTGGTGCTTGACAGTAACCAGCGTCTGCTCCAGAACCCCGGCACTGTCAAGATTCAGCTGATTGCGCCGCAAAGCTATGGGATTGATGCGGGGCAGCCGATCAAACTTTATGGTATCAACGTCGGTTCCGTCATCGACCGCACGCTGACTGACGAAGGTATTCTGTTCAATGCCGCGATCAAGCCGGAATATAAAAACCTCCTGCATAAAGACAGCAAATTTGTGGTCAACAGCCGCCTGGATGTGAAGCTGGGTATTGATGGCATGGAAGTGCTGGGCGCCAGCGCGCAGGAATGGGTCGACGGGGGTATCCGCCTTATTCCTGGAAGCAAAGGGGAGCCCGCGCCCAAATACCCGCTTTACAGCAACGCAGAAAAGGCCGCTGAAGGCATTCAGGGCGATCAGCCTGGCGCCACGCTGACATTGACGGCAAAAAACCTGCCAGATATCCAGGCAGGATCGGTGGTGCTTTACCGTAAGTTTCAGGTCGGGCAAATTGTAAATGTACGCCCGAAAGCGAACGAATTTGAAGTCGATGTGTATATTCAGCCGCAATACCGGAACCTTCTGTCAGAAAAAAGTATTTTCTGGGCTGAAGGCGGTGCGAAAGTACAACTCAATGGCAGCGGTCTGACCGTTCAGGCCTCGCCATTAGATCGTGCGCTAAAAGGCGCCATCAGCTTTGATAATCTTGAAGGTGTCTCCACCAGCAAAGGGGTGAAACGGGTTCTGTATGATTCCGAAACTTCTGCCCGCGCCGTTGGCAGTCAGATAACGCTGAACACTTATGATGCCAGTAAGCTTTCCGCTGGCATGCCAATCCGCTATCTGGGCATTACGATTGGTCAGGTCGAATCACTGAAACTCGATCCGCAGCTTAATCAGGTTTCGGCCAAAGCTGTGCTGTATCCGGAATATGTGAATGATTTTGCCCGTCGCGGTTCACGCTTCTCGATTGTTTCGCCGGAGATCTCGGCTGGCGGTGTCAGCAATCTGGAAACCCTGCTCCAGCCTTACATCAACGTTGAAGCAGGCAAAGGGGTTCCGGCGCGCAATTTTGACCTGCAGGAATCCACCATCACAGACTCCCGTTACACCGACGGTCTCGGCATTGTTGTTGACGCTGCTGAAGTCGGCTCATTGCAAATCGGTACGCCGGTGTTGTTCCGGGGTATCGAAGTGGGAACTGTCTCAGGCTTCTACCTTGGCGCGATGGCTGACCGGGTCAACGTGACGCTGAGAATCAGCAAAAAATACCAGTATCTGGTGCGTGAAAACTCCGTTTTCTGGCTGGCATCGGGTTATGACTTGCAGTTCGGTCTGACTGGCGGCGTCTTTAAAAGCGGCACATTCCAGCAGTTTATCCGCGGCGGCATCGCTTTTGCGACCCCGCCGACAACGCCGCTGGCGCCGAAAGCCGCCAATGGCAACCATTTCCTGCTCAATCCGGAAGCGCCGAAAGACTGGCAGAAATGGGGTACCGCCATTCCTAAAAACTAACCAATATGATTTTCACCGGAGGCCACCTCAGGGTGGCCTTTTCCTTTCCGGACTATGACTCAGGCCCTCCCCGCAAAGCGAAATATGCTAAACTCCGCGGCTGAAAACTTATTCAGCTCTGGAACCGCATTCTTGTCAAAGCTCACCACTGCCAGCACTTTTGCTGATAAATTACCCGCCGCTTTTTTGGAAGCTACCCGTGCCATCATGCCTGCCAGCCTGAGCATGGAGGATTTCATCGCCGCCTGCCAGCGCCCTCTTCGCCCCAGTGTGCGGGTCAACACCCTCAAAATCAGCGTGGAAGACTTTCTTACACTCGCCGGCAGTTATCAGTGGGATTTAGAGCCTGTGCCCTGGTGCGCCGAAGGTTTTTGGATCAACCGCCATGCGCTCGATGAATCGCGCTTAGGCAATGCCTTATCGCATCTTGCAGGATTGTTCTACATTCAGGAAGCCAGCTCTATGCTGCCGGTCACCGCGTTGTTTTCGCATGATACTCCGCCAGCTTTGGTGATGGATATCGCCGCCGCACCGGGTTCAAAAACGACCCAGATAGCGGCGCTGATGGAAAATCAGGGGGGCATCGTTGCCAATGAATATTCCGCAAGTCGGGTAAAAGTTTTACATGCCAATATCAGCCGCTGTGGTGTCAGCAACACGGCACTGACACACTTTGACGGGCGTGTATTTGGTGCCGCATTGCCGGAAACTTTCGATGCGATTCTGCTGGATGCCCCCTGCTCCGGCGAAGGGGTTATCCGTAAAGATCCTGATGCCATGAGCAACTGGTCTGAAAACAGCGTTTCAGAAATTGCCGCCACGCAGCGTGAACTGATCGACAGTGCCTTTCATGCGCTGAAACCAGGTGGTGTACTGGTTTATTCAACCTGCACCCTCAACGCACAGGAAAATCAACAGGTCTGCCAGTGGCTGCTCGATACGTACGCTCATGCGGTGGAAAGTGAGTCGCTGGCTGATTTATTCGCGGGTGCGCAGAAAGCGGTAACGCCGGAAGGTTATTTGCACGTATTCCCTCAGGTTTATGACAGTGAAGGTTTCTTCGTCGCGCGTTTTCGTAAAACGGACTCTGTACCGCGCTTGCCTGTTCCGGGGTATAAAGTAGGCCGTTTTCCTTTCTCTCCGCTTTCCCGTCTGGACAGCGCGGAAATTATCAAAGCCGCCGCTCAGTCCGGGCTTTCATGGCCGGAAAAACAATACACGTTGTGGCAGCGTGACAAAGAGATCTGGATGTTCCCGGCGGTATTGGAACCCCTGTTTGGCAAGGTGCGCTTCTCGCGTATTGGTATACGGCTGGCAGAACGCTTTCCAAAAGGCTTCCGCTGGCAGCACGAAGCCGTGGTGGCGTTCAGCTATACTGACGCTAAAAACCGTTTTGACATTGACGATGAACTGGCGCAAAGCTGGTTCCGCGGCGTCGATATTTATCCGGAAACTCCCCCTCCGGCTGATGAATGTCTGGTGACATGGCTCGGTCAGCCGTTGGGATTAGCAAAGCGGATCGGCAGCAGGATTAAAAATAGTTTGCCGCGTGAACTGGTCAGGGATGGCGCGATCCGACCACAGATTTTATCGGATGATTAATTAATCCGACACTTTTGCAAACTTCTGTGCCATCAAATCATCCTGATGGCGCAGAATATTCTATCTGATTACTATCCGTAGCGATAAAAATTCATCCCGGTAAGTTTTGGTGAATTCTGTTCATCGTAGTCTTTAGATGAAATCCGGATGACAAAGTGTATAGAACCCTTACTTAGTCAAAATTTTATGCTGTATATAGTCGATAATTATTTATATTATCCAGAAAGGTTTATTGAATTATAAGTAGGAATAATCCTACCGTGACATGTATTATTGCCATCAAGATAACATTGCTAGTGATATATCATTTTCAGATATAAACCTTAATGCCTGATGTTGAGTAAAGACCTGCCAGTCGGAGAAGTGTCATGTCGGATGAAATGAAACTCGAATCAGCAGATGGACTGCTATTACAGCAAATGGCCAGCCTGCGGGATATCATCGATAACAATTCTGACTGGATCTGGGAAGTCGATACGCAGGGGCGTTATGTTTTTTCTTCGAATAAATGCATCGAGTTTCTGGGAGTTCCGCCTGAAAAAGTATTAGGAAAAACGCCGTTTGACTTCATGCCACCCGATGAAGCCAAACGGGTCGGCGAGCAGTTTGCCGCTATCGTCGAACGGCGCGCACCTTTCGGTGGTCTGCTAAACCGCAACATCCGCCCTGACGGTACGGAAGTCATTCTTGAAACCAGCGGTGTTCCGCTGTTTGACAATGAAGGTAATTTCCGGGGTTATCGGGGGATCGACCGCAACCTCACCAGCCTTGATCAGGCTCCTGGTCAGCGCCTCTTCCAGCTTGAAACCATTTATTCCAATGCACCGGTCGGTTTGTGTTTTATTGACCTGCAAATGCGCTATGTCACCGTAAACGATGCCATGGCGAATATTATCGGTTTGCAACCATACGAAGCGATTGGCCGTAAAGTTGGCGTGTTCCTGCCCGGCCTTTCTCCGTTGCTCAATAACGCACTGGAACTTGCGCAGCGCAATGAAACCACGCCGGACCGCGAATTCTCCATCCCCGGTAAGAATCAAGTTTTCTTTGTCCGTATCAAAGCGGCCTGTGATACACAAAATCAGCTTAATGGCCTTTCCGTCGCGATGACGGACATTACCAGCCTTAAACGGATGGAACGGGCACTGCGCGAAAGCCAGGAGCATTACCGCAATATGGTTGAGCTGAACCCGCAAATCCCGTGGACAGCAGATCCGCGCGGCCTGCTTAACGACGTCAGCTCACGCTTCCAGCGGATCACCGGCATGACGCGCCAGGATATTCTGGCAGATAAGTGGATCCAGAGTATGCATATAGAAGACCGCCGTGCTGCCGTACAAACCTGGGAACATTGCCTGAAAACAGGCGCACCACTGGATATTGAAGTTCGCTTCTGCCACGTTGACCGCGGCTGGAACTGGATGCGTATTCGTGCGGCAGCGAGTTATGCCTCCGACGGCTCTATTCAGCGCTGGTACGGTACCGCTGAAGATGTTCATGAACGTAAATTGCTGGAACTGAAACTGGTCAAAGCTAACCGCCGTCTGGAAATTCAGGCGCGCACAGACTCACTGACCAAATTACCGAACCGGCGTGAGTTTAAAAAAGTGCTCAGCCACGAATATATGCGTGCCAAGCGTAACCGCACGCCGCTGACCGTGGTGATGATAGATATCGATTACTTTAAACATTTTAACGACCACTACGGACATCTTTCCGGTGATGCCTGCCTGCGCCTGGTAGCCCGTACCTTGCGAAAATCACTCAAACGCAGTACCGATGTCGTGACACGTTTTGGCGGCGAAGAATTTGCCGCGATCTTGCCGGATACTGATTTGAAAGGTGCGTGGATTGTGGCACAGCACATTATGGAATCAATTGAAGCACTGGGTATCAAGCACAGCTTCAGCGAATTTAACCGCGTGACCATTAGCCAGGGAATTGCGACTTATATGCCAGATCAGGATCCGGACATTGAGGATCAGTCGGATATTGTGAGCGCCGCTGATGAAGCTTTGTATCTGTCAAAGAACAATGGTCGCAACCAGATTAACGCCATGCCCGTCTCCGTCAGGTTTAATCAACTTTAATCTTTTGTGCAGCCGTGCGCTATTTGCCGTGCGGCTGTTTTATCTTCCCCTCCTCTTTCTTTTGGCTGTTTTCTGCTTCGTTAAAAATTCGGCTGGCACTTTTTGTGCTGTCAGCTATCCTCATATAAGGAGGCCAACTGGTCGTACCTGATGTTACTGAAATCACACGCGTCACTCTGGCAAGGAGTACCTGATGGGAAAATCGAGCATAAGAATTGGCAGTTACGAAATTGACGATGCACATCTCTCGACGCCTGAAGCAAAAGGCGGCGATAAAGTGCACATCCCCTGCAAATCAGATCCTGATTTGTGTATGCAACTTGATGCCTGGGATGACCACACCAGTGTTCCGGCCGTAGTGGATGGTCGTCACTCGGTGCTATACAAGGAGAAGTATGACGAACAGAAAGATGAGTGGATCATGCGACTGGAGTAATACCGCATGGCGAACGGAATTGTGTTCGCCATGCCGCTTGCGGTCAGCCAGCGTTTTCAACCAGTGAAATACCCCGTCCGGCAAAAAAGCGGGCAAAGACATCCACCGGTAATGTGACATCCTGCTGCGTGCGAATATCATGACCGGAGGGATTATGAAAGGTTATATACTTTCTGTCAGCATGCGTCACCAGCACCAGATGCCCACCTTTAAACGGCGGAACAGTCTCCGGTATGCGAATTGACGGATGCACCGAAGCCATGAAGAACCGGTGACCGGCCATTTGTGCAGCAATATCCTCAGCAAAAATCCCCACTTTGACGACTGCTTTCAGCCCCAACTCCTGCCGTACATACTCAACAAAAGGCGCATAAATCAATCCCTTAATGTTATCCCCCTCACGCACATAGGTGCCATATGGCAGGCTGTGTTGAGTCAGGTTAAGAACAGGCACTACTTTTCCGAAAACAGCTGCCAACACCATTTTCAGACAGCACATCCCACAGACATGGTTTGCCCACTCAATAAATTCCTGCTGACTAGATGCGCCAGATTGTGCCCAGAGTTTGATATCACTCAGTTCAAGTTCACCGGCAATAATGCCGGCAGCGCAATCAGGGTCTTCCCATTGACTGAAATAAGGTATACCGGAAAGGGTTGTAAAAGCGCGATGAGACACTGGATTCACGGACATGACATATTCCTGAACGCCGGACAGACCACTTCAGACTGTTCATATAGCGACGGGGATTTAAGGCCTGATTTTCCTTATCAGACCCCCTCAGAGATTTAGAACTTCTCTATCATCCGAAACTTCATCAGTAACAATGGCATAGTGGGTTCAAACATCTCGTACTCTTCGAAGAAACGCTGATGTTCAGCGCGCCAGTAAGCCAGCGTGCGGTCGCCTTCACCTTCTTCCCAGGCGTGTTGTTCTGTCACCTGATCAAAAGGAACTTGTTTCACTTCGGTCAGTTGTACGGCACACACCGGATTATTGCGGCCATCAACCACCACAAAGACTTCGCCTGGTTCTGGTTCCGGGTCATCATCAAGATTAGAACAGGTGGCGGTTTTTATGCCTTCAATAACACGCTTAGCCAGTTCGTCTGCTGACGACTCGGTATCACCAAACGACCAGCGCTCTGCATCCCTGTATTTAAGTGGGATCTGCGGAATCATAATTTATCCTTTCAATTGAGATAGTTCACTGCCATAACAGTTAAACATTAGCACAAAAAAACCCGCCGCAGCGGGTTTTGCAAGCCGTAACATGTACTAAGGTCTGCAGTTCTCCGGCATCGCTACCGGCCACTGTCTTTCACTGCCGGTGCCATATAAAACGGCAATACCGCATTCCCTATCGACCCTTGCAAGCGGTTTACCTGTTTTATCAATCATCATCGACATCGCAGGTGTTGAAACAACGGCAACCCCGCTGTCAAAGGGGGACACGGCACTGAATAGCGGGGCAATGACAAAGTTACCCTGCATATCGACAAAACCGTAATTATGGTTAGTTTTGGCGAAGGCCAGGTCATCCACAGGCAACCCTAAGTCTGCATACGCCATGCCTTCGGCTTGTTTCCCCTGAGCGTTTATCCAGGTTTTCGTACCGTCTGAGCGTGTCAGTACAGCGTGATCATTCACCATCAGACTGGCTTGTCCCTGTACCGTCAGCATCAATTTACCGGTGTTATCGACATAACGGGTTGCTGGCGCGCCATCCTGCGGGTCATAAGAGACAGACCATGCGCTGGCTGACGGCATTGACCATCGGCCCTGAGGCATAGCCGCTACCCGCACACCTTTATCATCGATCAGCTCATACCCTGCAGGTGTCGAACGCAGAGCGCGGCCTTGTACAAAAGCAGAGCTTTGGGCAACTTCCGCCACTGGCTGAATTTGCCATTCTCCTTGCGCAGAAATATAGCCTTGCTGTGGTTTACGGGATAATTTTACCCAATCACCCAGCGCACTGATACGGGTTTGCTGTTCATGCAATTCAATGTTGCCTTGAGGATCCAAAAGCCAGGACTGCCCTGCGAAAGAGGTGGCAAGAATACGTCCATCACTGAACTGAGTAACTGATAACCCGGCCGTTGGAGCGATTCTTGCTTTCGCATCATTGCCTATGATTTCAGCAACCACACTGGATTCAGTTTGGTCAGCGGCGGCCGGTTGGGTCAGTAACCAGAGTGCAGAATTGATGCGTTTTGCCTTCGCATATTTCGCTTCAACAATGGTTTTACCCTGGCTGTCCACGATGCCCCATAGGCCCCCCGGCGCTCTGAAGGCCGCCAGCCCGTTGGCGTAGTCACCGACATCCTGATAAGAGGGCTGAACAACCGTTTTCTGCGTGTTGATATCAAAGATGCCCCAGAGCGCGCCGTCGGCTGCAGTTTCACGATAACGGAACCAGCCATTACCAACAGACTCAATCTCGAAAACGCCAGGCAAATCATAATGCTTACCTGCGTGATCCAGGGCAGTCAATTTCCCATCGAGATAATCAAGCGCATAGCCATGAACAAATGGCGAAATATTGTCTTCTGTCAGCGGGATAACCATTTTGCCCTGCGCATCGATAACACCGGTTCCCTCAGCCGTTGTAACAATAAACTGTTCGATATTGCCGCTTGCATCAGCAGGTTGAATATCCTGCCATTTGCTCTCAAGCTGAAGCGAGCCGTCCGGACGCAGGAAGCCGGCACCGTTTTTAGCGTTTCCGGAACCGGGGCGAATCAACGCCAGGGGTGATTGTGCAGAAGTGGCATCATTACTGATATTCAGGGGTTCAATCCGGCTTCCATCAAGGGTACTGATATTCTTCTGAGTCAGTAACGCCTTTCCGGATGCATCCACAATATTGACAACCTCTCCTTGTTCGTTACGCAACCACAAACGGTGGTTGATCACTTCTGCGCCGGTAATCTGCGCCAGCCATCCCACATTCTGCGAGCCACCGATTATTCCTCCGGACGGTGCAACAATCGCATTAACCTTTTTCGGATTACCTTTAGTGGTGATCAGATATTCACCGGTGTCCTGCTCCCAGGGTTCACTGCCAACGGGCAACGAAAGAGGTTGCTTACGTCCAGGTACGTATAATGTCAGAGCGTCTTTAGTGACGGGATTCAACACATAATCACCGGAGACATACAGTGAAGAGGCCTCTGCTTCGCTAAAGGTTGCGATAACCCCAGCGGAATTATCCAGTAACTTGATCCCTTCCGCAGTTTTCGCCAGCCAAAAAGCCCCGGTTTCTTCACTGACAGACAAGTACTTTTGTTCATCCGGTACGCCGTCGGTACGAATTAACGTAATTCCTTCCGCATTTTTCGCCATCGCGACAGAAGGGTTTTGCGGATCAAGAGTAATCGCGCTGTATTGCGGCAGAACACGCCAGGTAAGATTACCATCAACAATGCCGTAGCCTTTGCTGGCGTTAAAAGCGATAAAGAGATCTTTCGGGCCAAAAGGTTCCACGACTTCCATTTTGTCGGTCGCCACATGGCGGACACCGTCAGGCGAAAGCAGAACACTGTTATACGTCAGACTCAGGCGGGCCGGAACGCCGTCACTAAGGGTGGCGTCATCGACTAATTCATCCAGCGCTTTACCGACCTGTGCCCCTTTGCGGTCAATAATCTGGGTTTTTCCGCCTGCCGTCACCACAGCCAGCCCGGATTCAGTAAAGGGCTGAACATGATCAAAAGCCGGCGGAATCATCCAGTTTCCGGTCAGATCGATAAATCCCCACTTGCCTTGTTGCATGGCAGCGGCGGTACCAAAATGATAGTCACCGACTTTTTCAAAAACGGGTTTAATGACCAGTTGTCCCTGGTTATCTAAAAAGCCCCAACGTTCGCCCTGCGTATCCGCTGCAGGCAAAAGCACTGCTGCACGGCTTTCATGTACATCGCGGATACATACATTCTGAACCGCAGGCAATGCATTATGCGTTTGCACCTCCGCCTGTGACGCCGGTAACGGAGCAAAACAACTGTCGGGTTCAGCCGCAGTTGCAGAGGCTGTCAGCGTCAATAAGGCCAGTGTGCTGCTGGTATTCAGCGCACAACGGAGTGCATTTCGTAGCCTTGAAGATTTGCTGACAAACATTAATTACCCCCGTTATCGCATGCAGGAGCCTTGGCTGGCCAGAGATAAGCCCCTTTTGCATCCACAATGACACGCTGATTACAGCGCACCTGAATTTTAGCCTGCACAGCACCATCACTGTTAAGCAAGCTGACCACGCCTTTACCCCCTGCCCAGGCATGTTTCTCGCTGAAATCATTCGCCCAGTCGAACTTAGGTAAAATAGCAAAGCGCCCGGTAGTATTGATATAGCCCAGCAGATTCCCATAAGTCGATTTCTTCATGGCGGTAGCAAAATTATTGCTCATTGCGCCCACCTGATCGAAGTAAGAACCGATCAGCTTCTTCCCTTGCTGATCAACAAAACCATACAGGCCGTTGCCATCGCGTACAGGGATCACCCCGGAGCTGGCTTTATCCGCTTGCAGACTATTGAGCCCGGCGAAACGCTGAATTTCGTTGCCGTCATTGTCATACAACACAGTCTCGCCGGTAGCGTCATCATTCATGACCAAACGCGCCATCGAGTTCAGCGCCTGAGCCTGCTCAAACCCCTCTAAAGGCACCGCCCCATGATCATTAATCAGTGTAATACGGCCATCACTGACAGCACGGCTCAGATTAAGAGGTGGGATGAAATTAAATTCAGCGGTATAAAGCGGCTGAATTTGCCAGTCACCCCGGCTGTTAACTGCCCCGAAATGAGGGGAAAAACTGAGCATAACCCAGTCGCCATCAACAGAGCTTGAGGATGCAGTAATTGCCTTGCTGACAGGAAAACGCCCTGCATTATCAAGCAATGCAACACCACCTTCGGCAGGTTGAACCAGCCAGTGGTGGTGTCCTACTGGCAGCGGTCTTGAGAGTAAATCTGTTGCTAA
This sequence comes from Rahnella perminowiae, assembly GCF_019049695.1. Taxonomy (NCBI): domain Bacteria; kingdom Pseudomonadati; phylum Pseudomonadota; class Gammaproteobacteria; order Enterobacterales; family Yersiniaceae; genus Rahnella; species Rahnella perminowiae. Next base: position 341,341 of record NZ_JAFMOT010000188.1, read on the forward strand.
AGTCTGACCGCTTTCAGCGCTGTAGAGGCTGTAATGGCTGGCAAGTGCACCGCGTTCACCTGGCTGATCGTTATCGGAAAGAGTAAAGACACCCTGCCCGATATACTGGAATTTACCGCTACGGCCCGCATCAGGCGCGATCGCCCAACTGCCGTCGGTTCTGATAACGCCCCAGCCCGCATCTGTCTGCGCCAGCGCGTAACCGTCGTTAAACGAATCAATCTGGATAAACTGAGGAGAAACTTTGATGCTTTTGCTCGCGATATCCCATAATCCCCAGCGCTGAGCGTCTTTTTCACCCTCAGTATAAAACAGCAGCCCGGATGACAAACGCTGAGTACCTTGCTGAATATTTGCCGGAACGTCAATCGCGTTACCACTACGATCAATCAGGTGCTTAACCTCTGTATTTCCAGCGTTGTCAGTGGCCCAGGTATAGTCACCGTTAAACGGGGAAATTTGGGTAAATACTGGCTGGATAACCCATTTGCCTGTCGCATCGACCGCTCCTGCTTTTTTATTCTCCGTGTGGATGATCAACGGTGCCTGAGAAGCATCTCCGTCAACCGATGCCCACTGCGGATCAGAAAGCACATTTCCCTGGGAGGTGAGAATTGCAGGCGGTTTTGTTGTATCAGCGGGCGTCAGAACTGCCCATGGCAGGCTGTTTGCTGCATGGCTATCTGCTTGCGCCAAAGAACTGATGTCATCGGTCATTGGCGACGTACCCAGCGGCCTGAGCTGGTAATCTTTCAGCGCTGTCAGCGTGGCATCGTTAAGAAGTGCTACGCCGTTATTGTCATAGATCTGCGCAACCTGAGGCGTTTTACCCTCAGATTGCATCACCCAAAGGCGGTTCGCCTGTTGCAGAACTTGCGGCTTATTCACTTTCAGCGAAGTAACGTGGTTATCAGCACCAATAATCACAATACCTTTACTGCCCGTTCCCAGCGTAGCTTTGCCCCAGACAAGGATATTCTCAGATTGATCTGCAGGAATATCCTGTACTTTTTCCAGATTATTGCTGAGCAGTTGTTTGCTGTTATCTGTGCCTGTAACCAGCCAGCTCCCCGACACCAGCAGACGCACCGATTTATACTGCTCTTTGTTTAACGAGACACCCTGCCGGTCAACGAACATCCAGACGTTCTTAGTTTTCACCGCAACGACATCGCCGCCAAGTTGCGGCTCATCACGGGTTTTCAGGATCATCGGGTCAATTGCCCAGTCACCCTTTTCGTCCAGATATCCCCAGTAACCGTCTTGTGCAGAATCCCGCTTTTTAGCCGGGATCAGCCCGGACTGAGGCAAGTCCAGGGCAATAACATCATCAGGAAGGGAAAGGGAACGATCCGTTGAGGCATTCCACAACGCAGGAGAAACTTGTGTTTGTACGCTTGCCAGTGCCTGACCGCGCACAAATCCCTGGCTGTCCAGAGAAACGGCAAACGGCAACGTTTTTATGACCGCACCTTTGCGATCAATCAGCACCAGACGGTTATCGGTCACGACCAGGGCAGTGCCCTGAGCATTGAAATCGGTTGCCCGCGTAAACTTGGGCTCAATAATCCAGTGGCCTTTTTTATCGATATACCCGAATTTATCGTCTTTTTTCGCAGCAGCCAGATCGTTCACAAAGCCCCGGGCTTCACTGAAATCAGGCCTGATTACCATATGCCCGGTGGTATCCACATAACCCCAGAGTGGTTCGCGGGATAACGCCATCTGCACAGGGGAAAGTCCCTGCTGGAAAGGCAACTGGCAATCCTTGGCTGTTTTTGCATTACCACACGCCCGTAACAGTGCGTCATCCGCATGTGCCGGCAGGCTAAAAAAAGCATTCAGAACCAGGGATAACGCACTGAAGTTTCTGAGATATTTGAATTTTTCGGAGCAATTCATCCGATGCCCTTATAACTGGATAAAATGAGAAAGTGTAGCGCCCGCATTTTTTTCATCACCCGCAAAAGGGGCGCGTGAGACGGCAAAAAATCCGATAATAATCAATTTAAAGCGAGCGCACATGCCATAAGCCTATAGGGTGTCAGCTTGTGAAAGAAAAAGCAGCTATTTTATTACTCTGTAACGAATGAACACACATTATCAATTCGCAGAAAAATACGCTCTGTATGTTACCGTTCATCTGGGTTCCTCACCTGTCGATAACCTGACAACAACATTTCAATTTCCTTATTTGAAATTAGATCATTTTCATTTACATGTGCCCGAGTGGCTAACAATTAATCTTCGGAAGATTATTACAACTATTGATTAAGGTCATTATTCCCCCCTCTTTTGTCTGGTTTTATAGATTCCAGAGCGTTCTGTGACCAATATCACTCCCGGTTCGGGTGGCGTAAGATCAGGTAGTGTTCGGTTGCAGCGTATTTCCGGTGTTTTAACTTATTGGGGGAAGCCATGCCTATCGTTCGAGCCAGATTGAGTCTGTTTGGTGGCGACACTGTCGTCATACGTTGTTCAGAAAAATGTCACATTCATCTGATGTGTGAAAATGATGTTGAGCGAAAAGGACGCCACTCAGGTTTCGGCGATATTTTGACAATTAACGATCAAAATACCGCTTATGTCGGGATCCCTTATAAAGGCGTATGGAATGTGCTTATCGATTCTCAATGTGACTCACTCGAGCATTCAATAAGTTATCTGCCTGCCTGAACACCGCTATTACCTCCCGCCCTCTGCTTTTTATCTGCGACCTTTTATCAGGTGGATGGAAAACCATTTGCCTGATATTTCCTGAATCACCTGCCAGCCCGTTCACCTCACAACGGTACAGGCAACCGCTCACACCATCCAGCAACAGAATACTGAATTGCGTAATGCCACGGAAAAAACTTTAGCTTGCTACATCAATTGCATACCGTTATTGAATTGAACATTCCATTATTTTCAAAAGACCTTTTCCTGTCTCATTTAGGTATTGCCAGCCTGAATTTCACATTGCATTCTGTCAAAGGTAATGACGTGGCACCGGCCATAACGGCCGGATTTCTTTCAGGCAAAAAAGATCCCATAATGAATAAGAAATCACTTTGCACCCTCGCTGACGTGGCGGATCTCCTTCCACAATTGCGCCAGGTTCGCCAGCACCTGCACCAATATCCAGAACTTTCCAATGAAGAATCTGCAACCGCAGCATTCGTCGCTGAAAAGCTAGAATCTCTTGGCTATCAGGTGACCACCGCCGTTGGCGGGTATGGCGTTGTCGGCTCCATGAAGCTTGGCAGCGGGTCCCGCAGCATCGGTATCCGTGCAGATATGGATGCTCTGCCCATCACCGAACAAACGGGCGTAAGCTACGCCAGCCAGTTTCCCGGAAAAATGCATGCCTGTGGCCATGACGGCCACACGACGATGCTGCTGGGCGCCGCCGCGCAGCTTGCGCGCAGCAAAAACTTTTCCGGCACAGCGCATCTTATTTTCCAGCCAGCGGAAGAAATTGGATTTAACAGCGGCGCAGAGCGCATGCTGGCCGAACAGTTATTTGAAAGGTTCCCCTGTGATGCCGTCTACGGGTTACATAATCATCCCGGCTATCCGGTTGGCAAAATGATGTTCCGTTCCGGCCCGTTTATGGCAGCCTGCGACACGGTCAATATCACAGTTCATGGCAAAGGCGGGCATGCGGCCCGACCGCATATGACGGTGGATCCTATACTGGTTGCCAGCAGTCTGGTCATCGCCTTGCAGTCGGTTATTTCGCGTAATATTGATCCAAATGAAACAGCGGTAGTGACCATAGGCTCATTACATTCAGGCCATGCGGCGAATGTCATCCCGGAAACAGCGCGCCTTGAAATGAGCGTTCGCTCCTTCGATCCTCAAGTGCGCAAAATCCTTGAAAAACGTATCCGCACTCTGGTGGAAAATCATGCTGCCGGTTACGGCGCCCGCGCTGAAATTGAATATGTTTCCGGATATCCGGTGCTGGTAAATCATGACCAGGAAACGGCATTCGCTATGGAAGTGGCGAAAGAATTGCTGGGTGAAGAAAACGTGATCGATAATCTTCCGCCAATCTCTGGCAGTGAAGACTTTGCGTATTTCCTGCAACAGAAGCCCGGCTGCTTCCTGCGCCTGGGCAATGGAGACAGTGCGGTACTACACAATCCGGCCTACAACTTTAATGATGACAGCCTGAGCTTTGGTGCAGCCTACTGGACGCGCCTGGTCGAACGCTATTTAGCGGATTAACGGCAAAAACCGAACCAGCGCATGCCGAGGTGAAAGTGATTGGCATGCGCTGCATTGTATTCCGGCCCGATGGAATTGCCAAAATACGGGCAACTCTCTGAAAATAATGTCCGCACATACTCCCCTTCTGCACCAGACTGAGGCCATTGTTTCAGAACTGTCATACGGTGTCCGTCAGCCAGCGAGAAACCGGCAACGTCCAGCGCTTGCGCCGTGGCATGTTCGCTAAGTCTGGCATCGGGCTTGTTATAGACGTTCCGGCAGGCATAACTGCCCAAATGATGGATACGTACCAGCGGCGAACCGAGTTTCTGAATGGCCAGCGGTTTCGCCACCTGTACAACAAACATTGCGCTGCTTAGTGCAAGACGACAGCTCGCCAGATAGCTTGAACTCAATGAAACATCCCCAAATCCGCGAACCCGTACTGCATCAGTCAGCGGGCATTTCCCGCCCGTATTTCCGGCGTGGGTAAAATTAATCGCTCCCTCTTGCCGGGCACGTTCAAGCACAGCCAGACATTGCTGAGGATCGTTATCCAGCTTCCTTAATTTGTAGCGGGTGATGAAGTTTGGCGGGTCATTAATTGTCACCGGTGAGAAAGGATTATATTCCGACGGAACGTGACGGCTTATCCACGGGCCACTGCACCAGGCAACAATGATAATCACAATAACGCTTACCCAATATCGCATAGTGTTCCTTTAGCACCACCAGGCTTTAGCAGCACATTGATTTTTCACATGTAATATTTGAGTATAGCGGGTAAGTAAACAGTGTTCTGAAGGGGTTACAAGTCGGGAAATAAACTTACTTAGTTTTGACATAAATAGACATTGGGTTTGTTACTTTTATATCCGAAGACGATGTTTCTTCTCCTGTGTCCACTGTGAACTGTCCTTCATAGTGTGTAAGACCCTCGCATTACCCCTTTCAGCCCGCCCCGAGCGGGCTTTTTTTTGTGCCGTCTCAAGATCAAGCCATGTGTGACGCAGCAAAAGACATTAAGCTGCGTCACCCGATACGCTGAAAAGCTTACTTATGGGTAAAGTCGATCACCATCCGGCCTTTAATTTTGCCTTGTTCCATTTCATGGAATATCGCATTGATATCGCCCAGCGGACGCTTGGTGACTTTCGGCACCACTTTACCTTCAGCGGCAAACTGGAACGCTTCGGCAAGATCTTCACGGGTACCGACCAGTGAACCCACGACCTGAATGCCGTCAAGCACCAAACGAGGAATATTCAGGCTCATTGATTCCGGCGGTAAACCCACCGCAACAATACGCCCACCCGCTCGCATCGCATCAACTGCTGAGTTAAAAGCGGATTTCGCCGTTGCCGTTACCACCGCAGCATGAGCGCCACCGACTTTCTCCTGAATAATTTTTGCTGCATCGTCTTTTAGCATATTAATGGTCAGGTCTGCGCCCATATCGGCGGCAAACTCTAATTGCTGATCATTAACATCAATAGCAATCACTTTGGCATTGAAGACATTTTTCGCATATTGCAAAGCCAGATTACCTAAACCGCCCAGGCCATAAATAGCAATCCATTTACCCGGCTGAATGCCTGATACTTTTACGGCTTTATAAGTGGTCACGCCTGCGCAGGTCACGCTACTTGCAGCGGCAGACTCCAGACCGTCGGGAACTTTCACCGCATAATCGGCCGAGACAATACATTCTTCAGCCATGCCACCATCAATGGTATACCCTGCATTAATGACCTGTCGGCATAACGTTTCGTTACCGGTTGTACAATATTCGCAATGCCCGCAGCCTTTATAGAACCACGCGACGCTGGCACGATCGCCCACTTTCAGCGCAGTGACTCCAGGGCCAATTTTCTTTACAATGCCAATCCCTTCATGGCCGAGGATGACCCCGGTCTTGTCACCAAAATCACCGTTTTTGACATGCAAATCCGTATGACATACACCACAGCACTCCATCTCTAAAAGTGCCTCACCATGTTCAAGGTCGCGCAGAGTCTTCTCGACGACGCCCACTGAATGGTCTTGATTAACAACAGCAGCTTTCATTTTCCTTTCCTTAACGTTGTGGCGGAGCCTCAACGTTACAACGCTATTTGTCCGGCTGCAAATGAGAATCAAATGCTTTAACTGCAGAGTTCAGCATGAGAGCGGAAAGTTTTATTTCCATTGTGGATAGGCAAGAGGTTAGAAGCTATGAAGCAGCACAGGATAATGGGTTCAAGACAACATTAAGGCTACAGCAATCAGACTCGTTCTCCTCTGTTGCAAGAATAAGAAATAATCATGCCTTAAACCCGGTGAAATCAGAGGATTTTTTTCATTGAAGGAGAAGCGTGGAAGATGAAATCATTCCTTTCATAGAATGGAATTGCCTCTTTCCTTGCATCAAGAAAAACAAAATTCATCTCCCTGCTTTGAGCCTCACTAACAGCGAAATCAAGAAGCAATCTGCCTGTCCCTGATTGGCGTTCATTCTCATCAACAACCAGATCATCAATGTGCAGGTGAGAACCTCGTGCCAGCGTGTGTACAGGTCTTATACCCATCACACCAATAATCCTTTCTTCGAGGACAGCAGCAACAAGCTCATATCCGTTCAGAGTTTGAATTCTTACGCTTTTTAAAAATTCGCCTTTGGTGATGTTTCTTAGTTGAGCAATGATCGGGAATGCGCTTTCCCACTCTGAAGGAAGTAACTTTTTAATCTGAACAGTCATAAAATATCCAATTCAATAAGCCCAGCTATCATTTATAGGATTATTATTATTACATTGCAACAGGTGTTCAGTTGCACCCTGATAAGCACAGCCAGTAGTCACTTCAAATCCACTGAACCTAAGATTGCCCGAAAAATGTTCTAATTAGCCGGGGGTATATTTTAATTGAGATGTGATGGGGGTAAAACTGGAAAAAACTTCTTAGATGAAAGGTTAAAAAACACGCCCAGAAAGGAATATGCACTTATTGTTAAACCGGCTCTTTTTAAAAAAAGGGTGCACAACGCACCCTTTTAGCCACTCAAATTTGATTCTCGATACTACATCATTCTAAAAGATGCAGTTATTACCACGAACGGCAAATACCAGAACCACAATAGCAATGCTATAAATAAGAGCCCGCAAGCTGACGGTTTTCCGGCTTCGTTACTTTTAGATTTATGTTTTTTGATAAATAAACCTAACAGCAGTAAATCGATAACAACCAGTATTGCCAGCGGTACGTACGGAGCAAGGCTAAGAAAGCTACTGCTAAAGTGAAGCAGGAATCTTAATGACAGGAAAATTTTGTAAGCCAAAACAACTATCAGCAACAAGGACGTCCATTTGGCGTAGATAAAACCTTTGAAAAGTTTATCTAATGCGCCTGGTGTACCAGAATTTCTCCCGCCGGTATGCCCGTATGAGGATTTGTAATCTTGCTGGAGATTGTTAGGGGGAGGCGTATAGGATTGACTTTTATCATATGCTCCCATGTTGTCATGGCGATGAAAATCTCGTTCTTTTTCTTCACAGAACGGACAGTGATGGTTATCGATTTCCCGATAACAGGTTGGACAAGCACCCATGATTTTTCCTTGTTAGAAAAAACATCTCCCCACATTGTGGGGTCGTTCTCTCCCTTAACATCAGGGAGATATTATTTATTATTGTTATTCTTAATCTACAGATTTTGTCATTAGTTGTTCTGTAAGGCAACTGCAAAGTTGTTGGCTAACAAAATTAAATATCAATTTTATTTAAGTTCGCTTCCTGTGGCGCTCCTCTCCTGCTACTCATATCAAATAATTAAATCAAACATTTGCACTGTATTTACATACAGCTAAATTCACATCCTCAGAAAGGAAGATGTGATGAGTGTAAATAAGCTGTCTGCCGGCAAATGGTCGTGCGAATACGACCCGAGCGGGCGCGAGGGTAAGCAGTTTGTCTCCAGGTATGTATCAGTACGGGGCCGTCTGCCCGCACACAAGAAATGCAGTCCCCGGCGCGCCCTATGTTAAGGCTAACGCCTGATGATTTTAAAATCATTGAAAAGGTGCATTTGAATATATTGAGCGAGAGTTTTAAATAGATTCAACCAGTCAACACACTCGCTTTAAATATTTCCAACCATGAAACTGATGAAAGTATTTCATGGTTACACCTTAATATACAACATCATTTCTTTGTCGCTTTGCAATATAGAGATTTGCATCCGCTTTAGAAATCACCTCTTGTAATGAGGCATTGTCTTTATCATATTGAGATATGCCGATACTCACTGACAAAAATAGCCCCTCCAGCTTTATGCTCTTAACTGCCTCACGAATTCTGTTTGCGATTAAAAACGCATCAGATGCCCCGGTATTTTTAAGTGCAACGATAAATTCATCTCCCCCTACCCTGCCGGCAAAATCATTGCTGCGCAGGCATTTGAGTATTTTTTCTGCGCAAAGAGAAATTGCCAAATCACCTTTTTCGTGACCGAAAGAGTTATTTACTTCTCTTAAGTGATCAAGGTCTATGACTAATACGCTAAAAGGTAAGTTATTTTTTTTACATTTCGCCAGTTCGTAGGTAGCTTTCGCGTAAAATGCCTCTCTTCGCAGGCAACCTGTCAGCCCATCAGTAGAAGCAAATACATTCAGAACCCTGAGATATCCGCCTGCTATTAATGACAGCAAGTAACTAATGAGCATAGATAAAAAAATTATAATTAGCGCAGGCCAGGCATTTGATGAATTCAGTACAGATTTTAAAAAAGTAGGCTTTTCAATAATCGTTGATTTCCATATTTTAACACCTGCCAAGTTGTAGCTTTTATCATGCATAGGTAAAACTGAAATTAATGTGTTATCATCTGCAAATCTTCCAATGGCGAAACCACGATTAATACATACTCTCGTTAATACAACGGATATGTTGCGAGGCTGTATATTTTTGAGGGAATTTAAAAAGTCGCGAACCTTTGCATTACATTCCTGCGGGCTACCTGTATTAGAGAACAATAACGTTTTAACTTGCACCTCGGTGTAAGGTGAGGGGTGATGAGTATAGTTCTCAGTTGCAATGACTCCTCCTGAGTTATCAGGATCATAAAAACTCCCCATATTATGGATATTATTAACATTCCCTTTCCACTCCTGAACTTCCTGACTGTATAGCAAAGGGAAAATGATAAATGACGATATTACGCCACCAAAAAAAACAAACGAAACCGGTTTTGTAAGCAATGGAAGTAAGACCACCCACCTCCAACTTGAATAAATCATCATGTCCTCACTGGTGATCAAGATTTCGTTTCATAGCATGAAAATAATTATTTTTGACCTTAGAACTGTCAAAATAACATCACTGATGGTTCTGACAAAGATCTTTTAAGGCAAATTTTTGACGATCCGTTAACTAAGCTTACCACATGAATTTATTGATATTTTTTCGATCAACTTCAAGGGCGTTGTGCCTTTGACAGACAATCTGACTAAAGTTGTATGCCTGCCCGGACGGCAGTGGATTTGTAACTGCGCCGAATCAGGGGTGTTGCTGTCTGATGTGAGTTATGAGGCAATGGAAAATCACTAAAATAAGCCAAATACATCAGAAAAATTCCATTTCATCGTACGGGCTTTCTTTGCAGGAACGGAGCCGGCTTTCAAGATCACCACAATGAACCTCTAACTGATAGCCATCGGGATCGAGAAAGTAAATTGACTCCCCTTCACTCTTATTGCTTTTCCACTCTGTGACACCGGCATGCTGTATTTTCTCGCGAAATGAAGCCATGTCGCCTGTGGTGTAAAACCAAGAACATCCACATAGAAACGAAAACTGCGGGGCAAATGACTGACAGCAAGAGTAAGGTGATTCAATCCAAATACAAAAAAACTGAATACGATTCCCGTAGTGGAAATAAATGCTACTCATACCTATTTATCAATGGATTAATTAAAAACTCTTTAAAGTAAAGCCTTCCGTCACTTGTTTATACCTTCATTAAATATCAATCCGTTAGCGCCCTTTTCGAAATAGATTCGGGGAATTTTAGAGATCTTCCTTTCAAGTTGTGACCCTCAGTCATCAATACTAAACCTCTGAAAATCCTTTTTCCCCAACACATCTTATTGTTTGCCAAACCATACGGGCATAACGTATTGCCTCACTTTTTAAAATGGAATTTTTGAAAATGGCTATACCAGCTTATTTATGGCTTAAAGACGACGGCGGCGCACTGATTAAAGGCGGTGTGGATGTTATCGGGCGGGAATACAGCATTGAGGTTAAGGGCTTTCATCACAACCTGATGACGCCAACCGATGACCGTACAGGGAAAATTACGGGTACACGTATTCATTCCCCTATGATGCTGATAAAAGATTTTGACTGTTCAAGTCCATACATCTACAAAGCAGTGGCAACGGGTCAATGCCTTGCTTCGGCTGAAATCAAATGGTATCGGATCAATGATGCAGGTCAGGAAGTTGAGTATTTCAACATGCTGTTAGAAGGTGTGCGGATTGTCTCTATTTCCCCAGTAATGGGTCATTCAACCGATCCTAATGAAAACCATATGGAAACAGTAGAGCTGCGCTACGAGAAGATTACGTGGAAGCACAACGATGGCAATATCATCTATGCTGATTCATGGGATGACCGCCAGACTGCATAAGAAAAGGGGCTGAGGCCCCTTAGTCATATAGCCAGCGACCTGCTTTTGCTGATTCGATAATCATACCCAGCGTCAGCGTTTTAAATTGACGGTCTTGCCATTCCTTTTTGAGCTTAAACTGCCACCAATAAAACTCCGGCATGAAATAGTCATCTATGTTGAAATTGCTATGCTCAATGCCGTATCGCGTGAACAAATCAAACAACATTTCTTCCAGCTCTTCCTGAAAGAAATTGAAGTGCTCCTCAAATGTCCAATCCTTTTGTGCCGGCTTATCACGTTGGCCATATGTATTGGTGACGTAATCTAAGAGCTCTTGCTCGTCCGGTTTTAGCATTAGAAATATGCCCATTCTATACGATGCTCGGGCCTTGATATCAGGTTGTATTTTTCCCTGGTATCTTTCGCGACTAGGCTTACGATAATTATCGCCTGCGCGTAGCCAATAAAAGGCACCGCTCTACCCACTACTGCCCCTATTTTGCTTGTAACGCGAGTACGCCCCTTCACAATAGTTGAAAATTGGATCCCATATGGAAAGTGTGCGTTTTTAAATATTCTGCGAGCTAATTTTGACGCAATACTCGTGCGAGAAACCTTTGATCCCAGCACAACTCGTTTCTTAAGTATTGGTTGCCCAGCAAGAATCGTCGCCGCTGTTTCTACTGAAACACCAAGGTGGTCCGCCAAACTCTCAGCGAATATTAACCAAAATAGTTCTTCTTTAGATACGTTAGCATTTCCATGGTAGAAGTAAGTCCCGCCCAACTCTTCAGTAGTATCCACTCTCAATATCCTTTTGATTAGAAGGGTTTTAGAATAACCTCAGTTTCTTCAGCAGGCAATGAAATCAAATACACGGAATGTATGGGTAAAAGGCTTAAATCAGAGTGACGGTATATGCCTCAGATGCTACTAAACGCTCAGCTACTCCGATACCCGACCACTCGTAGGATTCGCCATTCTTCGTCAATAGCCACATCCCAGCGTAGGCGTCTCCATCGGCACGGGATGCATGCATGGTTATAGTTGCTGATACCCCCTGCTTTAAAACAGTTAGCGACGCGCTATGAATCGACACAAAGCCCGCCGGCGCTGATGTAATCCCGGAGTCCGACTCGAAAATATACGTTCCGGGCGCGGCAGTTAAACAATCGAGCGTGTTTCCCACTGACACAGTCGTTGGACCGGCCGGAGCACCCAATTTGAACCATGAGGATGGCTCTGAAACGCTTCGATCAGGAATGCATCTGTAGGCCGTTTTGCCAGAGGCGGTAATGTAATTTTGAATTAAACCATTTTCGTTGTAAGGCCAGCAGATAAGAATCCCAACTTCTTCGAAAGGGTACTGCTTCTCTTCAGTAGCTTCTGCAGGATCAGGCTGACAATACATCTCCATGCCGCCGTTGAATTGATCAATAGTTGACGTAGAAATGTCCCAAGACACAAGTGTTGAATCAGCAAACCCCATGCCGCGCGTCATTATTAGGTCTGAACTTAAAAACGCACCCTCTGAAAAACTGTCAATGAAGAAAACTCCATTTGCCGGATAATTTGCGTTTAACGCAAGCTTTCCGTGTTGCGAAATTGGGGTGCCTGTTGCTACATTTTGATCGTTTGTAATAAATGCCTGATTTTTTCCAATAGAAGGAAGAGAGTCGCCACTGTAAGTATCCCGCTTAACCGGCACGGTGAACTGTGAGCATGCTTTTCTGCGGGCGGTGTTCAATGAACTGAAACGACTGGGGGAATGGTCGCTGCCTAACCCTCTCGAGAATATCCGCGAGTTTGATCAGCCAGAACGTGAAATGGCATGGCTGACTCAGGAACAAATCCTGAGACTCATGTCGGCATGTGAACAGCATGGAAATGACGAATTAACGCTTATTGTTAAAGTCTGCCTTTCGACCGGCGCACGCTGGAACGAGGCGGCCAAAATCAAAAGCTCGCAAATCTCCCCGTATAAACTCACCTTCATCAATACCAAAGGGAAAAAGAACCGTACCGTTCCCCTCGCCCGCCCCCTCTATGACGAACTGATCGCCCGTAAAGGCGCGCCCTTCTCGCCCTGCTATAAACAGTTCTATCGGGTGATCAGGCTGGCCGGCATCGAGCTGCCAGAAGGACAGATGACGCACGTTCTGCGGCATACGTTTGCCAGTCATTTCATGATGGCCGGTGGCAACATCATCGTGCTGCAACGCATCCTCGGGCACTCAGATATTCGGGTCACGATGCGCTACGCGCACTTCGCTCCGGATCACCTGGAAGACGCTATTTACCTGAATCCACTGGCTCAAATGGATGGCGACAAAGTGGCGGCAGAAAGTCCAAATGAGTAGCATTGAAGGTAACAGAAAGTGGCATAAGTGATTGTTTTAACGATAAGTTATTGATTTAAGAAATGTTCAAAAAAAAGACCGAATACGATTCCTTTATCCGCAAAATTTAAATTTATTCTTTTAAAGTCAAATAGATAAACTCTTTCTTAAGCTAAAAACATCTTTAAATACCTTTCTATACCTCCTTTATTTTTCAGATAGTTAGCACCGTTTTCGTTTTAATTCGTGGGAATTACGTTTTCATCTACTTTCCAAAGTTGAAATATATCCCGACCAGCAAGTGATGATCCGCCTCAGCGAAGCCAAGACCCTCATCATTGATCTGAAAAAAAGAGTCCAGTACATCGAGGCCGGTATTGAAGGCGCTGATTCCACTTTTATCGACTGAGGTGATTTATGTTTGTTGAACTGATTTACATCAAAAGAAATATGGACGGTGTACCGAACGCAAATGCGCTGATCCTGGCTGAACTGAAGGTTAACGCTCAGCAGCATCAATACAGACGCCAGCAAGGCGCAGAAGGCGGTTCTGGCCGGAATAGTGAGGAGATGTTTGAGGATGCCAGTAACTGGCAGTCCTTCTGAAGACATAGATAATTCTCCGGCAAATGTGGAGTTTTTAATTGACCATTAGCACCATTGGGGCTATGGTTTATTTCATGAGGTAGCGGATAAGCCGCAGCCCAGCCCCGAAAGGATGAGCGAGATGACAAACGATATGACCACCGCAGAGCTTGAAAAAATCCACGCCGAAATCGCCAAATTAATGGCAGAGACGGCGAAGATTAACCGGGAAACAATGTGGTATCCGGTAGCTCTCGCAACAGGCTTGATTGGTGCGGTCGCGACGGTAACTACCATCATCGTGAAATTCATTTAACAAGGGCTCCGAAAGGGGCTTTTTAGCAGGTGCGCAATGAGACTGATAAACGAGTACACCCCACCAACCCCGGACGATCTGGAGAAGCTTAAAACTGATCTGGGCTATACTGGCGCGCAAATGGCTGACTTGGCTGGCGTTGCCAGTAACAGCCAGTGGCGGAAGTACACTGGCGGGGCTGAACCGCGCGCCATGTCTCCGCATATTCTTTTTTTTATGGCTGCGCAACTAACATTAACCGATGCAGAAACGCAGCGAGTGATAGAAAAAATGAAAGATATTGGAGCTAATATATTGTGAATAACCCCATTAAAAACAGTTAATAATGGTATCGGTTAAATGATAAAAAACGTAAATTTAGATATTCAGGCCTTACGCGCAGTTGCTGTATTTATGGTTATTGGTCAGCATTATAGGAATAGGCTCCCTACACCATTATGGTATCAGGAAATACTTAACCATGTGTCCTTCCTTGGAGGAGTGGACATTTTCTTTGCTATCTCTGGCTATCTAATGTGTGCCACATTATTCCGTGACGTATCTAATAACGGTAAAAAAATCACTACATTTTTATCATTTTTTAAAAGAAGATTTTTCCGTCTAATGCCAGCAGCCATATTCTGGGTCTTATTCACTATTTTTATCGCAACATTTTTTACAATTATAAAAACAAATATTTCAGATGTTGTATCTAGTGGTATAGCTGCACTGTTTGGATATGCAAACATATTTTGGTATGGATGTTTTTCTGGCGTATATGAATGTGGTAGCTACGATTTAAATGTTGTTAACTGGTCTTTATCTCTAGAATGGCAAATGTATTTAGTTCTTGCTGCGGCCGTTTTTTTACTTAATGCTAGGTATTTGGTTGCTTTTTTATTGCTTGCATTTCTTTCGCATTCTTTTATATCAGCTCATGATAATGTTTTGACAGGTGTGGCTTGGTGGTTCAGGCCGCAAGCATTTTCCCTTGGAGCTTTAACATTTGTTCTTGGAATTAAATGCAAACTACCCATTCCATTAAGATTGTTATCTCTAACCATGGCACTATTACTCCTAATTGTATCTCTGAACTTTAGCAATGAATACAAATACATCTCAATAGGCGTTTTCGGATGGCTTTGCTTCTTCACGACTATTTCAGAAAGAAAAATAATAACATCGAATAATAACATATTAGTCTTGATTGGAGAAAGATCGTACTCAATTTACCTTTGCCATATGCCAGCAATATATACAGTAAAACAAGTTGCTTACTCTATTGGGGCTCACTTGAATTTCACCATTGGCACTGCTACCACTCTAATACTAATGATTTTTATTACTTTTTTTTACTCTGAGGCTTCATATCGATTCATAGAACTAAAGTTCATTAAAAAGCGATATCTAGCAGATGGTAATCAACTTCGTTGAACATATGGGTTGCATGTAGCAACCCACCGAGCCGCGTATAGCTTCGTTACCCTAACTGACCTTTGAAGTTATGTAGCAGCCGCATGAGAGTTACTCATCTATAACGCTCTATGAAATAGTGAAAGCATCATCGTAATAAAAAAACCCATCACCTTTATTATAATACATTCCAGTTTGGCAGAGTATTCCATCTAATATTTCCATCAAATAATAACCTTCAATTTGAAATGTTTCATCAGCAACAATAGTGTTTACGACTAATATTGTTTCATTTGCTATAAGAGCATAACTCTTAATCATTATGCGTACTCCTCGATTATTATGCAGCCGTTAGCCCCTTTACCCGCACCGTATGAAGACTGACCAGCTGTACTTCCCGCACCTCCCCCGCCTGGGAAACCGCCAGCATCGCCACTTGATGAAGAGTGAGACAGCCCCCCGTACGATGAGAATGCAGCTCCTCCGGTGCCTCCAAATAGAACCCCGCTATACACCCCTTGCCCCGATTGCCCATTTGACGACAGAATTGTAGAAGATGGGGCTGTTGCGCCGGCGCCGCCACCCGATGGCGCACCGCCGATGCCACCAGGGCAAGTGAGATATGTACCAAATGATGACGCACCGCCTGATCCGCCTGCCGTGGATGAATTAGCACCGCCTGCAGTTCCGCCGCTTCCAACTGTGACAGGAATAGTTGTACCTGCTGGGATGCTTATCCATGACTCAGCATACGCCCCTGCACCGCCTGCGGCCCCCCCAGTCGCCGATGAACCTAAAACCCCTGCGCCACCCCCGCCGGCGCCCCAAACTTTAACTCTGACCTTGGTTGTCCCTGGTGTAGGTGTATATAGCGCACTTGAGAGAAAAGATTTTGGTGCTGAAAGCAAACGCCCAGGTGAAGAGGATAATAAACCAACCTTCAGGTTAGACAAGATCTGAGCAGGGTTACCATTATCAAGTACATCCACCAATGCGCTGTCAGAAATATACTGCGCCAATACATATGCCATTACTGTTGCTTGTCTAATTGCTTTGTTAATTTGCGCAGAGGAGGCTTTCCCAGAACTAAATCCTGAGGTTAATGCAGCCAATGCTTCATAATCAGATTGGGCAGTAACATTTGCACCGCCACCAATTGCAAAAGGCTTAAAGTTATTCGTAGACATTATAAATAAATCCCCCATGCGCCGTCATCAAATCCGGCGATATAGTCATTTTCCAGATCGAAACCAAAGAACTGAGCCCCAACCGATGGAGTAAGAATTTCGCCGGAATAAACTCCAGCGGCTTTTACTGTTAAATACCCTTGCCTTATTGCAGCAAGTAATTCTAATGAAACAGACTCTATTCCATCTGGAGCAAATACCCAGATGGAAACAGTCATGTCCTGGTTGTCGATGATTTGCATCTCTAAACCAGAACCTTTTAATGCGGTATCAAGAATAGCAGGCAATGTTTCATTCGTTCCGTCCCAATGGTTAATTGCTATTTTCGCTTTGAGAATGATTCGATAGGTATCATCGCTCAAGTTCGTAAATCCAGCGTCAGGATCGTATGGCCCCTGCCATACCCCCTGATCGAATCCCAAACCATCCGTGTCAAAGGAAAAGTAAATGCCCGATATCGGTTGGCTAACTATCCGCGTTCTGCCAATCCACTTACCGAGGATGTCCAACTGGACACCAATCGCCTCATCAATATCAAATCCCGTGATAAGGGCATTCATTGCGTTAGCAATATCGGTCAGGGGTCGGGTAATCAGGTCTATGTGATCAACAAAAAGTGGCTTTTGACTGTGGTAGTTAGTGATGAGGTCGGTATATTTACTCATGGCGTCACCGTAATGCTGATGTTATTTACATCACACGTCGCCGACTCGCTGTAACCAATAATTATATTTGCAGCAGCAACCGAACCGGTACTTTTGCCAATCTGCAAGCTGGTGATGTCGTAATATCGGCTTTCCCCGCCGCTCACTACCCCTAGATTTGCAGGTGAATAAACCCGGCTCAAAAGAACGTCATCGCCGATGGTCAGCGCATTTATATACGCGGCGATGGCTGTTTTGATATCAGCTCCGATTTGCGAGGTGTACCCCGTAAATGCCTGAAGAGAAATAGCGATATAAACGGGTACTGGTACCGGGCGGTTAAACCCAATTACGTGAGGATTCCCGTATTTATCAGCGACGGTTATTTGCGTGGTGCCATTCGGAGTAACACCCTGCCCTTTTTTCAGCTGTATGGTTGTCGCAATTTCTGTCGCATCACCGCCGTCAATCACGGCTGTAATCGAATGTGGAGGCAAACCGTTGGCATCCACTGCGCCCGTGTCGTTCTCGTAAAGTTTATGGCGGGTAACCCCTGAGATATTGGCAATCGCACCATCCAGAGCATCGAACGGCGTCACCGACGACAGCGCCACACTTTGCGCCTGACGGATACGCAGCGCCGCGTCAGTTTCAGCAGCTGAGCCAACGGTGGCCGCATTGGGGTTCGTGACCGAGACCCATCCGCGTGTCGGTGTGTTAATGAACGTGACAGTGCCCGCCAGTGCGGCAACAGCGCCAGCAGTGGCACAGGTTGCTGTCACCAGTACAGTCCCGTCAGTACCGATCACCACCGAAGCAGGCAGCGTCCAGATAATGCTGTTCGCGTCTCTGGCTGAACCGTTCGTAATTTCCAAACCGATGGTGCCGGTGATCAGCAGGTCTACCGTTGAGTTGTTCGCCGGGTCGCGATAAATCCCATTAATTTTCACGTTGCTGGACAGCCCGTTACCGATCCCGGTAGCCGGAGATTGACCGTTATAGACGGCAATGGCCGTGTTGTTCGCATCGTGAATGCCCAGTGCATAGAGAGCGATCATCTGCCCATCTTTACTGTCCGGATCTAAATAGGCGTCGGTGCCGTAAATCTGCTGAAAGTAGCCGGTTAATGTGGTGAGAATGGTCTGGTAATCAGGCGCGCTGATCCCCTGAGCTGTTACCGTTGCCGATAACCCCAGTGTGTCAAGATTGAGAGCCATTATGCCTCGCTTGTTACTGTGGCAGTCCCGTAGATGGTGTCGATGGTCGCCGTAAAGGTAACGCGCCGCGTGGTGCTGTTTACGGACGTATCAAAGGAAATAATTGAGCTGACACCCTGCGTCTGCAGAATGTGCTGGCGGATAGCCAGGTTATAAACCTCGGGGCTTTGCTTTCCGAGAACGGACTGGATATAAGGCGTTCCGGCGGTCACATCGAGGAACCACTGACCGCGCCAGAGATTGAACTTCGTTCTAACTGCCTGCGCCACCGCCTCCGGAGAATTTATTAGAAAGGTGTTATCACCTTGCCCGAATGTGTAATCACCGTCAGTGCCTTCGCGTCGATATCTCATACCGGTTTTCCTGTTTGCCCGCTCCCCGTCTGCACACCGCTGTGAACATGATTCTGCAAGCTCTTACCGCCAGCGGTCACATCATTGGTTACGGTGATTGGCCCCAGCATCGTTGCGCTGCCGCCGCTTTCACCCATGCCTTGGCTGAGTGTTCCGTTTATCGTTACCGCACCATTGAGGACGATTGTCGGTGAAGTGATTACTGTACCCCCCTGCGCGTTGGCGGTCAGTTTGCCCGGAGTGTTAACAGTAATGTCGTGCCCGGCGGCAACCTCGATAAATGCAGCCCCATCATCGGTACGCAACTGTGCGCCGCTGGTGCTGATGCCACTGATTTTTTTAACCTGTGACTGCGGACCGATGATAACAAAGGCGTCAGAGGTATCATGCTGGCGCTCATCTACCGCGTCACCGGTGCCGCCGCTCTGGTACCAGAAATCTATGCAGCGGTCAGAAAAAATCACCAGGCATTCATCTCCGGCCTTAACCGGAAACGTCAGTGTGACACCGCCGCCGCGAGGGAACACAACCGGCAGGTCAACCAGCAACGTGATGCCCTCTGCGAATTCAGCACCAGTTTCATCCGGTACCGATCCGTTAACTGCAGGCTGCACAGTACAGGTCACCGTATCAGGGTCGAACGATTGGATGATGCCCGGAACGGCTACGCGCAAAGAGCTGCTGAGCTGTTCGCTCATGGCTTTCAAAGCTTGTGAAAGGTCACCACTTAAATCATGGGAAGGAATTGGCATGAAAAAACTCCATAAAAAAACCCGCACGCGGCGGGTTATATTGGTCTTTAATGCAAAAAACCCGCACGCGGCGGGTTTTTAAAGCTCTGAAAACTTCCTAGCGTAACCAGCCAGCTCTCTCATCTTCGGATACTCTCTTGCTGTTTCGTGTGCATAAGGAGTAAAAACAGCAATCAATGTGTAGTGATTTTCATCAAGAAGATTTCTTGCGTAGACTAATGCGGTATTATTGGTTCTTTCCCACTGGATCGCTCGTTTATCAGTTAGATCAACCCATCTTGGCAACGGGCCAAAAACGTGGGTGCCGATTTCGAAGTGGATATGCCTTAGCTCTGCATCTCGGATATCTTCGGGATCGTCATAAAGAGTATCGCGGCCAAAATAATCTGGTAACTCGCCAGTGGATTTGTATCGGATAAAATCCGCCAACAGCCGCGATTCTAAATCTGGGTATTTTTGGAAAACAGCTTTAAGATAAAGGTTGTAGCTATCTTTATTGTAATCAGCATTAACACCCAAACCTAAATCCTCAATGAATATCGCCAGAATAAAACGCTTTGGTACCGTGCTCAGCTAATTCTCTTAAAGCTTCTCTATTGATATCACTAACAAAAATATCCACAGGTACCGTCATTTGAGATATCAGATGGTTTAGATCATAAATGGCAGATTTAGCTTTAGCAACAGTAAACATTATTGGCTTCACTTCAACCTTACGAGCATCAGAAACGCGCTGGTAAACCGATTTTACAGTTCCATCAATTGCTTTCAGCTGCTGCTCAATCAGATCGATATGACCTTCCTCTTTCAAAGAATGAATTATAACCAAAGCTTCTTTTCGCTCAGCCGTAGCTAAGGAACGGTAAGATGTTCTGAATGCTGATGTCAGCTCTGTAAGAAAGCCGAGAGCATCCTCAATCGTCTCGATTGTTAGTTTTTTAGTGTAGCCGCCAGCCACCGAGCAGTACTCAGGTGCACATGGCAATTTGCTTGCGTCAACGGCAGGAATAGCGACAACTTGCTGCATTAGCAGCCCTATCACTCCTGCGGTTGTGAAAGTATCAATGATTGGCATTTTTCCACTAGATTTAATTTTTTGCATAATGTCCTCCGTGTACTTCTGGAGTACTTCTGACAAAAAGGCCGAGGTTAACTCCCCGACATATCCGCATGATGTGCGATACACGATGCATGATGTGCGATACACGTTGTACGGCACAATATAGGAGGCACAAGATGTTATTAAGTTCGCCTTTGGCGTCCTCAATACACGGTCATGACCTCGTCACAAGTACTAGTCTATTACCTATATGGTAACGCTGCAACTTTCCGGTTGCATTTGGATGATGTAAAACACATCTAAAACTCTCTCATAAACGAGCAAACTTGCCGCGTACCACCACACCTTTCTGAAATGCGCCTCGCTACGTGCTTTCTGTTGCGCTTAAAGGGCATTTAAAAACGCTTCATTTTTGCATGAGACGCAAAATTAATCGAAAAGTGCACGGAATGAGCACAAGAAGCTCACGCTTTCCTTGCTAAGACAGCATGACAGAATCAATGGTGAGGGTAAGTTAATCCAGAAGTGGGGCGGCTAACACAACAGTAAAGTTCACTTCACCTTCACGCAGTCAAACGTGCCATAAGTTCGCGGTGCATCCATACTGGCTTGTAGTATCTGCGCATTCAGGAATGCTTTCCCGTTGCGCTTGATGTACTCCAGCCCATACAACTGACCGTCTTTCGAGGACTCAACGACCCATTCCATTTTAATGTTGTTGTAGTCGTCCTTCTGCTTGAGGAAAGTAACTTTCTGGGTTTTAGGCTTATCGCCATTGATGCGTGACCATCCGTCGTTCGCCGGGCTGGTTCCTAAATAAAATGGTCCACACTGAGAATCTGCATAAGCCAAACCAGGCAGCAGAAAAATCAGCGAGGCCAAAATATTTTTGTTCATCGGTCAGTACGTCCTGTTCAGCGCAGAATTGGTTTGAAGGTCAGCAGAACCTCGCGCCACGCACATCATATCCATGTACCAGGCCTGCCCTCTCGTATCACCAGTATAAGATATCGACTGAACAATATACACACCATCTGTGGCAATACTGGTCGGAGGGATACTGGCAACGCCGGTCACTACCAGATTACCGTTATCGTTGATTTCCGTGATCCGACCGCCGGACATCTGAATATCATTCGATGACAGAGAGGCGCGGTAAACCGATGTTTGATCCAACTCAATCAGGCCATGAACCCGGATATTCGGGTTTATCAGGCAACGCACGTTCACGCCGCCGCCCATAGTCTGCTGTGGCATCCCGATCAGACCGGTTTGGCTGTTCAGCACGATAGCCTCATGGATGTATTTATCGTTGGCGACCATCTGCACCTGACCATCGACGATCTGCCAGGTGGCTTTGCACTGGTTCGCAATGTTGTCCATGACGTTGTGGGCCATGGTAAACATCGAACGCCCGCGCGGGTAAACCGTTGTCGGGAATTCCGGCGTTAGCCCAGACGTGACGCCGAACGGCGCAAAATGCGACATAGTGAGGTCATACAGGTCTTTCACCGTGTAACCTTTCGCCAGCGTCGTATTCATCACGGCGCCCATCAGCGCGCGGTGCCCGTCGATGGCCTGAATGATGATAAACGTGTCCGTTGGATTATCGCGGCCAGTCAGTGAAAACCGGATTTCACCGTTGTAGATTTCGCCAAAGTTCTGGCCGTTGGTCTGGCCTACCTGCGAAGAATCGACGGTTGTTGGCTTGCCTACCTGGCTGGCATCTACTGCCGAGGCAATGCCGTCATAACCGGCGATGATTTTTATCTTTGAAAATTCAGCGCCAAGGATCCGGCTGTTTGTGTTCTGCGAGAGGTTGTAAATTTTGACGGTGGCCACGCGGGAAAACTTGATGTTAAACCACTCAATGTCGAACGTGACTTTGAAGTCCGACAAGCTGATCCCCTTGCCGTTATCGTCGAGCAACTGTATTTCAAAGTGACGCTGCCAGTTCTGGCTCATGATTATCCCTTAACTTTGTACGATATAAAGATGGCTGCCGTTCCCAAGGTCGATTTTTGTCGGGTATTCCTGCGTGGAGTCGTCGCACCCGACGTAAAGAGAGAAGCCAAACCCCATAAAGGAATATTGCGCCAGCAGGTCAACGCCGGTTACCAGAGGAATGCCGGCGATCATCGGGTTGCCGCCGCTATCCTGCATATCCATGACCCAGCCAGCTGCATCACGCCATAGCAGACGTATTTTGTAGGTGGTGTCTACCAGGCTGATATTGAATTGCTGGTTGTCCGGCGACAGGGGAATTTCACTGATGGTGATCGTCATAATCCGAACGCTCCCTTCGCGCCGTCAAACAAGGTCAGCAATAGCGACGTGTTGGCCGTCTTCACTGATTTCGTGCCAGTGTTCTGCACGGAAGACGTACTGACGCCATCCTGCATGTCAGCCTTATCAGCCACGCTGATACTTTGCGTCTGCGAGATAATGACCTCACGGAGCGTGAGCACGCACATCAGCACGTTCTCGCTGGCTCGGTCAGTTGTTACATCGATGGCGCGGATCAGCATATTGCTGTACTGCCGTTTACCGGTTGTCACATCGAACGGCACGCGGCTGGCCTGCAGGTCGAGAATTTGCTGATAAATCTCTTTCGGACTGGTGTCCAGAGAGATACCGATTGCGGAAGTGTCTGCAAAATCCAGCAGCGAACCACCGCCAGAGAAGCCCATTTCCATGGTGACTTCCGCCGGGCGTTTGTAAGAATGGTCAGACACCGGCGCGCCGATTTCTACCGGGTGCTCTGTAATTTCCAGAGCGTCCTGATGCTTCTCGGAAACCACCACGTCAGGGATGATCAGGCCAATTTTCCGCGACCGTTGGTTGAATAATACGGATAGGACGTCCATTAACGCGGCCCTCTCGATACCTGCTGCGCAAGGCGTGAATTAACACCGGTTTGCCGGTCAGCCACTTCCATACCGGCGCGGGTTGGATCACTAACGCCATGAATATAGATGTTGGTTTCCTGACTGACCGTCTGGTTGCCTGGCATATTGCTGAGCACTTTCGGCACGTACTCCCGGGTTTCCTTTGGCAATAGAGCCATACCGTACTTTTGCACGTTGCCGATCCCATAGTTGTAGGAGGCAAGCGTTTTCTCCAAATCACCGCCGTTCATCTTCATCAGCTGTGCGAGGTATTTTGCCGCAGCCTGTGCAGACTTGACCGGGTCAAAAGCTTCGTTTTCCCGCAACCCCAAATCTTTGGACGTGCCCGGCATCAGTTGAAATAACCCCTGAGCTTGCCCGTACTTAGTTTTTGGTCCGAGAGCGTTGGGATCACCACTGGACTCGGTGATGGCCACACTTTTCAGTAAACCATCTGGCAGGTGATAAAGAGATTCCAGCTTATCCAGTGTGGGGCTTAACCACCCCAACAACGCCGAGCCACTGGCCGATGCTTGTGGCCGCTTCACCGATTGAGCGAACTGAGCAGGGTCACTGTCACCAGGCGTACCGCTGAAGAAGTTCTGCATGTCCTCTGTATCTTTGTCGGACATGATGTGAGCTTTTCGAAGGAGTCGCCAGAACGGGCTGTTTGCCAGCTTGCGGCCGAAGTCCTCAAAGAATCCGTTGAACTTGAGGTTCACATAGTTAATGGCGTCATTAATGGCTTTCGACCAGTCACCTTTCATGAAATCAGAAAGGCCCTTCAGCGTTCCTTTCCAGGTGAGAGTACCGGTATTGAGGTCATTCAGTTTATCGGTAAACCAGTCGAGCGCTTTTTTGGCTGACTCTATGCCGGGCTGCCATTGCTCCCAGTCAATCAGGCTTTTACTGCCTTCCTTCCATGACTTGTAATCGTCATAGAGAAGACCCAGAGAGATAATCAGCGTGGTAATAATGCCGATCGGTGAAGTCATGAAGGCGGTATTTAGAAGACGCCACGCCAACATCAGCGCGCCGAACGTGCCGATAAGCTGCTGAGTCCCCTTATCGAGTTTGTTCCACCACTCCCGGATATCCCCCGCGGCCTGAATCAGCCGGAATACAACGCGCCCGATAGTGTCCGCCAGCCATAACAGCCCGCGCACGCCGCGCGTAATGGTGTCTTCAATTTTCGGAAAATTATCGAGGATTTGTTTTCTCAGGCTATCGATCGATCCAGCCAGTCCATTAGCGAGATTGGACCCGATTTTATCCCGCGCCATGCCTGCCATCGCGCTGAAATCACGCAGTGATGTCATGAAACGGTTAGAGCCGACAGCGGCCTGATCGGCGTTATACCCAATGGTTTTCGCCATTGCCGAATATTCAGCGCTGAACGTACCCATACCGCGACGCATCGCCATCAGCGTGTTTTCATCAATGCCCAACATCTGAGCATACTGATTGGCGCGGTAATACGGCATTTTGCTAAGTTGCTGGCCAACGCCGGTAAACACGGCTGACATGTCTCGCATGTTGCCGCTGGCGTCCCGCGTCTGCACGCCCAGGCGGTTCAGGAATCCTTCCGCACCCGGATTATTACGCATAAAACGCGCCAGGCTTTCCAGCGAACCGCGCGCGGCTTCTGCGTTGGAACCTGTCTGTGATGCCGCATAACCCAGCGCTCTTATCCCTGCGACGCTGGCGCCGGTTCGCTGTGATGCCCAGTAAAGGTCATCCAGACCGGCGGCAATTTTGGTGGTAAACAGCAACACGGTCCCGGCAGCTGCTTCAACGACCGTACCCAATTTCAGCACGTTCGCCGTCACGCCAGCGACCACAGTTTCAAACTTTCTCGCCCCGACATCATCGACATCAAATCCCAGGGAGATCAGGAAATCTTTCAACGTTTCAGCGTTCATTATCCGCTCTCCACCTGGCTATCCGCGCCTCGTTATCGTTTTCCATTTTCAGGAAATCATTCATCATTGCGATATCGTACAGATCAATCGCGCCCGATTTCAGGTCCTTCATGTCGAGATGAAAAACCTTAACCGGGCGCAGAATGTAATCCATATCTTCAGGCAATGAGTTGAGTGCTACCCCTCCACCGCCTCCTCTGGCGTCGGCGTCGTAGGGAGTTCTCGCAAAAAATTTCCCAGCGAGTCGCCCACCACACGACCAACGATTTGCAGCATATCGACCATGTCCATATCATCGAACGCCAGTTGATCACCCTGCATCACCGGCACCCAGCCTTTCATGTGCTTGCGCGCCGCCACAGCCAGGCAGGGGAAGATCACCGCGTTGGCGTCTTCATCGCTCAAATCAGAAAGAGACTGAGCAATTTTCGGCAGCACCCTTTCCATGATGCTGGCCGAATCCTTTTTTTCCGCCAGCGCTTTAATGGTCTGAAAATCTGAGAGCATCCCGGAGAGCACCGGCAGTAATTTGCGTGAGACTTTGAACTGGTCAAACACGCTCAGTTTGGCAATGCGGTAGGCATTGCCTTTGATTTCAAATTCCATCGGTTAAAACTCCCCGAGAAGTTCATCGATTTTACCGCAGTCAAACACCCAGGTGACGGTACCAGCTACTTTCGGGTTTGCGTGATCGGGCTGCTTCTGGAACGCCACTGAACGCGCAGTAACCAGATCGCCGGATGCTTTGTTGCGAACAACAATCACATTATTCCCCCATGCGGCAGAAGACAGGCTCTGTGCGTTGTACATCAACGACAGTTTTTTATTCACCGGTGATGTTTTCAACAAAACCACGCTGATCGTGCCGCTTTTACCTGCATGCAGGCTGTGCATCACTTCGCCATCAGCACCCGTTGTCATGGTGTTTTTGGCTTCAGCCATCGTTACGGTGATACCTTCATCGGCATTCGCCGAGCCGTAGCCCAGATCAACAATGCCGGTCACGCCAGACAAGGACGCCGAAACGTCCAAAAAGCTATAGGTTGACATGCTCTCTCCTTAGCGGTTTACGGTGATTGCAACAGAGGCGTAATGAACTGCGCCAGCCAACTTACCAGCCACCTGAATCGGCATGGCCTGGCGTTTTTCACGGTCCTCCTGCAACTGGTTATCAACGCTGTCGGCGTACATGTAATAGCCTTTGGTCAGATAGTCGTTGGTGCTGAGCTGGCCGATCGGACCGCCAGTCCATTTGCCGGGCGCAAACAGGCCATTATCCACCGCCTGAGACAATGCCAGTTCGATGGCCGCCATACGGGTGGTGGTACCGGCATCAGTCTGCGGGATTTTGGTCGGGGAGGTATACAGTGTGTTGTAGTCCGTCGTCTGCACCGTATTTTGCAGCCAGTCAAGGCCGTGGCGCTCGTCAAAGAAGTCGCCGTTTGCCATCACGCCCTGCTCAAGAATTGCCGTATCGTTGTCATACAGGACGTAAACGTTACAGTTTTTCGCCTCCAGCGCAGTAGCCTGAGACGCGGTAAGCGTTTCGTACGTGATGCCCGGCTCCTGTTTGAATTTCAGAGTAATGGTTGTGTTGCTGCCGTTGAAATCTACGGTGAAAGCACGACCGAACGCAGACAGCGCCGCGTAACGACTGGATGATGAATACTGGGTAAAGGTGCGCCCGAAACCGCCGGTCTTCAGCAGATAGGCGATATCCGTCGTGGATGTCGCATCCATTACTTCTGCATCTTGCGTGGTGTTGGCAAGGATGCGGGAAACCGTGGCGGCCTGAAGCGCTGACGCTACGCTGACCATATCCGTATTCGATAGGTCAACGGTATCGGCAAGATGTAACCCATACCAGGAGTTATAATCCAGCATTGCGTTGACGGCCTGCAGTACTGTTTCAACCGTACCCACTTCGCCGCTTTCAAGGGTTTTCACCCAGCGCCCGACATACACCTGAGTAGGTTGCGGAGATTGCGAGAACCAAACAACAGCGGCTTTGTATTCTTCGCTGGTAACACCAAAATCAGTGCCGATATCAGCAGGATCCTCATACAAACGAATGCGCTCTGAGATTGGAATGACAGTGGATGTGCCGAGGATCAGCATGGAGCCAAAATTGCGCCCCTGCGCTGCCTTGGCGGATAAAGTCACGGTCACATTAGCGATGCGACTGACGGATAATCCAGGCATGAGAGTTAATCTCCGGTGGTGATTGGGTTGTCTGTTTCGATTACAGTTTTGATGTCGTACGTGCGGATAACTTTTCGGCGTAGCTGCACGCTGAGGTCATATCGGCGCACCCACTGGTTATTAATGAGTTCGGGAAGATTCAACACGCGGCCACACTGCATAAAGCTCATGCCAGCCCGGTTCAGTTCGTCGTTATTCTGAGAAACGAAAATGCCAGTTCTAAACTGCTTTGCGGTTGCCATACCCTGAGGGCCATAAAAACACGTCAGGATTTCTACGGTTTCATGTGACCACTGTTCCGCGCCGGCATCAGTTTGAACATAAGCGGGATTTTCATCATCAGGGATAGTGGTGATACCGAAAGCACACCAGGTGATACCGTTCTTCGGTATCTGGGTTTGCGGGTCCGTCCAGCGCGGGTAAACCAGATTTTTATTCAGGCCGGTCAGCCCCCGGATCCAACGACTGATTTCCCGTTCAAGCTCCTGGTCATATGCTGGCGCATCGCCAATCGGCGTCAGGTATCCGGCAGTTGTAGAGTCGTTACTCAATTGGCGTCCCTCCGTCAAAGTCCATCAGCTCACAGTGCGCCTGAACAAATCCGGCACCGTACGCCGTGTAGGGATCAACGAAGGTCACCCGATATTCACGCCCGCGATAAGTCACGCTATCCGCATCAAGACCGGGCTGCCCCTGCGTCAGCCTGAACTGAGTAATGATGAGAATGGCACCGTTGATATTCTGTCCGGCAGCCATGCGTTTGGCTTCCAGAGAGCGATCAACGGTAACAACGCCGATGAATGGCATGTCAGTGGGTGTGTTTACCGGGAAATTATCTTCGTCGGTCGTCTGGGTATTGCGATGGCACACCAGCGTGTCATCTGCAAAATCCGGATCCATGAGCAATTCAGATACATCAAGAAGAGGCATTTTTATCCCTCACAATATAAGTGATGGAGCGGAGCAATTCCCCGGTGTCGTAAAGCGGTTTTTCTCCCACGCGCCCGCGCGCCCACCGATTCCTTTTGGTGGACTCCGCCAGCGGGGTGAGTTTATCGCCAGCCTGAATAATGCCTTTCGCCCCATCAGACGCGATGATCCCTGCTCGGTTAAGGGAAACATCAGCCGCCTGCGCATCCCCTGAAAGTATCGCGGATGCCGCCTGCTTAAACTGACTGACAATCTCATTACGCTTTTCATCAATCCCCAAATCCAGAAACGGGCGCGGCGGCAACGTGACTGCATGCGCTTTGACGGTATGGATAGTGGAAAAATTACTTTTCTTGGCCTTAACAAACTGGCCATTATTTGCGAATGAACCATCAGGGTTTACCTTTCGGTTTATCGTGACGCTGTGCTCAGGGATTTCAATCGTGCCGCCGTACGAATGCAGATAACCAAGCTCGGCGTTGTTGATGCTATCGCCTTCGCCTCGCGCTGCGCGGTCAGATGGAATGCCCACCAGCACATCCTTGTTGCCGATGGATTTCAGCGCATCAAGCACTGACTGCGCATTATCTTCTCTGATGATCAGCCCGCTTTTCATCACGGCACCCCTAACTGAACGCCACCCGCGCCGAACAGCATTAAGTACTCCCAAAATTCCGAACCATAACGACTGTTATTCCAGAACCCGGCATTCGGGTCCATGGTCATGCTGGCGTCATAGCTCATGGACACTTTGTCCACTGATTTGGAAGTCAATGCGCCGCTATTGGCGCCACCGGCCCCACCGACAGCCGTCGAACGGTTATCAATGGCATCAAGATATAAATAATGCGCAACGAACAGCCCGCAGAAATATGGAAATAAATCTGTGCCTGTTACGGTTTCATTAAGCAATCTGTCAGCTATTGCAAGCCGGGCTGAAATGCGGATGTCGGGGTATTTGGCGGTGTCGGCGAATTGCGGGAAAAGCGCCCTGAAATCACTTGGCGTCGGAAGACTTTGATTTACCGCCATTGTTTTCACCACTCGATAATGAAGCCACCTGCGCAGTAAGCTCGGTCAACTGACCTTCCAGCTCGGTGATCCTGGTTTCGCGCTCGGTCAACTGACCTTCCAGCTCGGTGATGCGGGAATCAGTTTCGATTGTCGGCGCCTCTCCATCTGGAGAAATGTGCGCTTTTACGAACCAGTGTTCCGCGACATCATCATCGACATCATGAAAGCCAGGCTCAAAGGTCACCGGTTCCCCGGAACCGTCATTGAACAAAAACGATTTTAAAACGTAAATTTTCTTCATCACTGCCTCACAAAGAGCCCCGCGAAGGGGCTTTTGGTTAAATTCAGGAATCCAGACCTAAATTTAAATCCCGTCCATATAGGCCAGAGTTTCGGTATAGACCGGCTCAACGGCACCCAGCTTCCCGTAGTAGGTGACCAACTGATACAGGCCACGGTATTGGACCGGGACGCTCATCAGCGGAACCATTGGGAAGCGAACGAATTTTTTATCATTCGTATACGCAACCATGCGGTCGGTAGCGCCGGTACCAATGCCTTTCGCCCATTTCACAGGACGGATATTCAGCGGGCGCCCGTTCTGGTGGTAAGCGATGGTGTTGGTTTCCAGATAGGTCAGCAGTGACTGATTACCCGCAGTTGACACGATGGTGCTCGCCAGCAGTGCATACTGCTCCGGTGGGATCAGCAGGTCAGTTGGCACCATGGAATACGCGGAGTTCGCCCACGCCAGGCTCAATACGGTGTTGATTGCAACGCGCATTTCATCAGGGGTTGAAGTGGCAAAGGTTTTCGCCGCGTTTGTCGCGGTGATTTGCGACAGGTTGAGCAGGCCTTTAATATTCAGGCCGGTATCACCGATATAAACCTGCTCGTCGGTGTCCATGTTCCATTTGAGCTGCATGCCCTCGTATTTCTGAGAGTCAATCGGGCGCCCAACCTGTGCAGCAGCCTGCAGTTCAGGCAGAGTCCAGCCGAGTTCCATACCCCAGAGCGTCAGCGGGAAGCCCTGTTTGGAAATATCGACATTCACACCGGCAATCGCTGTTGCCGTTTTGCTCAGCCAGTTTTTACCGTTGGATGCCGGAGAACCGGACGCGGAGAAACCAGACTGGGTGAATGAACTGATTTCATCAGCGATTGAAACGTCTTCACGCAGTTGGATGTCGCGGCCCCACGTAAAGGAGACCAGCGGCATATTGAGCGTTTGATCAAGACGTTCAAGCTCATGAATTAAAAAGGCACCAGTACCGTCTACTGTCGCCTGATCGAAGGTTTGCATTACCATGTCCGCTTTCCTTAAAGGTTGAAGGCGATTTCAA
Source organism: Rahnella perminowiae (assembly GCF_019049695.1). NCBI lineage: Bacteria > Pseudomonadati > Pseudomonadota > Gammaproteobacteria > Enterobacterales > Yersiniaceae > Rahnella > Rahnella perminowiae. The sequence continues at coordinate 372,330 of NZ_JAFMOT010000188.1, forward strand.
TGTTGCCGCTGGTGTCACCAGGGCCGGTAAAGTACGCATTGCTGATCAACACCGTATTGGTGCTGTCAGCCGCCGCAACGAAAGTGCCGATTGCAGAGGTAGCAACACGCATATACACAGCGCCGCCCAGCGTAACGCTGCTGGCATCACCGCCGATATTGACGTTGACATAGCCGCGCTTGAGATTGTCACCGGTGAAGTTCTTGCCGGAGCCAATCTGCTGCACGACATCAGGCTGCGATGCGGTAGGGAACGGGCGAACAAAAATACCCGCAAGCACTGCCGCCGTATCGCCGGACGCGATAGGAACAAATTTACCGCCTGAGTATTTACCGCCCACGCCATAAGCAGTGAACAGATTGGTTGAATCCAGAATAACTGGCTCAATCGTGAGATCCTGAGGGCGTGAGATAGCGCCGGCAATGCCCGCAGGCATCCGTTTTAAATATGCAGTCATTGGGGTTTAACCTCGTTTTGCCCAGAAATCCTGGTTGGCTTGGTTCAGGCCAGCAATGGTGGAACGCGTTGCGTCACCCATTGCGCGGGCGCTGTCGGTGGTTTTGGTGTTGCGGGTTTTGGCAATTTCAGAAACTGCATTGAACGCCATATCAACAGTGCGTTTAGGCATTTTTGAAATGTCAGCATCGCCCACAACAGAACGTACGATTTTCTGATCTGCAGAGGCCAGAACGGTACGTTTGAACGGGGTGATTTTGGCCTTCTCAGGCAACTGAATACCCGGTTGGATGAGGTCGGCGCGATAAGCTGCGTCGCCGGTAATTTTTTCTTCCTTCTCTTCTTTTTCTTCCTTGTCCTCGTCCCCCATTTTTTCTTCGGTGCCGGTTCCTTCCAGCTTATCCAAACGTGCCATGAGTGCCTTCGCCCAGGCTGGAACGTCTTCACCTTCATCACCAGTAGAACCTGGCAATTGCGGTCCCGGTAATGGTTGTTGCGGTGCGAGGTGGATATTCACTACCCCGCCCGGAGTGGTTGAATTGGTAACATCGTCATCACCCGTCATGGTGTCTGGCGGGTTGTCGATGAGTTCTGCCATAGTGGCCGCGTCATTGGTTTTCTTGGCTTTGACAAGCCGTTCAAACCAGCTTTTCTTTGTAGTTGGCATACTATCTCCGAGTGCACAACGGGATCCGGCCCGCCCGTTAGGGACGAGTGCCAGGTGATTACCGGTGATGTCAAACTGATTGGCAACACCGGGGGAAATTTGCTTGTAATCGGCATCGTAGCCACAACTGACCTCATCAGAGCCCCGCTGAATTGCTTCAATGCCGGTTTTGTCTTTAACGATGACATCGGCGATCAGAAGGTCGCTGTTATCACCTTCACCGCGCCGGACGTTTTGCAGATGGCCGACGGCTAAAGCTCGCCAGTTGTCAGGGGAAACGAAAATAATATTCCCGGCGAAATCTGTCGGATGACCGACGGTTACCCCCATACCTTCAAACGAAGCGATAGTCTTTTCGCTAAAAACCTCTTCCGGTGTCCGGTGAACGGTAATCAGTCCGTCAGCACCCGGCTCGAGTTCCGGTAATTCTTCGGCACCATAAACCTGCGTGCCGATACGTGCGATGGGGACGTCTTTGCAAAGCAGCGAGCCATCGGAAAGCATGAATCGCGTGTTGCCTAAGCGCGTTTTGAAGAAATATTTCATTTTTCACCTGCTGGATCGCGGGCATAAAAAAAGCCGCATAAGCGACTTGTTAATTTTCGGGGATCACGACTTCGGCATAACATCGGCAATTCGGCAGTGCGCCAGCGTGCCCCGTCATACCGTCGAGCGTTGGAGGTGCATCCCATCTGACGAATTTACCTTCCATCATCTGATGTGAATGCCTTACATCGCCATCATCAGCGGTGCGCCAGATATAACCATCTGAACCAACGTATTGTGCTCTTGCCTGCGTGAGCGCAGAGTTTGCCCGGCCCACTTCCGTGCGGGCGATTAATTTTGCGCGGGATTCAGCGACATCCCCGCTGCGCATAATTTCCTCAGCCAGTTCAGTAGATCGCCCGCCACTGGAAACAAGCTCAATAGCCCTGTTCTGAATGTCGTAAACCCTGTCAGCGGCCTCAAGTGGCAGGCTCTTGATGTACTTAACCTGCTCCCTGACCAGTGATTGCATGACGTGGCCGGTCGGGGTGTTATTGATGACGTTTCGCAGCTCCTGGCTGATGAGCTGGCTGCGCTGGCGCCATACCTTCTCATCCTGCCGGTTCACCGCCGTGACCATATTGGTAGCCACAGTTTCAGCCCATCCGTCGATAATCTCGCTGTACTGATCAAGCTGGTCCATGATTTCCAGTACGGAGTCATTTGAACCATCGTAACCACCGTGGATGATTTTCCCCACTTCGCGCGCTATCGCCCGTAGGCTTGTCTGGTACCGGCTTTCTATCGCCTTCGGATGTGCCGCCAGCTCTGATGTCTTTTGCTGTTGGCGGCGGGGCGTCTTCGGCATTATTTATATCCTCATCAGTGATAGAAGCGCCAATGCCCGTCACATCTGCAAGCTCACGGATATCGTTCATCGCAGCTTTGACCGGAAGTAAATTACGGTCATTAAGCGTCGCGATTGCGGTCGCCATGTTGGTGGCCACGGTAGACCGGTCAACGTCGCTCATCTGCCACAGTGGGTTGAACTCGAAGGTGAAGTCATCCGGGATCGCCTCGCCGAATTGCGAGCGGTGAATGATGTCGAACAGCATACGCACCGGCTGCCGCAGGCGGCGTTCCTGCTGAGTACCGACCGAATCGTAATAATTCGCAAGGTCAGCATCGCCGTTTGAGAATCCTTTTGGAGACTGTCCGAACAGGCGCGCCAGCGGGATACCGGTTGCTCCTGAAATTTCCTCCTTGAACTCAGCCAGCAGATCAGCCAGGCCTGCAAACGAATAAGAATGGGTTTCGAATTCATCTTCACCGTCAATCAGGGTTAACCCCTCATTGGTCTGGAATTGCCGCACCATTTCCATATTTTTGGTGAGCGCCTCAAATGGCTTGCCGCCCATCGCAATAATCTCGCGGAGCTTTTTGATTTTCATGGTGCGCAGGTGGGCTTTGTACGCCAACTGGGCAGCGCCTACGCTGGTGCTGTCGTAGGATGTAAGACGGTCAAAAATACGTTCAACGATGGACATTCCCCAACCGTTTTCGGTCATTGCCTGCTGATATGGCAACGTTACACCATCGAAACGAATCAGGCGGCTGTGATGAACTTTCCACGCTGGTAATCCCTGAGCTGTTGTCACAATGTCGTAAAACTCAGGTTTACCCAGATCCGGACCGAGCGTCTTAATGAGGCGTCCAAAGTTCGGGTTTAACATCCAGCGGTCGAGAACGAGCAGTCCTTTAAAGCTGTCCTTACCGACCTTTTTCATATCCAGTGGCGTCAGCGGGGCCTGGCCGTCAATCAGGATTAGCGCCACTGCGCCACCGTAAAGACGTGACCATTTCAGGGTGTCGTTCAGAGAATCCCAGATGCGCAACTGTTCGAATTCTGCCTCGAGTATCCCCCGGCGTTTCGGATCAATCTCAGACGTGATGCGCGCACCTTTTTTCGTCATGTCGTCGGCGATTGCATCCACTGCTGCGCCGATGATCCATGATGAACGATATGCCCATTCAATCAGCAGGCGGTTACGGCTGGTGAAGTTGGCACGGTAAGTTGACGCCGAATGCTGGTTCTGCTGCTGCATCCCTACTTTGGCGATGAAATTGTCATACGAGTCAGCAGTGGCAATTTTTTTAGCGCGCGGTGCCATTACTGGCCTCCTAACATGTTCCAGATGTCCATCGTCGTATCCATTGGCGCGTAGTTGATCATCACGGAATCAGACAGGTTTGGCGACTTGGTGCCATCTGGCTGCTTATCCACGATAATTTTTCCGACACCGTTGATTGAATACGTTGGCTGCGAAAGTTCGATGATTAATTTGTCGAGATTTTTGATATCCCCGCTGATGGAAATAATCTCATCGGGGTTGTAGTCCATTTTCTCTTCGACAGCGCGGTATACGTTGCGGAAGAGTTTGCGCAGGTGCCACCAGCTTTGAGCCTTGGCGTTGGCAAAGAAATCTTTGTTGATGCGGGCGGGCTGCCCGTTGTCTCCGGGTACCGCTTCGGCCTCCGGATCAAATACTGAGGCGCTACCCCGGAACGGCGTCGCTAGAATGTACCTTGCGCCCTCTGCTTTGCGTATCTCGTTTATTGCTCGAGCATCGCCGCGAACGCCAGCGCCCAGCCCGTCTTCATCGAAACGAAACTCTTCAAGTCCGTGCTTATCACACAGGCCAAAGGCTTTTTCAGATGATTTGTAGATGTCGCTGCCAACGCCGGACCACTCTTCAACCTCGTTGAGCAGGAATCCATACCGGGCAGAGAATGCGTTTTTATCCCGACCTTCGTCGGCCACGTCCATTGCACCCAGGCGTTTACCTGTTGGCTGAATGCCGAGTTTGATGTGCGCGTTAATTGCAGCCCTAATCCATTCGTTCGGTATCAGCACACCTTCTGCAGATGCGGAATAGTTCAGGTCAAGTTCCTGAGCGACGACAACCGGGTTATCAATTTTCGCGCACTCTTTCGCGTACCAGGCTTCATCCTTGCGTGGGTCGCTGCGCCAGTGAAACGTAAATACCGGTATGCGTCCGCCGTGACGTTTCTGTGCAAATGGGTTTGCCATGCCGTTGACCGATGAGAGATCTATGCGGCATCTGGTGGTTTGCGACAGTGAGGCTTCAATGAGTAGTGGCCGCTGAAGAAATGCTGCCTCATCGACAAAATAAAGCGTGGTACGGTCACCACGCCCGATGTTATCGCCTGCCTCACCTTTCAAGACTGCACCAGTGGTTGGGAATTCAACGCGCATATACGGCGCGTGCTTCTTCGCGCTCCAGCCACCACGAAACTCAACTGGGAGCATTTCGACAAACTTGCGCGCTTTCCAGAAAAGCGCTTTTGGGTCGCCGGTGCTGTCTACGTATTCCTCTTTGCGGGAACCGAAGCCGATCACCATTTCTTTGTTGAAAAGACACAGTGCGCAGGCCAGTCCGATTGATGTCCAGCTAAGCCCCATCTCACGGCTCTTTTCGGTAATGCCGTTTTCCTGTTGGCTGCGCCGGTCCATTATCCAGCCGATCCACTCTTCCTGTTTTGGGAACAGCAAAAAGGGAACAGAAACCGGCATCCCGAAATCAAGGTTGCGCGGGTCGGTAGTCATACCCCAGTCGATAATGAACTGTGCCGGATTGTCACGGTAGAACGCCTTCAGCGCTGGCAACATTTCGGGCTGCTGGCGAATACGCTGTAGCCGCTCCATGCGCCATTCGAATACCTGACCGTAGTCCGGTTTTTTGAAATCAAACGGGAACGGGATAGGCATAGGAAATTGCTCGAATAAAGAGAGTATTTAACATAATGGACGTTAACCGCCCCTCGCGGATGGTGCTCGCGGAGAATGACGGCTCAGGGCGTTATTTGTCGGGGTTATCAGCGAGAAACGGACGAAATCCGCCTGCATAAACAGTGCATAAAAGGCACCTCAAAATGCATAGAGATTTTATGCAGCGAAGTGCCTGTTTTGCATTGTTACCCCATTAACTTGCGGTAGGCGTCGGCAGCTTCATCAGTCGTTGGGTTGGTGAGAGAGCCGCCTGGATCATCAGGGATATTTTTCCCTAACTGGAGTTTTAGCTTCCCGACTTCAAGTTCGACCTTTTCAGTAGTCACCTCACGATAAGTCGTATCTGCCCGCCCTTTACCCATCACGACCAGCGTGTGCTCTATCGACTCAATTCGAACCGTATTCCGCATCATTGCGTTCTCGGCGGCGCGGATTTTCTCAAGCAGGATTTTCACCTGATCTTTTTCGGCGTCTTCGAGTTGCGATATCCAGCGCCCGATATTTTCTGATGCCACCAGGTTGGCAGCACGCAGACGAAATAATTCATCGTCAAGCGTCAACGCTTTGGCGTCTTCTATCACCTCGTCACTCAGCAGCAGGCGGCGGGCGTAACCACCGTGTTTGAGTGCTGCCTGATTTCCTGCGCCGAATGGAGGGTGATTTGTAACGACCCTCCTCGGCTTTGATTCGGGTTTCGTATTTTCCGGAGCGTCGCTCTCTCTCCGTGAGGGCTTTTTTGAATTATCAGAACTGGCGGGGTTTTTCGTGGTACGCACTTCTTTTTTTTGCGTACCGTCTTTGCGTACCTGCGTACTCTTTTGCGTACCTTTTTTTTCGCCGCGTACCCATCCGTGTTTTTTGGCGCGCTTTCTTATCGCCCCTTCGGTGATGCCGTAAATAGCAGCCAAATCACGAAGGGAAAGTTGTCCGGCGCAGAAATCACGTTCAAGGCCGCTTTCCTCGGGATTTGTCATACCCCCTCCGGAGTTTATTTAACGAACGTCACTTTAGTGGTTATCAGTCGGCGAATAAGTCTGGCCGCTTCACGCTCCATATCAGCGATGGTTTCTGACGTTGCAACCTTGCCGCGATATTTACGCTCAATTTCTGCCAGGACAGCATTTACGTCAGCGTTGCGGGGTTCGATGATTTGTACGTTGAGGCGTGCCATTTAAAAATCCTTGTAGCTGATTGTGGGCATTATCGATGGCTCTCATTGAAAGCCACCTGTAATGCTACTTAGAGCAGGAATTTATTTTTCAGTGCCACCAGATCAGCTTCTGCATCTTTGCCAAGAACTTCGATACCGTGCTCGATGAATGCGACCACTTTATCGAAATCTGCTTTCATAGTTTCCAGCGGGGATAAAGCAACAGGTGCGACGCTCGCTGTTTGTTCGGGGTCTGCTACTTCAATGACTGGCGCTGGAACTGCGACGAAGTGAACCTGAATGCTAACCGTTGTGCCGTCAGCAGCAGTTGCCGTTAACGTTGATGCGCCAACAGTGGAGCTGACCAGGCCAACAGTAATCTGGCCGTTTGCGTCGGTCAGTGCGCTGGTAGGTGTGACGGTTGCGCCGTTGTCCGCAGTAAAGTTCACTACGGCACCGGGCTGAATTGCATCGGCATTATCGGTCAACGTGGCCTGAACAGTATTTGCAGCCGCGCCGTCGGCCAGCTGGCTGGTGATAATCGAAACGAGTGCTAATTTCACAATGTTTTCCTTCGGTTGGGATTCAGCCGGTTCGGCTGGGTGTAAATAGATGCTTTTCAGCCATGCAAAAAAACGCTTAATCATTTCTGTCTGGCCTCTTCTGCCTGTTTAATACCGTCGAGCTGGTTATTTAGCTGATCAATCGCCGTAAGTAGCGGGTCAATCCAGTAAACAGCCTGCCCATAGGTCAATCTGCAGCCGGTGGAAGCGGTGGCGCTACTTTTTGCAGCAGGCTGGCCGGTATCGGTGTGCATTGCGCTGGCACGTAAACTGTTCGTGTATTCGAGCAGCCGGTCAGCAACAGCAGAATCAACACACTTGCTGCTGGCAGGATCGCGTTTAATAATCGTCCGGTATTCAATTTCTCTCTCCTGGCTTTTACCAACGATTTGCACTGCGTATAGCTGTGCAGCGCCAGCAATCTGATTTGAGCGCTGAAAATTAAATGCCTGGGTTGAAATGGTTTCTGACTGAAGGGCGTTATCTGACTGAAGCTGGGTGACCTGACCTTTCGCTTCTACGGATTTACCGTAAAAATGAAATGCCAGAAATATCATCAGCGCGATAAATCCGGCCGCTAACGCCGTGGCAGCGACGCGAAAATAATTAACCATCGAGCCCCCAACACGTCAGTTCGCTTTCCTGATCACGGCGTATCACCTGACCAAGGCAATTATTTGCCCGGACATTGCAGTCTTTCCCGCCGTCGTGTACCCAGCGCTTTATCTCAGCGCATGCCCCGAGCCGGTCACCGGCGTTCAGCTTCCGGTAGAAAGTTGAAGTGAAGCATTTCGCCGGACCAATATTCCACGGGCAGAATGATGCGATCCCAACTTTTTGCGGTTCAGTCAGGGGGACGTAAACATTTTTGCCGACCCAAGCCAGTGCTTTGGCCTGTTCCACTTTATCGATAGCATCACATTGGGTCAGCGTAAGGCGCATCCCTCTATAAACAGGTTTTCCGTTCACTGCAGTGACACCGCCGCAAATAGTCCATTTTCCACCTTGATCCTGATAAGCAATCAGGCTGGTTCCTTCTTTTTCTTTCTGAAACTGAGCCATCATGACGGGAGCTGAGGCACCAGCGGCAATCAGCGCCAGCATGGCAGCGCTGAGTTTTGTTTTCAGGTTTGCCATAGTCAGTCCTCGTCACGCCGCACCATATTATGTTTTCTGTCCCAAACCTTAAAAATGATGTTGCAGAGGCATGTAATAAAGGCGAACAGCAAAGTGCCGAGTACGCCTATGGCTGCCCATTGATCTGGAGTGTGTGAGTTAAGGAATTCATTGAACCAGTAGGCCGCGCCGCCGAGCGATGTTCCATAAGAAACGGCTGACGTAACCGCGCTCGTTTTATCCATCTTCATGGTCTCCCCCTCCGGTCATCCGGTTGGGTGCATAGTTATTGGGAAATAAAAAAGGCCACCCGAAGGCAGCCTTAAAGGAGAGGTAAACGACTTTTTAATTAACCAGAATCTCTAACCGTTTTCCGAGGGCGGCGAGCGCCGCCTCAGTAGTATCAATCTTTGTATTATGCCCAAGTGTCACGATCCGCTGAACCTCCTGAGGCTTCAGATTCATTCGCCGGGCTAACTCTGCGTTTGAGGTTCCAGTCTCGAGCATTGCATTAAGCAAAAGAACTTTTGCCCAGATGCTGGCCGGTACTGTCACGAAGTCATCACCGGATTCACCAGGAAGTGGCACCGGTTGGTTATCTTCGAAGTAAAATTCAAACGCAGTAACCAGAGCGTCACGCGCCATTTCTAACGCCTCTTCTCTGGTATCACCCTGCGTTAACGCTTCCGGTATATCGGGGAAACTCACGAAGTACCCGTCGCCGTCTTTCTCTAATTTAACTGGATATCGCATATTTAATACGATGAATCTTTGCGAGTAACCAGCCCCGAAGGGCCGGTTTGTTAATTTAGACCTAACTGCTTGAGTATGGCCTTTCGCAGTGGTTCTTTTATCTCAGAGCTGGGATGCCTTGGCATTACGCTTCGCTTCCCGTTAAATCTCAGTTTCAAGTGGTTAGTACCGTTTGAAACTTCGACCCCCTGCGACTCAAGCCACCGCCTGAACTCGCTCTGCTTCACCGCCTCCTCCTGTTTGTTTAACTTGAGATAATTATAAACATTTTTGTTTATAGGTACAAGCTAAATTATAAACATTTTTGTTTATTTTCAGAGGTTGCGAACTCTTGCCACAAATAGGTGTAACCATTCTGTGGTCTCTCCGTTTACTGTTGCATTTTTCTATACATCAGAAACGCAAAAACCCGCGCATTGGCGGGTTCAAATAACTTTTGTAATTAAAGATGTAGTCCCTGCCCCACCCGGCGCTTATCTCCGGCACTCTTAATGGCTTAGCTCTTGAAGGGGCCAAATCATAATCTCAGATTAATCCCGGTGACATTTAACAATTTTTGCGAAATTAACCATTTTCAGACCAACAAAGTACAACATTGTGATCCAGACCCAATAATCAGCGACCATTGCAGCACCGATGAAACAGACAAGGCACCCCGTTGGAATAATAGATTTCTCTAACTAATAATGCCGAACAGCTTTGCCCACTCTTCTATCTGGGATCGATATATAAACTGAATAGACGGCGGTGAGTAAAGGCCTTCGCCTTCTACAACTTGTGCAAGGCAAGGAAATTCTTTGGGTGCCCGCCTCAGCATTTCTCTTTCAAGCTCGTCCTCGTTCGCATCGAAAAGCGAAGGAAATTCCTCATCCAAATGAAGATAGCCTTTATGCATCCATTCGCGATACTCAAATTCGTTAGTTAGTAACTTCATGCCGATGGTCTCATATGATGTTTTATATAAGATAGCAGGCATTCAACAAATGAAAGAAGATGCAAATCCATATTCCATAATGACAAAAACCCGCGCATTGGCGGGTTCATATAATTTTGGCAACATATCAAATTAGACTTAAATATCGCTCAATTTGTTCGGTTTTGCAAGAACTACTCTATAACTTCTTCGAAAATGAGTGTTTCTTTACTTTTCAGCACTCGAATCAGCGAATCATTATCGAGCTCGGAAACCGCCTCCTTCAGCCCTTGCCAATGCTGGCTGTATACTTCGCACCAGGTTGACCGTGAAACGGTCATTAGAGTTGCCAGTGCGGATCCCGCGTATTCCTTATAAGACTCATTTTTGTTCTTTGCGGCCACATCCTGAACCGCCAGCCAGACGAGGGAAATCAGGCGTTTTTTGGTTTTGGTCAGCAGTCCGGGTGGAAGGTTTTTCTGATACGCCATCCATATGGCTTCACAGATATTTTTCTGGTGTTCAAATTTGAGGTCAAAACCGTAGCAGTAGCGGATCCATGAGCTTTGGTAAACCGGCAACGTGTTCACCGCGCGGCGCCAGGCGCATGAGGCAAACTCGAATTCCTTCATTGGTGGGGCTGGCCGGATGCGGCTGCGCGTTTCAAGCGCGTATGTCGGTGCGCGTTCTGAACGAACCTGCTTATTTCCTTCCAGTTGCACTTTATGGATGTGCTGGCGCGGGTAGTGATTTTTATCAGCCGGAGGATGCTCGCTGAAAGCCTCGAGCTGCCCTTTCGTTCCGCCAGAGAGATCCATTAATGCTGTGGTCAGTTCGATTCGCGCATATTGCAGCAGTTGCCTATTCATTTAATGATCCCCTCATCTCTCAAAATCTGCTGTGTGCGCATCACGCCTTCAGCGTGCCAGAGGCGCAAGGTATCGTAATCCCATTCTGATTTTGTCCGTCCATCGCAGATGTCGTGGCATGCGCTACACGCCCATGCGGCCTGTTCATCATGTGGCTTGCAGCCGGTACCGCACGTTCCCGCCAGGCGGTAATGCGCCAGCACCGTGGTTTCGGGGTTTCCATTACACACACCGGGGATCCTGATTTGACAATCTCGGCCGCGAGCCGCTTTGGTTAATTCGCTCATGCTGCGTAGCTCATTAGCTGGCTTGCAGCGTTCTCGGCGGCTTCGGGGCTACTGAAGGTTTTATTGAGGATCCACATCCAGAGGGTATTCAGCGTGGCTTTGTACAGTTCAGCAAATTCGGTCTCGTCCATTTTTGCGAATGAAATTGAGAGGGGTTCTTTCGCAGTAACGCCGTTCGGCATCACCAGTTCTGTGTAATACCCAGATTCGATAGTGGTCCAGCGTCGGAATGCGTCAAACGACTTGATCAACGTCACCCGGTCCGCACGGTGGGCGCGCACTTTGTTGAGATATCCGATCGCCAGCGAATTAAGCGTTTCGCCATGCCCGGCGAATTCGGCCAGATGGTTAACGTAACCGCGTATGAGGGATTTCTCTTCCGGCGATATCGCGCCCCCGGTTGGCGTCCAGTATTCGAAGCCCAAATTGAGGAGGGAGAAGTAAAGGCGGTGGAATTTCGGGTTACGTGATTTTTTAAACTCAGATGTGATCACATCGCCGAGCTTGATTTTTGAATGCACGAAATCTCTGGTACCCGGGTTTGCGGGTATCAGAGTGTCGTTCGATGCTTTTATAAATGCTAATTGCGCCATTTCTCACCTCTTCGCGAGTAATGGCACAGCAGAAAACGGGGTGTCAGTTGTTCAGGCTGACTATAGGATTATATCGTGACTGATTGATTTTGGTTAATCATTTTCAGGAGGAATTACCTTGTATCCTGCAAATGCGGCAATCTCTAAAAACGCCTGCAGTGATTGGACGTGCTGATCGTCCCTCAGGATTTCTGCATTAGCTATATCACCGCTGGTCATCTGAAGGAGCACCCTTCCGCTTTCCGGTAGAGTGAATTTTACTCCATTGATTATTAAATGATTTATCATTGCTACCTCTTTTCGTAGACGTTCCAGGTCCCGAGGTAACCACATCCGCGCAGGATTTAACCAACGCTGATCGGCTTTCTGTGTGTCAGGGCCATCATCTATGCTGTATATAAACACAGTAATTTTTAATGGCAGAATTTTCAAGTTCATTCGTGTACTCACCTGGACGAGCCCCATCCATTGAAAAATTTTTTTTTGAGATAGATTGAGTGGTGGGGCTGACTTAGTGAATTATCTTGCCTTTCACTGCTGACTAATTTTCAACAATTTCTTACATAAATAATCCATTTTTATTAACATAGATTTGCCTCATTCTTAGGATCAAGGGTGAGGGCAACTGCTAAGAAAATGACGGAAAAAACAAGAGAATTAACGCAAAAATAATAGATTATAAGAATATATGTTAAAGTCATAAGCACTCTTACAACGTCTTTATTAATTGAATATTGAAAAAACTAGGATGATATATGGACATTTGGGATAAAAATAAGTTGTTGATTTTTATACTATTCGTTATACCTGGGTTTCTAAGTATGAAGATTTACAGTGTCCTTCACCCTAATGCCCGTTTAGATACCTCCAAAGCTTTGATGGATGTGGTTTCTTATAGCTGCATCAATTATGCCTTCTGGATAGTGCCAATATATTTCATCGAATCTAACCATTACTTTTCTTCAGCCAGTTTCTCGTACTACCTCTTCTATATATTCGTTCTCTTTATAAGCCCTATTGTTCTAACCGTTTTTTTTGTATGGATGCGTTCATGGCGGTGGTTGAGCAAGAAATTACCCCATCCCACAGGAAGAGCTTGGGACTATTATTTTGGTTTGAGAAAGCCATGTTGGATCATCGTGACGCTAAGCAACGGAAAAAAAATTGGCGGAAAATACAGTGGATTATCATTTTCTTCTAGCGCACCTGAGCCAGAACAAATTTATCTTGAGGAAAATTGGGTAATTAATGATGATGGAGGTCTAGAAAGAGTACGGCTTGATACTGGAGGTATCTTAATCCTATCGAAAGACATTGAAAGTATTGAGTTTTTTGAATTGAAACCATAATTTCCGAGGAAACACCATGACTGACAATAAAAAAAGTATTGCGCAAGATGGTTACCAACCAATAAACGAAGGCTATCAGCCGAAAGTTGACTCAGCTACAAAAAAAGATTTTGCAACGAATGGTTACCAGCCACCAAAACAAGTACAGCAGCCATCATCTCCACCGAAGAAACCTTAAAAGTAGTTAATCGATTTCCAAAATAAGGTGATTTTTTATGAGTGATAGTAAAAAAAATTTCAAAGAAGATGGCTACCAGCCTTTAGAAAAAGGTTACCAGCCGAGAAACGACTTTGTTAAGCCAAACAAAACACCGGTCCAACCTACTTCACAAAACACCCCCCCACCAAAGAAACCATGATCGGATATAGCCCCTCCAAGGGGCTATTCCAACTGACAACAATATTTTGGTGAATTCATGCCATGCTGATGGTTATACAATCAATTTAACTATTTGTTCTCCATTTTTATTTCATGTATTCATTACATCTCATGAAAGTTCTGAAGTCCTATCGGCAACTTATTTTTTGCTTCTGCACAGTTAACACTTTCAAACTTTAATACGTTCGCACCCACCAGTGCTCTTGCCTCAGTCGGGCACACTGAATTTCCACATCGTGCGACCTGGTCTTTCTGGGAAATTGATTCTCCGTCTGGGCCACGATCAATGATGTAATCTGGCGGAAATCCCTGAGCGTTATAGAGCTCTCGCGGTGTCAGCATGCGCATGCCAATATCGACGATCTGATAATCAACACCTTCAACAGTAACAAGGCCAAACCGGTCATTCGTTGTGACTGTATGAAGCGACTCGTCGAGGCTGATCCCGTCTTTCTCATTGCCGTAATATTTCAAAAGGAAAGCGCGAACTTCACCAATGTGCAGGCCGCCGGCTGTAATGGTCGGTGCTGGCTCGGTAACCGGTTGACCGTCTTTGCAAGTGCCGCGCAACTTAATCAGATTTGATGTGACCAGAGCATGATGATCGGTGGTTGTGACTGTATGCGCAGGTGCATCCATCGCAGCGCCAGCACCGGTGTAATTTCCGCCGAAGTGTTTCGCGAGAAATGCAGCGCATACCTGGCTTTTGCCACCCCCGCCCGCCGTTATCGTGCCATTTGGCTCATCGACTGCATGACCGATGCTGTTACCGAATTGACGGGTGATTATTGGAGCAACAAGAAGGTGCTCTGCTTTGCTGGTTACAGTGGTCAGTGGCTTGCCAGTTTCATAAGCCATACGATTTCCACCAAATCCGGTCTGACCGATACGCGCAATAATCGGTGTAACTAAGGCCGAGTGATTTTCTTTCATCAATGTATGGAATGGTGCGTCAACTTTGCGTGGTTTTCCCTGATATGCAGAACCTCCAGCACCTACGATAAACGGCGTCGGATTGTCGATCACGAAACGCTGAATGCCGCGCGCAATACGTTTCAGAGTGTTTTCTGCCAGCGGTTTTTTGCGCTCGAAAATGCTCGGACACGGGATTGACCAGTCGATGCATTCAGCAGCTGTGCGCCAAGGTTTCAGATTTCCCGCCGCGAACTCAGCAGATTTCGGATCGCCATATTCGGCCTCAGGCCAAATCACAGAGTGACCATCAGCGCGGGCAATGACGTACAGGCGTTTCCTGATAGTTGGAGCCCCCGACATATATGCCTTGCGCTCACGGTAATCGACGTTATACCCCAACCCGCCAATCAGCCGCGCAGCTTCGGGGCCATCAGTATCAATTTTTAAAAATTCACAGCACTCCGTGAGCGCGGGGTGATCGGCCCGAATGCCTGCGCCCAGCATGCTGATGAATGCCTGAAATGTTTCACCCTTGCGTTCAGGGTCAGGGAAGGCTTTTCCATCACGATAAATAAGCGGTCCCCATGTTTTGAATTCTTCGACGTTTTCCAGCATCAAGACTTTGGGGCGCGTAGCAAGTGCCCAACGGATAACAACCCATGCAAGCCCGCGCACCTCTTTTTTTACTGGTGTGCTGCCTTTTGCTTTTGAAAAATGGCGGCAATCTGGAGAAAACCAGCCAAGGAGCACGGGCAGGCCGCCGGTAGACACGACAGGATCCACACTGAAAATATCCTCAGGGTAGTGAAGCGTCTCAGGATGGTTCATCTTGTGCATAGCCATGGCCGCTTTGTTGTGGTTCATGGCTATGTGTGGCGCGTAACCTAATGCCTGTTTTATTCCTTCGCAGCTCCCGCCTCCGCCAGCAAAACCGACGACCACTAACCCATCTTGGATATCTGGGTGCGCATCAATGATCGCCTGGCGCCGTGCCCATTGATGCGCGGTTTTTTGAATATCCGACGGCTTAAACCGGTTTAAAAACATCCGGTTCATTTTTGCCAATAGGATTTGCTGCTGTTCGCTTGTCATCGGATAAACAGGGAAAACAGACGAGGCGCAATGCATAACTTCAGTCGGCCAGATCATCGGCGTTCTCCCTGCTCTGCATTTTTCTGACCGGTAACCTGCTCCCAGGCTTTATCCATAAACTCCCGACTGAAATCCATTTCAGGTGCTTGAACGAAAGCGATGTAAGCCTCTTCCTGACAGTTGGTGCAGTAGCCAGAACGGATGGCGCAGCCGCAGTTTTCACAGTGTTTGCTCATAAAGTCTCCTGCGCGGAACGCGGCCAAACTAAGCGAACTTTATCGGGGCTGAGTTTGTGCGGCGCCTCGCTGGCACGGCACAAAATGAAAGCCGAACCGAATTGTTCAGCCTCCTCTTGCGCATCCAGAAGCGTCAACGCCAGTTCCAGTGCCTGAAGATAATTTTCCTGCGACATCGTTATGTCGCCGTTGGCGGCTTTACCTTTCAGAAATTCGAGCAGTTCCTGTGCTTTCTCAAGGGTTAGCTTTTTCATGCTTTGCTCTCCGCTGCCAGGTGACGCATGATTTCGGATTCAGTCGGGAGCGGGGACGCAGCGCACTTCATGTAAAGGGATTTGCGGGAAGGTGTTCCGCGCTTGAGCAGGTGATTAACTGAGTCTTCTGACATGCAGAGCGCTCGAGCAATTTCCCTGTCTGTTTTTCCTGACAGGTGGAGCTGATAAATACCCATAGTGACGCGTTTTCCGTATGAAATTCGGTTACCGATTTTCACAACGACACCGCTCGCTTTTGCGGACTCAGTGACCGGTACCGGTTTTACTGGAGGGGTGGCAGTTACCCGACTACGGGCCCGCGCAGCGCAGTTCCAGCGGTCGATGATGGTTGCGGTGTAATCACAACCATCATCCTGCAGAGGGCGAACCTCTCGGATATAATTATTTGTTTCAGGGGTGGTTCTCATTGGTCATTCCTCGCTCTTTGATTTTGACTTCTCTAACATCTGGCGGCCGGCTGGCGTTTGCAGCAGCAGGCGTTCCATTTCTTCATCCAGCCCGTCTGCCTCGTCGTCTGGCTCAAACTCACTCGACATAGCGTTTCCCTGCTGCCATCTGCATGGCCGGTGTCGGGCCTGCTGGCGTCTTTGGTGCGGCAATCTGTCGGCGGATGGGCGGTACCGAAAAGCCCGCGGCTAATTTTTTCTCCCAGCGAGCCAGCTTCACACCGGCCAGACGGTCCATTTCGGGCTGTGTCAGTCGGCGCTCTACGCCCTCTCGACGCATCTCGACGCAGATGTGATACAGAATTGGGTGGCGCCATGGGAACTGCTCGGACGTGCCGTAACGCCATGACTCGGATTTCCAGCGCTTGTATTCGGCGATAACATCGCTAACCGTAAGCCCGACCAGACCGCCGCCGACCTCGGCAACCAGCGCGATAAACTCGGCAAAGTCTGGCGGCCACGTACTGCCAGCCTCACAGCGCTCAATGCAGGCGTTACAGACTCGAGTGATCTGGTCACTCGTCATGGCCCCAATCTGTTTCTCCCAGAGGTCCGAGGGACGATTGCCATTCTTGGCTATCCACCGGGTGCTGTAGATTTTGATCATGAGTTCCCACAGGCGCCACGCCGGTGTGTCCACGCTCTCTGGCCCACTGTTCGCGACCAGCTCGTAATTGCCGCTCGGCAATGGATTCGCCGTTGTTGCCGATGGTGCTTGCGATGTTTTTTGCATGGTTCAATCCCCCAGGGTTTACCTGCCAGTCGTTTTCAAAGGCACGCTCTTTGCCGTAAAACCGCTGTGCCTGCATCACGTATTCGGTACCGGCCTGACCGCGCATCTCGCAGTACTGCCGATATCTCCGCGTCCCTTCGAGCATTGCCTCCTCGCTCACCCCTTCAAGCTTTCTGGCCTTCCAGCAGGAGTGGGCTTTGTTTTTCGGATTTGCACCCTCGCGTTTTGGGTACTCATGCCAGAGGGTTTCGAATTCCTCAGGGTAAGAACCCGCTGCGTTTTTCTTCGTTGGGGGCTGGGTTTTTCCAGCACCCGACAAAAGGGTTTTATCTTTTAGTTCTTTATCTTCTTCTACCTCTTCCTCTGGTAACGCGTTTCGATACGCACCTGTAACGCTACCTGCGTTACATTCAGCGTTACTATTGCGTTTCTTATCGCGCATTTTTGTAACGCGACTATTTGTAAGTGCCCGTTTTTTCGATGTTTCTCCGTTGTGCCGTTCGTGGTTAGGGAAAAACAACCTCCCGCCCTCTTCTGCCAGCCAACCCACATCGATAAGCGCATTTGCAAAACCTGACACGCAAGTGACGCGATCAAGTACCGAACGTGTAACGCTCGCAGCGTTACCTTTTGCGTTACCGTCTATCGTTTGTTGGTCGGCCCAAGCCCAGACACGGATCATCTTTCCGAGAACAGCATCAGGGTCGATATTCAAAATCTCAGCCATTTGGAAAATCTCCGGCTTATCCGGCGTAATGACTTCAATCTTTATCCAACTACTTGCCATGCTTACCAGCCTTGCCTTGCGGCAACTTGCTCAAATGCCCGGTGCTGACGCTCCAGTGATAACTGTCTTTCTGCGCGCTCGGCTGCAAACTTGCGAACCAGCAGGCGCAGATATGTTTTGGTGATCGGCATGTCGTCGTACCGGAACTGGCCGTTAGAAAAGCGTAAAGTTTTCATCTGCGCCCCCTGCCCTGATTACGTTTGATATCCGGCGCGCCCTTGATCCGCTTTGTGGACTTCAGGAACGTTTTGGCGTGGGCAATGCTGCTGATTACCGTCGCGTTAGCTGAATCGCAATAGTGATCAGCGCCGCGCATTGCCAGCGTCAGGGCAATACCTTTCTCGACGCCTTCACGCACGAAATGCGCGTTAATCTGCTGCTGGATCTGTTCTCTTGAAAATTTGGCCATTGGTCATTCCTCGCTGTTAATGCAATAAACCGCGCGCGCTCTGTTGCAGCGACGCGTAAGCCCTCTCCCAGGCTTCACAATCGGAATCAAAATCAGATAACGGTGCACGCAGAAGGACTGAGGTGATCAGCTTCTGGTTCGCCTTCATTGCCAGCGTCGCCAGATACTCGACTGAGTTACCGGCAATCAGGCTGGCGCGCAGTTCTGCAGGCAGCGCGGCAAGAATGGCCGGTAACAACAGCTCTACGTTCTGGACGGCGCGGGGACGATCGCTATCCAGCCAGCGAAAGATCTGCTGCTTGTTGTTGTGCAACGCGGCGTAATCAACAGTGCCGTCGCTGTGCTCGACGATTTGCAGGATTGGTGAATGCAGACCGAGATCGAAATACGCTTTCGTTATTTTTATCGCGACCTGGCTTTGTGAGACTTCACTCGCCCAGTTGCGCAGCGCGTCTCGGATGTGGTTGTGCTTGATTTCCATAAATCAGACCTCGCCGACCTGATGAGTTAATTTGTTGTTTTCGGGATTAAAATCCGGCCAGATGTTTTCCCAATCTTTTGGGCGGAGATCCGCCCTCGTTACTACTCCCCCGGTAACACCTTCAATAACCAGACATCTTGAAGGTGGAACCGGGGAAGCCCCAGACGCCATCTGGGAAAGGTAGGATTTGGAAACGCCGAGTTTTTCGGCTAATTCCTTGGCCCCACCACGCTTAAGGTTGGATATGTATTGTTTGAGCTGCATAGATCCTCCAATGAATTCGACTTGAGTTTATTAAATACTAAACCAACAAGTCAAGTGTTTGCTTGTTTAGTTTTTACTAATCAAAATGGTGACATGGACATAAAAGAGATTCGGCGGTTACGCCTACGTGATTGGTTTTCTGATAAGACCCTGCCTGAGCGGGAGAAAAGCTATTTGTCCCAATTAATCAACGGTAAAGGCTCTTTTGGTGAAAAGGCCGCCCGCAGAATCGAGGCGGATTACGGCATGCCTGTTGGTTATTTGGATAAGAATTATGAGAATGGGGAAGATGGGCAACCATTAAAGCCGGATATAGTTCTTGATGAGCAAGAAGAAAAATTGATCATGCTTTTCCGCGAGTTCCCCGCATCAGAAAAAAATCAAATGATTGAGTTGTTCATTAAGAAGAACAAAGAATTCAATAAGTTATTTGAGGAGTTGCTCCAAACTCGTGGTAAAAACTCAAATCCAAAACACTGATTTAACCCACTGAAATCTCATAATTTCCACAGAACCGGCCCAGTGCCGGTTTTTTTGTGCCTAAATTTTATTGGAAAAAATGTTTATCAAACACTTTACTTTTGGTTTAGTGAATAATAAACTTCATTCCATCGACGGCACAGCAGCCTCGGGGTAACAGTTCTGACGGCGTGAAAGAACGCGAGGTATGACCGATGGCAGTTTCACTTAGTGGGGACACGAAGATGAAAGAATTAGCTTCTATTTTAGATGGCGCGATCTGCGTGCTACTGAATGAACAAACTGGTGAATACTCTCTTTTTGTTCACGGTGATGAGTTTTACACCGTTTCTGAAAAATCAAAAATGCGGAATATCCTGCGCCAGAGCTACCAATTTGGCGAGGGGATGTGTGAGAGATACCAGCGCGCTTGTGTCGAGCTAGAGGCAAGATTTTAAGTGTCTTTGCCGTTGCCCTGCGAATCAGGGCACAACATGCAAGAGCATTGATGGAGGCGAAGTATAAAGCCTGCGAAGTTAGTGCTCTTTCAGTTGTGGTGAATGCGCAGGCTGATGCGCGGCGGAACTCAACCCCGTGCGGGTAACTGGCACAACCAGCCCGAAAGCCGGAAAGAAAGCAGCACCGGCCACCGCAACCGCGAGTTGATCCAGCGCGTTATCTGGTCAGTGTCTGTATGCACACTCATGCAGTGACAGCCGGGAAAGACGCGCAAGTCCAGACGATATCTGAGTGACTTAAAAAACAGATGGGAGCCAGTGGAAGCCTGGCAACTAATTTAATTGAGCAGCTGGGCTGACAACGTACTGTCGCTAAAACTGCTTTGTGCCTATGAGTCAGCTAACGAGGCAACGCGAACTCACCGCGTAATGAGGCATAACCCGCAATGCGAGACTGTGAGTGTCGCCTGACCGGATCCTGAAGTGAGGGGTCTGAGCAAAGTGATAAGGGTGACGGCTGGGAGAGACCAGCATACAACGGTGTGAATCATTCTTGTCTCTGGTCCACTTTTCGCGAGTGGTGGGGACAGGTAGCCACACAAGCCGCAACGCGAAGCGGCCCGAGTGGAGTTAAGCGTGGAGAACCGGACTGAGAAGTGAGAGCTCAGGGGGATGATTCACACCGTTGTGGTGGAGAAGGATTGAAGGGTTTTTCTCGTGAAAAGAACGGTCGTAAAAACGACGCCGGAGCGTAACCGGCGAAAAGCCACCACAACAATCTAATCACACCGGAGGATATATGAGCTATCGCGGCAAGGCATTCGTATTGGCTACTATTGTCTGCGTTTTATTCTGGTCGCCGTAATCGGACTGCCGTTATCTATTTAAAACTTCCGCTACTGGGGTTTTAATCATGCAAATAAAAATAATTTTAACCCGTTCTGAAATGCAAGAATCTGAACTTGATGAGGATGATTTAAAAGAAGCGATTAAAGACCTCATTGATTCTGGGATTTATTTTAGTGAGGTTTATGTCGATTTTGAAATATCAGGAATCAGGCAGGCGTAATAACAATATTTAAGCAGGCTTTAAAATGGCGTGAATTGCAGCGTGAAAAAGCGCAACTGCGAAGATCAGCACCGCAGCATGCCACCTTAAAGCCTACTTAAAATCAGTGGGCAGTAATCACAATCTCAACCAGCGAGGAATGACCAATGATTATCGAAGCACGTATTACCGGAAATGAACTCATTGCAGGAATCACAGAACTGTCGGAGAAAGACAGCGTTATCGGTTATTTAATTGAGCCAAATAAACGCCAGGATTCAACCTCAATCGTAACACCTGATGGCAAAACACTCGGTGAGTACTGTTGTTCAGGTCATGCGGTGAAAGCGGCGTTTATCCATGCCCACGATCTGAAGGTTGACCAGGCAGAGGAAAGTTCCACGAAGTACTCGGTAGCTGATTTATTGCTGGCATCACTTCTGAGTAGCATGACGCGGCATTAATTTTCAGGCCGGTTTATCCGGCCGTATTGAGATGAGTCCCACCAACGCCCCAAAAGTAGGGCTCATCCCAATACAGACGTAAAAAAGCCCGCACTTGGCGGGCCGTTCTACCGGCTTAACGTCCCAGCGACGGCGAGTTCAGCGACCAAACCGAACTCAGCGAGGTATGACCAATGGCTTCCACCACTGGACGCCGTGATTATAGTGCGTAATGAGGTAACTATGCAAACCAAACTGCCGTTAACGGCTACGCGAATGATATTTATCATGGCTTATAAAGAAAAATGGAATGATGATTATTCAATTCTATTCTCAGGCACTGATATATCTTCAATAGGCAGTGAATATACTTTACTGGGCTCAAAGGAAGTTACTTTAGATGTCCCGCAAATAGATTTAGATAATGGGGAGGTGGCAAATCTTAGCAAATTGAAAAGCCAAATTCTTGCTGATGCTCATTTGAAGGTTAAAGACATCGACGAGAAAATAAAGTCATTAAAGTTTATCGATAATAAGTAAGCGAGGTTAGACCAATGTCAATTTATATATGTGCCTTTTATCCAAAAAAATCAGCCATCGCGAATGGCGCTGTGCCAATTGCAATTTGCATTGATGCGAAAAGTGCAAAGCTTGCAGAAATGAAAACTGTCACACTGCTTGAAGAATCAGTGCCTGGTGGAAGTGATAATTTTTTCAAACCAAAAGTTTGCGAACTGACCGCCGATATTAACAGCCGCCCTTCTGTCGGTGAATTTGATAATACGTGGCTCGAAACTAATATCTGGAATGAAGAAACCAAAACCTTCGATAGCATTCCCATTCTTGATATGGATGACCTGACAGATCCGCTGGCCAGCGCAAAGGTGATTTTTGACCTGCCTATACGCGAGCGTATTGCCTACATCATGATGTACGGCGCAGTTCCCGCCGAACTGGACGCTGAGCAGCTCTCTAACGCTGTCGATATTCTGGCGGATGATGAAACGCCGGAAGAAACCCGCGCCATCATTGATGGTCTGTCTGTTGTTCCGGCTATCAAAGCTATGTATCCGGAAAAAGTGGTAACCCTGATTGATACCATGCACGCACAGCTACCACCTTTCGATAACGCTGAAGACGTGGCAACGTTCGCTGAAAAATGGGTTGCTAAGCCTGAGGAACGTAACCCGGTTAAAACCAGCGCTGAACTGCCGCGCACGTATGACACGCTGGATCTTGAAGTCGCTCTGCATGTACTGGGCGTCAATCCTGATGAAGCGCAAGCGTCAGACATACGCAAGGCAAAATACCTGAAAGATGATCGTGACCCGGCGTGGCGTGGCTGGGCAACATCGCTGCGTGTTGTTCCGGGGATCCTCGACATTCCTCGCGGTGAACTCTGGACGCTCATGGCCGATGGCCATAAAAACCTGAAGCTTATTGAAGATGCCGACGCGCGTCGCGATTACGTGAGCAGCAAACTCCACGGACACCCGTTGTTACCTGATTATCAGCCAACCTCTACAAAGGTCCAAAATCTTGGTGGTGGCCAGTTCTCCATTGAAGATCTGGCCGGTACTGGCGCCTCAAATGAAGTCGAAAAAACGGAAGTGGTCGAAGAACGGCTTACCGAGCTGCAGGCCCATATTCGGGATCTGGTGACAGGGAAAACCGATGTCGCTTCTCCAGATGAAATGGCGAAACTGCTGACTGAGAAAAGGCTGGGTGCGCGTTTGCTGGTGAATAAGCTCGCTAAGGATTACGAATTTTCAGGCAATGCATTCAGTTTCCTTAAAGTGAACGAAATTCATCATCTGACACTTGATGTCGTTGAGTCGTGGATCCCTGACCAGTCCGACCGCATCGCCTTTATTACTGAGCGAGTGAAATTTTACATTGATGACCGCACCAATAAAGGCACGGTTGAAAAACCGGCAGAAACCGCAACAATCGCCCCGAAAACTGAAACAGTTCAGGAAAAAACCGCATCAGAAACGGCAAAACCTGCATTGCCTGAAAATACCGTGGCCGCTCCTCAGGATGATTTCAGGCAACGCGCAGCTGCGCTGGAAAGCGGTCTGTTGGAGAAATCAGAAGCAGTGCTTGAAAATCTCCATATCTGGAAACAGGTTCAGAGCACTGACCCGCGCTATACCAAACCACTGGCGGGCTCAGGGTTCGCTGGCACCAGCATTAACTCTGAATACATGATCATGCGGGCTACTGAAATCTTTGGCCCTGTTGGTACTGGCTGGGGGTATGAAATTGTTGAAGATCGCATGATTAGCGGCGCCCCTCTGTCCGAAGCCATTTATGAGGACAAGAAATTCATTCGGAATGCCCTGCTACGTGATGCCGACGGGACCCTCATATTCGAACTGAATCACGTGCTCCGGATTAACTTCTGGTACGCCATTGAGGGCGATGTGCGCGGAGAGGTAACGGCATTTGGCTCTACTCCTTACATGTACAAATCCCAAAACAAAGGGATCATCGCTGACGGCGAGGTTCACAAAAAAAGCCTCACCGATGCAATCAAAAAAGCACTGTCTGTTCTCGGGTTCTCTGCAGACGTGTGGCTGGGATGGCACGATATGCCTGATTATCTGGCTGAAAACGCCATCGAATACAGCATCAAAAATGCCAGTGATAAGGCAGAAGACACAGTGCGCCTGCGCAAAGAACTCGATGAGAAATTTGCCGCTAACACCGAAACCATGAAAAGCGCGGTTACTGCCAACGAGGTAACAAAAATCGCCTCATCCCTTAACCGCACTATCGGGGTTCACTTGAAAAACGCCAAAGCCGTCAACGATACGGAACATGCGCGTTATCTCGAAACGCGCCTGCGCCGCCTGGAAGAAATCAAAACCGAATGTCTGAAAAAATTCACTGAGCAAGGGGAAAAAGCATGAGCACGCGCACCATTGATTTAGCCATCGAAATGAAAAAGCTTCAGGCGCTGGCGGAAGACGGCGAACTTACTCCTGAAATGATCGCTGATACCCTTGAAGGGCTTGAAGGCATGCTTGGTGACAAGCTGGACGCGACAATGTCCGTCGTCCGCGATTTCCTTGGTAACGTTGAAAAATGCGACTCGGAGGCCAAACGCCTGGCTGAACGTAAAAAGATGTGGACCAATCAGGCAGAGCTACTCAAGAAATATATGCTCGACTGCATGGTCACCGCCGGTAGTGACAGTGTTAAAACGGCAACCAACACATTCAGCGCGCGCAAAGGTTCATTACGCCTCGTTGTTGATGACGAAGAATCACTGCCAGACGACTTCGTAGAATCGTACACGCAAATCGTAAACAAGGTTAAAAGCGACGAACTCAAAAAAGCCCTGCAGGCTGGCACCGAGATTAAAGGCGCACACCTTGAAACCGGCCCTCGCTCCCTGGCCGTTCGCTAACATTGATTTCTGAAAATCAAAACCGCACCGGTCAGCGTGGCAATATGCTGACCGGTCAACCTAATGAGGTATGACCAATGGCTAAGTTTCTGACCTTAGAAGAATGGAGCGATGCGACTTACGAAAGCAATAAGCCGTCCATTCAGACGCTTTGGCGCTGGGCGCGAGACGGCTACATTTATCCGGCCCCGGAGAAGCATGGGCGGCAGTACCGTGTACAGCCAACTGCCATCTACATCAACCCGAAAGATGTGAGGTTGGGTAAGAAAATTAAAGATGCGCAAAGCAGCTCCCCGGCGCGCAGCGCGTTCATGGAGAAAGTAAAAAATGACGCGGCGAAGCACAAAGTATGATGCAAATCTCCCGAAGAACCTGACCTATCGCCGCCACTACAAGTCATATTACTGGCGTAACCCGCTTACCAAGAAAGAATTCTCGCTCGGACAGATTTCGCGCAGGGATGCGATCTCTCAGGCCATAGAGGCAAATAACTTCATTGAACAGAGCTTCTCACCCATCGCCCTACTAGAGCGGCTGAAGGGCACCAACGAGTACACGATGAAATCTTGGCTGGAGCGTTATGACGTCCTATTTAAGCGGCGGAAACTGGCTGATAACACCTACAAGGTACGAAAGGGTCAGATTGCCATTATTGAAGAAAAAATGGGGGGAATGGTGTTAGGGAAAATCACAACAAGGCATATCGCTGATTTTCTCGAGATCTGGGTCGCACAGGACAAAAAAACGATGGCGGCCACCATGCGGTCGGTGTTGTCAGATATTTTCCGAGAGGCAATAGTCGAGGGGCATATTGAACAGAATCCAGTAACGTCAACGCGTGCCGCAAAGCCTGTAGTAAAGCGCGAACGGTTGGAATTAGATCAATACCTCGCAATAAGACGGAGTGCCGATTTGCTGCCGACATGGTTTGGTTTATCTATGGACTTAGCCCTTATCACCGGCCAGAGGCGAGAGGATATTGCGCTGATGCGTTTTGACCAGGTTGTGGATGGGAGGTTACTGATAGACCAGGGTAAAACTGGCGCAATGATATCCCTACCTCTTGACCTTGAATTACAAAGCGTTGGTTTGCGGTTGGGGACGGTAATTGATCGGTGCCGGCTGGCAAGCAGCACAGATTTCATGGTCAGCGCAGGAAGAAGGAAAAACAGTCCTGATGGATCTCTTCATCCTGACGGGTTAACAAAAAAGTTTGTGACAGCGCGTAGTTCTGCAGGAATAGAGTTCGAGGATAGCCCCCCGACATTTCATGAGATCCGGAGTCTGGCGGGTCGGTTGTACGAGAGGGAGAAAGGGAAAGAGTTTGCGAGGAAATTACTGGGGCATAAATCGGAGAAAATGACGGACAAATACCTTGATGCGAGAGGGAAAGAGTACGCGATGTTGTAAAAGACCGAATACAGGATTTCGTGTAATTTTCGTGTATTTTCGTTTTTACTGAAAATTTATCTTATAAATCAATAACATAAAAAAAGACCGAATACGATTCCTATATTCGGTCTAGGGAAATGGCTCTTGGGAGAGAGCCGTGCGCTAAAAGTTGGCATTAATGCAGGCGGTTAAGCCGTACAACTTAAAGCGTAGACGACAGATGGCTATTTTCCACCCAGTTTGAAACATAGTGATAATAACAATGATGTATTATTTTCATTGTGTGACAACATACGCAAAACATGGAAGTTACATCAGTCATTTATCGTCGGCACGGCCATTCAGCAAAGTGATCTCGCTTTGGCAATAAAGGGAGCCAGACTCATTTTCTGTCCCGGATTCTGCGGGTCATCAAGCCAGATTTTCTCCAACGGCACGGCCTGGACCTGATGGTTTTTGACCTGCTCTTTCGCCACATCATTCAGAGGATATTGCGCCAGCGTACTGTCGTTAATCACATACAGCGCATTACCGGGGCGGCATTGCAGCATCACTTCTTCACGGGTAAAAGCCCAGGTTTTACCGTATTGCAGACGGCTGATCGTTTCCAACTGGGGTGCCGCGAAACTGCTGGCAGATAAGGTCAGCAGCACGCAGGCTAGCAGTGTTTTCCTCATGATTTTTCCTCGATGATATTTAATTCCTGATACCTGTCAGATAACCCGTTCAGCGCGGTGCCAGTGTGGCAAACACACTCACCAGCAGTAAAACACCCAGCGCCAACCCCCATTCGAGCCAGGTCATCATGACAAAATAATGTTGTGCCCTGTCGGGATCTTTACTCATTAATGGCACCAGCCGGTAACGGTTAAACACAGCCACGGCCACCATCATCCCGACCATCAACACTTTGACCACCAGAAGGCGCTGGTAAAGTGATGTCATATCAGTCGGCCAGCGCTGTAAAATAATGGTCGTATTGATGATGCCGGTAAGGATAACCAGCGCGACGGCAGCCTGTCCCCAGAGCGAAAAACGGATAAGTGTGGCAAGCGCATACGGCCTTGCCGCAGGCTGTCGGGTATACCACATGCAAGTCAGTAACGGCAGTAGACACCCGAACCAGTAAGCCGCGCTGAGCAGATGCACCACATGATTGCTTCGCTGGATAACCCCAAGTATACCTTCATGCATCGCGGCATGGCCGACCAATGCCTGGCTCATCAGTAAACCGAATGAGCATAGGAAAATCAGCATATTCCGCACAGGCAGCCAGTCCATCAGAAGCACCAGCAACAGCGCGGCCGTCAGTAATAAATGCCAGCGCCAGACTTCACCAAATGCCGTTGTTAACACCAGCAACCAGACATTCAGGTTCAGCGCATCGCCCCATCCGTTGCCCATCAGCGCAGCCTGAATCGCCAGCATACCGACCGAAGTCACAGCCGCGACAAAAGCAGAGCAGATCATCAGGGTCTGGTTTTTGCGCAGCAACACAGCTGAGAAACCGGCAGGTGTCAGCAGCGAACAAAAAACACTCAACCCAAAGATTTGCATCAGCGAAGCAAAATGCGCAAAACGACACAGAACGAAAAGTACAGTCAGGCTCATCGCTTATTTAACAGTGAAGCTGTACTGACCGTGCGTTTTATGACCATCGACGGAGACAACGTTCCACGAAACAATATATTTTCCCGCATGCAACGCATCGGAGAGTGGCAGAACGGCCTGAGTATTATCATTCGCTGCCAGCGCCATTTTACCGGTTTTAACCGCTTTCTGGCTGGCATCCGTCAGGGTGATCTTGCTGAAATCAGGCTCGATGCCTTCACTGAATCCGAGAGACAGTTCAGTCGGGCTGACGGTTAAAACCGAATCTGCCGCAGGGGTTTCCGTTTTCAGATGAGCATGAGCAGAAGCTTGCTGTGAGATAAATCCGCTCAGCATAACGGCTGAGACTGTCAGGACACGGCAAAGAGAAGTGGTTTTTTTGAACACGATGATTCCTTGGCTTGCTTAACGATGAATTTATAACGCCGTCACTTTAGCGCAAACTGCCGTAAAACGTTTGCCAAAAAGACATAAAAAAACGCAGAGGCGGAAGCACTCTGCGTTTTTGTGGACACCCCTGATCGGAAATTAGCCTGCCGGGGTTTGTGCCACCATATTTTTGAGATCTTTATCAACGAAGAACAAACCGTTACCGGTATTGCTGACCAGTGCCAGTTTATCAAGGACAGATTTGAACAGCGTCTCTTCTTCATGCTGCTCAGCAACGTACCATTGCAGGAAGTTGAAGGAAGAATAATCTTTCAGCGTCATGGACAGATCAGCCAGTTCATTGATTTTCTGCGTGATCAGTTGCTCATGTTCGTAAGTTTGCTTGAACAGATCGGTCAGGGATTCAAAGGCAACCGGCGGAGCGGCAATCGCCCCCAGCAAAGGCAGAGCACCGGTATCGCTGACGTATTTGAACAGGCGATGCATATGGTCCATTTCTTCCATTGAATGCTGTTTCAGGAAAGCAGCGGCACCTTCGTAACCTTTGTCGCTGCACCATGCACTCATCTGCAAATATAAATTGGCAGAATAAAACTCGAGGTTCAGCTGTTCATTAAGCTGATCAATCATTTCTTTTTTAAGCACGGCACGGCTCCATAAATTAAATTAAAGCAGGTGGGGGATTTATTTATCTGCATTATGCCCGTATCAATACAAAATAAAAACACCCGATTCACATTAATATTCACCGCAATAACAATTTAATTTAAACCACTGATTTAATGAGTGTTTTTAAAAAATAAAATATCCAAAAATGATAATCATTAACATACAGAAGCGTATTAAAAAGGAATCATTCTTATTTGGGATATTAATTACCCCGCCTTATTGTAGATATTTATCATTTACCTTTTGTGAATGGTTCTTATTCACTCATTAGAATTATCCGCATTCTTTGTTAGCTGCGCGGAAATAAAAGCAAAATCGCAATATTCACGCTGACCCCAGCCTCGGGTACAATGTGGCAAAATCGATCATCAGGAAGCAGTTATGAGCATCAATCTGGCTGAAATCAGCAAAGAAGAAATGGATCGTATCAACGTCGATCTTGCGGCCTCCGCGGTGGCCTTTAAAGAACGCTACAACATGCCGGTTGTCGCTGAGATGGCTGAACGCGAGCAGCCTGCGCATCTGCGCACCTATTTTCGGGAACGGGTGATGTTTTATCGCGGGGAATCACATAAGTTCTCCCGCTTACCTTATGAGCCAAAGCAAAAGTAAACGGGAGTCGCAGGGGAAGGTTAGCGCCGCGCGGCGAAACGCTGGTTGGTACGGATCAGTTGATCGAGAATGCCGGGCTCGTCGAACGAATGCCCTGCCCCCTCAATGATGTGCAACTCCGCTTCCGGCCATACCTGCGCCAGATCCCACGCATTTTGCACCTGGCATGCCATATCATATCGACCATGCACAATGACGGCCGGAATGTGGCGAATACGTTCGACATTTTTCAACAACTGGTCATCACTTTCCAGAAAACCCAGATGCGTAAAATAGTGGTTTTCAATACGGGCAAACGCCAGCGCGAAATTGTCCTCACCAAAGGATGCCGCACCTTCCGCAGGCAGCAGCGTCACGGTTTCCCCTTCCCACAGGCTCCAGATTTTAGCGGCCTCAAGCTGAACAGCGCGATCGCCGGATGTCAGACGGGCCCGGTAAGAAGCAATCACGTTTTTACGTTCTTCTTGCGAAAGAATCGACAAAATACGTTGCCACTTTTCCGGGAAGAAACGGGAAGCCCCGTCCTGATAATACCAGGACAGCTCCTGCTTACGTAACGTGAAGATCCCACGCAATACCATCTCGCTGACATGTTCAGGATGCGTCTGAGCATACGCCAGCGCCAGCGTTGAACCCCATGAACCCCCAAACACCAGCCATTGGTCAACGCTGGCCATTTTACGCAAACGCTCAATATCTTCGACCAGATGCCAGGTTGTATTGTTTTCCAGACTGGCGTGCGGTTTTGAGCGTCCGCATCCACGCTGGTCAAACAGCATGACGTCGTAATCATTGGGATCAAACAATTGACGGTGTACCGATGAACAGCCGCCACCGGGCCCGCCGTGGAGAAATACTGCTGGCTTGCCTTTCGGGTTTCCGCTGCGCTCCCAGTAAATTTGGTGACCATCCCCCGTATCAAGCATGCCACTGGCATAAGCTTCCCTGGGCGGATACAACCCTTTTAATTTTGGCATGACATTTCCTGTTCTATTTGGCCAGTGTATTGATTGATGTGCATTCATCTTCATAACAGCGCATCGGCTAGCCCACGACAAGATGTTATGAGCAAAAATCGTTATTTTGCATGCCGTTCGCATACTTATCGTGCAGTTTCACTTACCGCCCCGGCCGTAACATCGATAAAGCAGCCAGGCAGGAGCGAAGAAAATTCACAAAGACGCTTGCAACCGGAGCGGTTTAAGCAGTAAATAGCAGAGCAACCCAATCCACCAGCTTTAAGAGAGGCGAATATGAGTAAAGGAATGGATAGCAAAAAAAATGCGAAGAAAAAGCCACTGAAGACCCCGGCCGAAAAAAAGGCTGAGAAAAAAGCCAAGAAAGCTTCTGCTTAACAATGGACTTCGTAGAATAAACCCGCCGAGAGCGGGTTTTTTTATTTCCCCTTCATACTTCAGCCCACAGAGGCGTTGTCTGCCAGGGCGAGCACAAAAGCATATTCCAGCGCGATATCTTCGTAAGCTTTGAATCGTCCGGATTTCCCGCCGTGGCCGGAATCCATATCGGTATGCATTAACAACAGGTTATCGTCGGTTTTGAGCTCGCGTAATTTTGCTACCCATTTTGCTGGCTCCCAGTATTGTACCTGCGAATCATGCAAGCCGGTGGTGACCAGCATATGCGGATAGGCCTGTGCGCGAACCTGATCATACGGGCTGTATTGCAGCATATAATCATAATATGCTTTGTCGTTCGGGTTGCCCCACTCGTCATATTCACCGGTGGTCAGGGGAATGGATTCATCAAGCATGGTGGTCACCACGTCAACGAACGGCACCTGCGCTACAATGCCGTGATACAACTCTGGCGCCTGATTAACGATCACCCCCATCAGCAATCCACCCGCACTGCCACCCATGGCGTAAACCTGTCCGGCGTCACCGTAGCCTTCCGCGACCAGTTCTTTGGTCACATCAATGAAGTCATGGAATGTGTTAAGTTTATTGAACAGCTTGCCATCGTCATACCATTGCTGGCCCAGTTCTGCGCCACCGCGGATGTGCGCCAGTGCGAAAACAAATCCTCTGTCGAGTAAACTCAGGCGGCTCCCGCTGAAAGCCGGATCCATACTGCTGCCATAGGATCCGTAACCGTAAACCAGTAACGGGTTTTCATTCGGCTTGAACAGTTCACGGCGATACACCAGTGACACCGGGACTTTCACTCCGTCACGGGCCGTAACCCAGACACGTTCGCTACGATAATTTGCCGCATCAAAATCTTTCACTTCCTGCTGCTTGAGCAACGTACGGTCATGCGTATCCAGATCGAGTTCAAACAGTGAGCTCGGCATAGTCATTGAAGAATAACCATAGCGCAGCAATACGGTGTCCGGATCGGGGTTATACGCCAGCCAGGTGGTATAGGTCGGATCGTCAAATGCCAGCGATTTTTCTTCCCCTGTTTTCCAGTGAATCTGACGCAACTGCGTCAGTCCCTGATGGCGTTCTTCCACCACCAGCCAGTCACGGAACAGGCTGAAGCCTTCAAGCATCACTTCGATACGCGGCGCAATCAGCGTTTGCCAGCGGGCTTCGACACCGTCTTCGCTTTTATATAAGCCGAAGTTTTTGCCATCTTTATTAGAGCGGATGTAAAAATGCCCGAGGTAATGATCGAGAGCATATTCATGATCTTTACGGCGCGAGAGGAATACCTGTGGTTTAGCCTGCGGATCATCGGCATCGAGCAGCAGTATCTCTGAGGTTGTGGTGCTGTCCAGATGGATCAGGATATATTTTTCTGACGTGGTTTTATCCAGTCCGACGTAAAACGTATCGTCTTTTTCTTCATATACCAGCTTGTCAGTTTTCGGATCGGTGCCGATCACGTGCCGGTAAACCTGATACGGCAACAGGGTTTTCTTATGTTTGCGGACGTAATACAGCGTTTGTGAATCGTTCGCCCACTCACTGCTGCCGGAGGTGTTTTTCAGCAGATCCTCCGTCCAGGTTTCATCATCGAGCTTTTTGATGCGGATGTCATACTGGCGGCGGGAAAGAAAATCTTCCGCCACCGCCATCAGCTGATTATCAGGGCTGATATCGAGACCGCCCAGCGTGTAAAACTCGCTGTCTTTGGCCCGCTCATTACCATCGATCAGCGTGCTCCAATTTTCATATTCTGCTGCAGGCTGGCGCAGATAAATGGCGTATTCGTTGCCCGGCTCATAACGGGTCTGATAGCGGTAACGATGTTTGACGTAGGGAACGGAATGATCCTGTTGCGCGATGCGTGCAACCATTTCGCCGTACAGGGTTTCGCGCAATGCCTGATGCGGTTGCATGGCCAGCCCGGTAAATTCGTTTTCGGCCGTCAGATAAGCCAGAACCTGAGGATCGGCGCGGTCATCATCACGCAGCCAGTAATAATTATCGACACGGTCATCGCCGTGGACGCTCAAAATTTGCGGGCGTTTTTCAGCCTTTGGAGGTGTCATCATCTCGGGATCTCTTTGTCCTCTTTGTGGTGTGATAAGAGTGACAGGTTTAGACGGGGAAACCAAGAGACGTCGATGCAGGGGAAATAATGCGTCCGCGAAGAAATCACGGACGCAATCAGAGCCTTAATACCGGCTATAACGGCGCGCTATAGCTGATTTCGCCTATCTGGCAGTTAAGGGTTACCTGGTAGGTTTTATCTGTGTGATCACCGCGCACGGTTAACGGGACATTCCATTTTGCATTACTGCCGCTGATGCTGTCAGTCACCACCCAGGCCACCGGCGTGGACGTCCCAAGCGCTTTTTTATCTGCATCCCAGCGCGGGATACGGTTTTGCAGGAAATCACGTTTAACCAGAGCAGCCACATCCTCTTTGGTTGCCGTGGAACAAGGCGTTACGGTTGCCGTTCTCACTTCAGGCTCATCAGCCTGCGCAATCTGGCTCAGCCCGCTCATGCCTGCCGCTGCGACCACAACGCCCAAGATTATCTTTTTCATCGTTCGTCTTCCCAGTCTTTGTCGTTCATTCAGTTGACCCTGCCGGACAATATCCCTACATAACGCATGGTCATAATGTGCGTTAGTTAATATAATCCTCAACAAGGCAATAACACAACATTAACAATAAGACGCCCGACATAAAGCGAAAAGAAACGCTGTTAACGCAAGATAATGGCTTTGCAGTTTTTGCCTTTGATCTTCCCTTCCTGCAAACGTTGCAACGCCTTCTTCGCGCTCTTCTGACGAATCGCAACGTAAGCGTGAACTGGGAACATATCAATTTTTCCTACTTCAGCGGCGGTCAGCCCGGCATCACCGGTCAGCGCGCCCAAAATATCACCGGGGCGGATTTTGGCTTTACGGCCACCGTCAATGCATAACGTTGCCATTTCAGGGTCAAGCGCCACCGGGGCCGCGGCCAGGGCCTGAGCGGCTGGCTGCCAGGTAAAGCGCTGACGCGTATAATCTTCCAGCGCTGTCACACGCGGCATCTCCTGCGGCGTGACCAGGCTGACTGCCAGTCCGCGGGTGCCTGCACGGCCGGTACGGCCCACGCGGTGAACATGAACTTCCGGGTCGAAAGACAGTTCGTAATTAATGACCAGACCCAACTGTTTGATATCCAGCCCGCGCGCGGCAACGTCTGTCGCCACCAGTACGCGGCAACTGCCGTTGGAGAACCGCACCAGTACGCGGTCGCGGTCGCGCTGCTCAAGGTCGCCGTTCAGCGCCAGGGCGCTGATGCCTTTCGCTGTCAGGGCGTCACACACCTCCTGACAGTCGCGTTTAGTGTTACAGAACACTACGCAGGAAGCAGGCTGATGCTGATACAGCACGGCGGCCAGCAGCAATAAACGCTGATGTTTGTCGGCTTCGATGAAAATCTGCTGGATATCCGCAATGTCATCTTCGCCTTCGATTTCTACTTTCAACGGCTGACGCTGGAATTTAGAACTGATACGCTCAATACCGTCGGGATAGGTAGCTGAAAACAGCAACGTCTGACGATCCTGCGGTGTATAACTGACCACATCTTCAATATCTTCGCTAAAACCCATATCCAGCATACGGTCCGCTTCATCCAGCACCAGCACTTTCAGTTCGTCCAGTTTCAGCGTGCCTTTACGCAGGTGCTCCTGAATACGGCCCGGCGTACCCACCACAATGTGTGGCGGATGGACCAGCGATTCAAGCTGTGGCCCGATAGCCTGACCGCCGCACAGAGTGAGGATTTTGATGTTTTGGGTAAAACGCGCCAGACGGCGTAATTCTTTGCTGACCTGATCGGCCAGTTCACGTGTCGGACACAGCACCAGCGCCTGAGCAACAAACTGCGAAACAATAATGCTGTTCAGTAAACCGATACCGAAAGCGGCTGTTTTACCGCTGCCGGTTTTGGCTTTGGCGCGGACATCCTGCCCCTGCAGGATGGCGGGCAATGATGCTTCCTGAATCGGGGTCATTTCGGTGTAACCCAGTTCATTCAGGTTAGAAAGTTGCTCAGCGGGCAATGTCAGGGCAGAAAAGGAATGCGTGCTCAAGGCGATAACTCTTTATGTGAGGCAAAAATCGGGGCAGCGGCAGGAAGCCTGGCGCCATGGTTTGGCTAAATGATAACAGAGACGCCCGCCGGCTGCCTTAACCGACAGAAAATGGCTAAAAAAATCCTGTAAATTCCGCTTTTATTCCACGCCTGAATCAATCAATGGCACTGCGCAATCGTTTTCGCTGGCAATAATTTCAGATATACTTTGCACCGAAATTCTTATTTTCCCTCACACAGATCTGGGTACGAAGCTATGTTAACCATTGGTACTGCACTGCGCACCGGCGCCACCCGCGTCATGTTATTAGGCTCTGGCGAACTGGGCAAAGAAGTGGCAATTGAATGCCAGCGTCTTGGTCTGGAAGTGATTGCAGTTGATCGCTACGCCGATGCACCTGCGATGCAGGTTGCCCATCGCAGCCATGTTATTAACATGCTGGACGGCGATGCACTGAAACAGGTTATCGAAAGCGAACGCCCTGATTTTATCGTGCCAGAAATCGAAGCGATTGCCACCAGCATGCTGGTCGAGCTGGAAAAACGGGGCCACAACGTCGTGCCTTGTGCTGAAGCAACCCGCCTGACCATGAACCGCGAAGGCATCCGTCGTCTGGCAGCCGAAACGCTGAATCTGCCCACCTCCACTTATCAGTTTGCTGATGATGAAGCCTCTTTCCGTCAGGCGATCGACGCCATCGGCTACCCGTGTATTATCAAACCGGTAATGAGTTCTTCAGGCAAAGGTCAGAGCCTGATCCGCGGGGCTGATCAGTTGCAGCCGGCGTGGGATTACGCCCAGCAAGGCGGCCGTGCAGGCGGCGGACGTGTCATTGTTGAAGGTCTGGTGAAATTTGATTTTGAAATCACCCTGCTGACTATCAGCGCCGTGGACGGCATTCATTTCTGTGCTCCTATCGGACACCGTCAGGAAGACGGCGATTACCGCGAATCCTGGCAGCCGCAGCAAATGACAGATCTGGCATTGCAACGCGCCAGGGATATCGCCGAGAAAGTCGTAAAAGCGCTGGGCGGTAAAGGTCTGTTTGGCGTTGAACTGTTTGTATGTGGCGATGATGTGATCTTCAGCGAAGTATCCCCCCGTCCGCACGACACCGGTATGGTGACGCTGATTTCTCAGGATTTGTCAGAGTTCGCCCTGCATGTGCGCGCATTCCTCGGCCTGCCGGTGGGCCATATCCGCCAGTTCGGCCCTTCCGCTTCTGCCGTTATTCTGCCGGAACTGACCAGCAGCAACGTGACGTTTACCGGCCTGGAAAATGCACTGACCGGTTACAACCAGATCCGTCTGTTCGGTAAGCCGGAAATCAGCGGCAAGCGTCGTCTGGGTGTGGCGCTGGCAATTGCGGACAACGTTGAGGACGCCGTGGAACAGGCCAAACAGGCTGCGGCTGCGGTAGTCGTTAAAGGCTAAGCCATTTCCGACGCTGAGATGAAAAAAAACCGGACGCCTGAAAAGGGTCCGGTTTTTCTTTGCGGGAAAGAAGCTCCCCCGGCTCAGTACTTATTCGTCTTCGTCATCAAAAATGACGGTCACACGGTCGCCTTTATGCGTTTCGCGAATTTCTTCTGCTACGGTCGCAATGGCTTCGCCGCTGCTCATACCGGTTTCCATTAACTGGCGGATACGATCGGCGGCCTGTTCTTGTTCATGATGTGATAATGAAGGCATACCTGTCAGCATGGGAGTGTCCTGTTGTACGGGTGATAATGAAAGCCCGCGCAGGGCGGGGTTGCACAGTATACGCCTTATTAACGCAAATCGCCTGCGCTGCTTTCAGGCAGGCCGATCTGTGTTAGGATCCGAGAAAATACGTCATTGCGCCAGAGAAACCCGTATCCGTCATGCAATCCGCTCAGCCCGTTGTTTTCCATTCACTACCCTATCAGCCCGACGCATTAACTGAAGGGTTTGCGCCGCTTTCAGTTTTGCCATGGGCCATGTTGCTGCATTCCGGTTCGGCACAGCATCAGCATAATCGTTTCGATATTCTGGTCGCCGATCCGCTGATCACGCTCACCACACGTGGCGCGATAACACAGATTGAGCACAACGGCATGACCGAAACGCGGGAAGAAGATCCGTTTGCATTACTGGAAGAGCAACTGACGGTAGCCGGTTTACAGGCAGAACGTACCGCAGATTTTCCTTTTCTGGGCGGTGCACTGGGCCTGTTTGGTTATGATCTGGGACGTCGTATAGAAACACTGCCGGAAACGGCTGCGCGGGATATTAACCTGCCGGATATGGCGGTGGGGATTTATAACTGGGCCCTGATTGCTGATCACCATTTACAGCGTCTGACGCTGATTTGTCACGGTGACATTTCTGAACGTTTAGGTTGGCTGACAGAGTATCAGCGCCCCGCTGCTCCCCGGGCATTTTTCCGTTTACATGCGCCATGGCGGGCGAATATGTGCCGTGAGGAATACGGTGAAAAATTCCGTAAGATTCATGAATACATTCACAGCGGTGATTGCTACCAGATTAACCTGGCGCAACGGTTTTCAACAGAATACAGTGGCGACGAATGGCAGGCTTTCCTGCGCCTCAGTCAGGCTAACCGTGCCCCTTTCTCCGCATTTCTGCGTCTCGCGGAAAATGCCGTTCTTTGCCTTTCACCTGAGCGTTTTATCTGGCTTAAAGACGGGCAGATCCAGACCCGGCCAATTAAAGGTACTATGCCCCGCTGCGCAGATCCGACTGAGGATGCACGGCAGGCAGAACGGCTGGCCGCATCGGAAAAGGATCGCGCCGAAAACCTGATGATTGTCGATTTGCTGCGTAATGATATTGGTCGCGTGGCGATACCCGGCAGTGTAAGGGTCCCGGAACTGTTCGTAGTCGAGCCCTTCCCCGCCGTACACCATCTGGTCAGCACTGTCACCGCACGTTTGCCGGAAACCTGTCACGCCAGCGCCTTGCTGCGTGCCTGTTTCCCCGGCGGCTCGATTACCGGTGCACCCAAAGTACGCGCCATGGAAATCATTGAGGAACTTGAACCACAACGGCGCAACGGCTATTGCGGCAGCATTGCGTATCTGAGCTGCTGCGGCACGATGGACAGCAACATTACCATCCGCACGCTGCTCACCGCGCAGGGTAAAATTTACTGCTGGGCGGGCGGCGGGATCGTCGCAGACAGTCAGGAACAGGCGGAATATCAGGAAACTTTTGATAAAATCGCCCGTATTCTGCCCGAATTAGGAGACATACAGCCGTGACGCTGCAGGCACAACACACGCCCTTACCGACGTTTTCACCTGCTGTGGAAGATTTCATTCTGCGTTTTCAGTTGCAGCCGCCGCGCAGGCCCGCTGCAGCCTTGCGCGGAACCCGCCATGCTGCTGTGTTGATACCGATTATCTGCCGTCCGGAACCCACCCTTTTACTGACGCGCCGCGCCGATCAGTTGCGTAAACACCCTGGTCAGGTAGCGTTTCCGGGGGGTGCAGCAGATGCGACCGATGCATCCATTATTGCGACCGCATTACGTGAAGCACATGAAGAGGTCGCGATCCCGCCTGAACAGGTTTATGTATTAGGAACATTATCACCGCAGGACAGCAGCAGCGGTTTCCAGGTCACACCGGTTATCGGACTGCTGCCTGTGGATGTTCCGCTACATCCGGCTGAAGATGAAGTTGCCGAATTGTTTGAAATGCCGTTGCGGGAAGCGTTTGATCTGACACGTTATTACCCTCTGGATATTCACCGCCGAGGCATTCATCACCGGGTGTATCTATCCTGGTATCAGCAGCAATTTGTCTGGGGACTGACGGCGGGAATCATTCGTCAGTTGGCCCGGCAGGTTGAAGCCTGAGCCCGCTGATTACATTTCGATCACACTTTTGCATCAAATAAGTTTATTTCATGCGAAAAATGAAACTTTTGCCTCTCAGCCCTTTTAAACTATAAGTCTATCCATAGGAATAAGAGACCCGTCCATAAAGACAGTCTCTGATGTTTTTTCATTTATGGAAGCCAGGGATCCCGTTCCCTGCCGCAATCTATTACAGGAGTATTCGACGTGATTAGCGTTTTCGACATGTTCAAGGTCGGGATTGGCCCTTCCAGTTCCCACACTTTGGGCCCGATGAAAGCAGGGAAACAGTTCGCTGATGATCTGCTGGAAAAGGGCATGATGCCTGCCGTTACGCGTGTCGCCGTGGACGTTTTTGGTTCTTTGTCACTCACCGGTAAAGGCCACCACACTGATATCGCCATTATTTTAGGTCTGGCGGGTAACCAGCCAGATACCGTCGACATCGACGGCATTCCCCATTTTATCCGCGACGTTGAGCAACGAGAGCGCCTGCCGCTGGGCGGAACCCACCATGAAGTCGATTTCCCACGCGATACCGGTATGGTGTTCCGCGGGGAGAATTTGCCACGCCATGAAAACGCCATGCAGATTCACGCTTTTGCTGGCGACAAAATGATTTACAGCAAGACCTATTACTCAGTCGGCGGCGGCTTTATCGTTGATGACGAGCATTTCGGTCAGCCGGTGCTGGATGAAGTGACCGTGCCCTACAGCTTTAATTCGGCCAGCGAAATGCTGGCAAAATGTAAAGAAACCGGATTGTCATTATCCGGTCTGATGATGAAGAATGAGCTGGCGCAGCACAGTAAGCAGGACATTGAGCAGTATTTTGAGAAAATCTGGCACACCATGCAGGCCTGTATTGATCGCGGCCTGAACACCGAAGGCGTTCTGCCCGGCCCGCTGCGGGTACCGCGTCGGGCTTCTGCCCTGCGCCGGATGCTGGTGTCTAACGATAAACTCTCCAGTGATCCGATGAACGTGATCGACTGGGTGAATATGTTTGCCCTCGCGGTTAACGAAGAAAACGCGGCAGGCGGACGTGTCGTGACGGCACCAACCAATGGCGCATGCGGCATTGTGCCTGCGGTGCTGGCGTATTATGACCAGTTCATTCAGTCGGTCAGTCCGGACATTTATCTGCGCTATTTCCTGACTTCCGGCGCTATCGGTATCTTGTATAAAATGAACGCATCGATTTCAGGCGCAGAAGTCGGCTGTCAGGGTGAAGTCGGGGTAGCCTGTTCAATGGCGGCGGCAGGCCTGACGGAATTGTTGGGCGGCAGCCCGGAACAGGTGTGTGTCGCGGCCGAAATTGGTATGGAACATAATCTGGGATTAACCTGTGACCCGGTTGCCGGACAGGTTCAGGTGCCCTGCATAGAACGCAATGCTATCGCGTCAGTAAAAGCCATTAACGCTGCCAGAATGGCGTTACGCCGTACCAGTGAGCCGAGAGTTTCACTGGATAAAGTCATTGAGACGATGTATGAAACCGGTAAGGATATGAATTCCAAATACCGGGAAACCTCACGCGGGGGTCTGGCGATTAAGGTTCAGTGCGACTGATTCGGTCAAAAATGAGATTTTCCTGCGGTATGTTCAGGTTGTATAATTTTCGACCTGCTTACCACAGGAAATACCCCCTGGCGGGTAGCCAGCAGCAATAAAACCTTCGCTAACAACAACCCGTTGTATTATCAATAAAAAAGGGTAGTGAGACTTGCATTATACCCTGCAGGTACGGCATGCTGATTTCCGCCTGTTTTTCCCAGTCCGAACCTCTTCTTATTACATCTGCTAAATGTCGGAAATGGCCAGGAAAAACCCAAGTGACACTGTCACCTGCACTATTTTTTTGATTTGAACAGAGAAATATACGGAGTTTGCTGCAACTCAGGCCGGGCGGCAGACGATTTACAGCGACTCTCTATAAAAACGAAATGGCTGTTACGCATCGGTAACCCTTTAAAAATAATAATTTTGAGCCTGCATTTAACACGGGATAAAAGGATTAGAACGATGCTGTTCTCCCAGACCGGACTTGCGAAATATCGTTACTATCGCATTGCGCTCGCCAGTGCGATGGGAATATGTACGCTGCTTCTCACGCTGGGCATTCGTATCTACGAACAAGCTCAGGTTATCGCCAAAGATCAGCAGCGGGTAGCGTTTCACACCGTTGAAAAACTGGAAAAATTGCTTGAGCCCGCATCTCCGGCCGGCAAAGTAATGCCTTTCGATACCACGCTCAGCTGTAACGTGCTGCAGCCCTTGTTGCAACAAACCGTTGCACGGATGCAAACATTGCGTTCAATCAGTCTCGTCAGCAACGGCATTATTACTTGTTCAAGCCTGGTAGGTTCGCTGGATCTGAATTTTAACGACACCCTGCCTGCGTTCGCACAAGGCAAAACCCAGCTTGAGTTACGCGCGTCGAAATGGAGCCGTGTCGATACACCGACGCTGGTTTTATGGCATCCGGCGGCACCGGATAATCTTAACGGCGAACTGTTTATCTATAACATCGGCATCTTGTCGAATTTCCTGCTGGAACCCCAACCGCCTTATGCCAGCCACATAGTCCTCAACGTCGGGCAGCGAAATCTCGAATACGGCAAAAAGGCCATCGCCAGTTCCAGCGCCTTGCCGCAACCGCCTCTGCTGAGTGTCCGCTCGGGAAAATATGATTTTTCGGTCTCTATTTATGGAGATCAAGCCAGCACCCTGGCATGGAAGGAACTCTTTTCACATCTGCCGCTGTCAGTTCTGATAAGCCTGCTGACAGCAACAGCCGTTTATCTGTTCTCAGGCAGCCGCATCAGCCTGGCTTATCCGATCAGCCACGGCATTTCCAAGCGCGAGTTTAAAGTCTATTGCCAGCCCATTATCAACAGCACGGACGGCCGCTGTATCGGGGTGGAAACGCTGATGCGCTGGAAGAACCGCCGTCAGGAATGGGTATCGCCTGACGTATTTATCCCTCTGGCTGAACAGCACGGCTTAATCATTGCGCTGACACGCTATCTTATTAAGACAGTGGCTGAAAATTTGTCAGTCTTTCCTGCAACGCCGGGTTTTTACGTCAGTATCAATGTTGCAGCACAGCACTTCACGAATATGGAAATTGTTGATGACATCCGAAAGCTGTGGCTTCCGGCGCAGCCATCAGTTTCTCTCATGCTGGAACTGACGGAGCGGACACGGTTACAGGAATTACGTGCTGCCGAAATTTCACAATTAAAAGAAATGGGAATTCTGCTGGCCATTGATGATTTCGGGACAGGCCACAGTTCACTGAGCTATTTAAAAACCCTTAATCCCGATGTGCTGAAAATCGATCAGGCTTTTACGGCTTCAATTGGCACGGATGCGATTAACGCAACCGTCACGGATACCATCATCACGCTGGCGCAGCGCCTCAATTTGAAGCTGATTGCCGAAGGTGTGGAAACCCGTGAGCAGGTGGATTATCTGCGTGAGCGCAGGGTTGACTCCTTACAGGGCTATTATTTTGCCCGCCCGATGCCTATTGATGTGTTCCCGATCTGGCTTGAGCGGTATAAAAAATCAAAGCAGAACATGGAATTGCAGGATAAGACAGATCCGACCTGAAGACGAAAAACAGTTTTATCCGACGCAAAAAAACGGCGACCTGAGTCGCCGTTTTACATCCCGAAATAAATCCCCGTTACTGGTCTTCATCCCATTTTTCGTCGGATGTCAGATGCCTGATACGCACCCGTTCAATACGGTATTCCGACACTTCAAGGATTTCAAAGTGCAGTGATGCCATTTCAATCACTTCCCCCACAACCGGCATCTGGCCTGATTTCGACAGCAGCAGCCCGGCAAGAGAAGCAAAGTCGTCGTCCGCATTCACCAACGTTTTGACGTCCAGAATTTGTTGCAACAGGTGTAAATCCGTTCCGCCTTTAGCAATCCAGGCATCACCATCAGCCACGACGTCCGGTGTTTCATCTTCGTCCGGGAATTCGCCTGCGATAGCCTCCAGTACGTCCAGCGGCGTCACCAGCCCCTGAATTACACCAAATTCATTACTGACCATCACCAGAAGCCCTCTGGCTTTGCGCAAAACCGCCAGCAGTTTGATGACATCCATTGTTTCCGGCACCACAATCGGCGGCGTTCTTTCCGCAAAAGCAATAATGCTTTCACCGTTTTCCAGCGCCACCAGCAGGTCTTTCGCGCGTACCACACCGATCACATCATCCAGCGAATAACGGCAAATCGGAAACAAACTGTGCGGTGTATCGAGAAGCTGACTGCGGATTTCATCCGGCGACTTCTCGCAGTCTACCCAGGAAATTTCGGTACGTGGCGTCATGATACTGCGCAGGGAACGTGACGCCAGCGTCAGTACGCCGGTGATCATATGCCGTTCTTCTTCAGCAAAGGTTTCACTGACCGGCACGACATCGCCATCAGGTTCATCTTCATGCTCATGCCGGCGTTTTCCGCCCATCAGTCGTTGAATGGCTTCCGCTGTACGTTCACGCATCGGGCGACTGGACTGGCTTTTCAGGAAGTTACGGCGCGCAATCTGGTTGAACAATTCAATCAGGATGGAGAAACCAATTGCAGCGTACAGGTAACCTTTCGGAATATGGAATCCGAAGCCTTCAGCAATCAGACTCAGGCCGATCATCAGCAGGAAGCTGAGACACAGCACCACCACGGTCGGATGGTTATTCACGAAGCGAGTCAGTGATTTGGACGCCAGCAGCATCACGCCCATCGCGATCACTACCGCAGTCATCATCACGGCCAGATTATTCACCATACCCACCGCAGTGATCACCGCGTCCAGCGAGAATACCGCGTCGAGCACCACGATCTGCGCCACTACTGCCCAGAAACTGGCGTAGCCTCGGTTCGGTGTGCCCTGCCCGTCATGCCCTTCCAGCCGCTCATGCAGCTCGGTAGTGGCTTTAAAAAGCAGGAATATCCCCCCGACTAACAAGATCAGATCGCGGCCTGAGAAACTAAATTGCGCAATACTGAACAGCGGTGTGGTCAGTTTCACCATCCAGGAAATCAGTGACAGCAAACCTAAACGCATGACCAATGCCAGCGAGAGGCCGATAATACGGGCTTTATCACGCTGCTTCGGCGGCAGTTTATCGGCAAGAATCGCGATGAAAACCAGGTTATCGATGCCCAGAACAATTTCCAGCACGACAAGCGTCAGCAAACCGACCCAGATTGAAGGGTCCATCAAAAATTCCATATCAGACTCCGCAATGAGTTAAAGAAAAAAGACGCACGAAAACGCGATACACCAGGCTGTCAGATGACCGTCCGGAGGTATGGGCTGCATAAAAAGCAGATGAAAGCGGTTTCAGTGCGGCAGAAATCAGGCCCATCGGGGCAGATTTGCCAGTAAAAATGAGGTGAAAAAGCGAAGGATAGCGACGTCGGTGACAGTCCATAGGGTGGGCTGAGGCCCGGTACTCCTGTTCAATTATTCGGAAAATCACTCTATCAGGAATGATTATGTGAAGAAAGAGTGTTTTTTTACCTCCGGCATCAATTTGAAACATCTATGCTGTTTTAATGTGCAATGTGAAACCGTATTCACAATACGTCTTTCAATAACGGACAGTCGTCACAAAAATTATTTTTTCGCACACTAAAATAAATCACGTCGCACAACCCGATGAGGTTCTGCCATTTTACAGTTTTGCAGTCTTATCAGAAATTAAGGAAAGTCAGGAAGCAGGGAATGCCCTGTCCGCCTCAGGAATAAAAACGGGCGGATATCATCAGCACCATTACTTATGTGCATAACTCTTTCCGAGAGTTAACAGAGGAGGTAGCGAGTGAGTATTGCTATTATCATCGGCACGCACGGGTCAGCGG
Organism: Rahnella perminowiae; assembly: GCF_019049695.1. Classification (NCBI taxonomy): domain Bacteria; kingdom Pseudomonadati; phylum Pseudomonadota; class Gammaproteobacteria; order Enterobacterales; family Yersiniaceae; genus Rahnella; species Rahnella perminowiae. The sequence continues at coordinate 417,096 of NZ_JAFMOT010000188.1, forward strand.
CTGAGCAGTTGCTGAAAACAGCGGAAATGATTTTAGGTGAACAGGATAATGTCGCCTTTATTGATTTCGTTCCCGGCGAGAACGCCGAAACCCTGATCGAAAAGTACACGGCAAAGTTGGGCGGTTTAGACACCAGCAACGGCGTCCTTTTCCTGGTCGACACCTGGGGTGGCAGCCCGTTCAATGCCGCCAGCCGTATTGTTGTCGATAAAGAAAATTACGAAGTTGTCACCGGTGTTAACATCCCGATGCTGGCAGAGACTTTCATGGCCCGCGATGACAACCCTTCTTTTGCAGAACTGGTCGCCATTGCAGTGGAAACGGGGCGTATCGGCGTAAAAGCGCTGAAAACACCGGAACCTGCAGCTCAAGCCCCTGCCGCCGCTCCGGCGCCGAAAGCAGCCGCTCCGGTGCAACCTGCCGGCCCGAACGATCATATGAAGATCGGCCTTGCCCGAATCGATGATCGTTTGATCCATGGCCAGGTCGCGACCCGCTGGACCAAAGAAACCAACGTGACCCGCATTATTGTTGTCAGCGACGAAGTGGCTGCCGATACCGTGCGTAAAACGTTGCTCACTCAGGTTGCCCCTCCTGGTGTTACCGCACACGTTGTCGATGTTGCGAAAGCTATCCGTGTTTGGGATAACCCAAAATACGCGGGTGACCGCGTTATGTTGCTGTTCACTAACCCGACAGATGTTTTACGTCTGGTTGAAGGAGGTGTGAACATTACCTCCGTAAATATCGGGGGTATGGCCTTCCGTCAGGGCAAAACTCAGGTGAATAACGCCGTGTCTGTCGACGAAAAAGATATCGAAGCATTCAGGAAACTGAATGAAAAAGGTATCGAACTTGAAGTGCGCAAAGTCTCTACTGACTCACGCCTCAAGATGATGGATCTCATTAATAAAATGAATTAATAAGCGCATTGCTGTTGGCAGATTCCCTCAACGTTATCTGTCTGGTGTGCCTGTTTATACTCAGCGTCCTTTGGTCATAGGAGAAGTGCAATGGAGATCACCACACTACAAATTGTGCTGATATTTATTGTTGCATGTATTGCCGGGATGGGTTCGATCCTGGATGAATTTCAGTTTCACCGTCCGTTAGTCGCCTGTACCTTGATCGGTTTTGTTCTTGGTGATGTGAAAACCGGGATCATCATCGGCGGTACTCTGGAAATGATCGCACTTGGCTGGATGAACATCGGTGCTGCTGTCGCGCCAGATGCCGCCCTCGCCTCTATCATTTCTACCATTCTGGTTATCGCAGGCGGACAATCCGTCGGCGCGGGTATCGCACTGGCGATCCCGCTGGCAGCAGCAGGCCAGGTATTAACCATCATCGTTCGTACCATCACCGTCGCCTTCCAGCACGCAGCGGATAAAGCGGCTGAAAAAGGGAATCTGAACGCGATTAGCTGGATCCACGTTTCAGCACTGGTTCTGCAGGCAATGCGTATCGCCATCCCTGCCGTGATTGTTGCTGTTTCCGTGGGTACTGCGATTGTTCATGACTTGCTGGCATCTATCCCGGAAGTGGTCACCAACGGTCTGAACATCGCCGGTGGTATGATCGTCGTGGTAGGTTATGCCATGGTCATTAACATGATGCGTGCTGGCTATCTGATGCCATTCTTCTACCTCGGTTTCGTGACTGCTGCATTCACCAACTTCAACCTGGTTGCACTGGGTGTGATTGGTGTGGTGATGGCGGTTCTTTACATCCAGTTGAGCCCGAAATACAACAAATCCGCGCAAGCGGCGGCGGCACCGGGTGTTAACGATCTCGATAACGAATTGGATTAAGGGTGAAGGACATGGTTGATAAAACTGAAGTTAAAAAACTCACGGCCAGCGATATTCGCGGTGTGTTTATGCGCTCCAACCTTTTCCAGGGGTCATGGAACTTCGAACGTATGCAGGCGTTAGGCTTCTGCTTCTGTATGGTGCCTGCAATTCGTCGTCTGTATCCTGAGAATAACGATGACCGTAAAGCGGCCATCAAACGCCACCTGGAATTCTTCAATACCCATCCTTACGTTGCTGCCCCGGTTCTGGGTGTGACGCTGGCGATGGAAGAACAGCGTGCCAATGGTGCACCTATCGACGACGCGGCCATCAACGGCCTGAAAGTCGGTCTGATGGGGCCTCTGGCCGGTGTGGGTGACCCGATCTTCTGGGGTACTGTGCGTCCGGTGTTTGCTGCATTGGGGGCGGGTATCGCCATGACCGGCAGTCTGCTGGGTCCGTTGCTGTTCTTCGTTCTGTTTAACCTTGTACGCCTGTTGACCCGCTACTACGGTGTGTCTTATGGCTACAAAAAAGGTGTCGATATCGTTAACGATATGGGCGGCGGCTTCCTGCAAAAACTGACTGAGGGGGCGTCTATTCTCGGCCTCTTTGTCATGGGGGCGCTGGTTAACAAATGGACGCACGTTAACATTCCGCTGGTGGTGTCGAAAATCACTGACCAGACGGGCCATACCACCGTCACCACGGTACAGAGTATTCTGGACCAACTGATGCCGGGTCTGGTGCCATTGCTGCTGACCTTCGGTTGCATGTGGCTGTTGCGTAAGAAAGTGAATGCGTTGTGGATCATCGTTGGCTTCTTTGCCATCGGTATCTTCGGTTACTGGATTGGCCTGTTAGGTCTCTGATAACCTTCAAAACCGGGGGAAATTTTCCCCCGGTTTTTTTATGTCTGCTATTGATGTCTTTGTGATTTTCATTTTGTTTTGGCCTGATGGCTGTAAGCCGGAGTTTTCATGTCTGTAACCGATATCGTCCTCGCCCTCTTTACCCTCCTGTTACTTGCCTACGCTATCTATGACGAATTCATCATGGGCACACGCAATGGCAAAACGCGCCTGCGGGTCAACCTGCGCCGCCGCAACAGACTCGATTCGATTATCTTCATCGGTCTTCTGGCTATTCTTCTCTATAATAATATCCATGCGAATGGCACCGCTATTACCAATTATTTATTGATCGGCCTGGGGCTGATTGCTTTTTATCTCTCTTTTATTCGCTGGCCAAAAATACTGTTCAAACCGGAGGGGTTTTATTTCGCCAACACCTTCATCACCTATGATCGGATCCGCAGTATGAATCTTTCGGAAGACGGCATCCTGGTATTTGAATTAGAACAGAAAAAGTTATTGATACGTGTAAACGAACTGGATGACCTTGAAAAAATATACAAAATTATGGTTAACAATCAATAAGTTACAATAAATACACGCATTGTTAACTATAGCACAATGCATACTTACGAGAGATTTAATTAACCTTACCCTTTAAAGTGTCGTTAATTACGCTGTCCCTGAAATTCTATTCCCCTCCAAACTACAGCGTTATTTAAAACCCTATTTTATTTGGTGTTGTCCCCGATAAAAAGAGTGTGGTAAGGTTTCGCCGTCATTTGGGGGCTACTCTCGTGAATATATCCGCTACGCTTATTCTTGCTTTTGGCATGTCTATGGACGCCTTTGCTGTGTCAGTCGGTAAAGGAGCTACCCTCGACCGTCCCTGCTTTCGGGAAGCCTTTCGTACGGGTCTTATTTTTGGTGTTATAGAAGCCATCACACCGCTGATTGGCTGGTCTCTGGGACTGGTAGCCAGCCGGTACATCATGCAATGGAGCCAGTGGGTCGCATTTACCCTGCTGTTGATTCTGGGTGTACGCATGATCATCGAAGGGCTGAAAAATAATCCGGAAGAGAACCTGACGACGGCAACCCGTCATAGTTTCTGGATCCTGGCGGCTACAGCTGTCTGCACCAGCCTTGATGCGTTGGCGATCGGTGTTGGCTTAGCCTTTCTTGATGTGAACATCATACATACTGCGCTGCTCATCGGTATGGCGACCACGGTGATGTCAACGCTTGGGATGATGCTCGGACGTTTTATCGGCCCGCTGCTAGGCAAATGGGCCGAAATTCTGGGAGGTGCAGTGCTGATCGCAATAGGATTAAACATCCTGCTGGAGCATCTGGGTTATTTACGCTGAGGGACGCTGATGTATTCTGATGAGAAAGTCTGTCTCGCATTCAAAGGCCGTCTGAGCCTTTAAGCTGGTCATCACTGCTTCTGTCGCCCGCCATGCGAATGGCGTCATCTGCAATAAATTAAATGCCTCTTCTCCGGAAAGCTTCATGCCATAGGCGAGTGTTTCAGTGCTTATCCGGTCAAAACCTTCCAGCCGTTCATCAAGATCAGTGTGCAGTTGTACATCCTGATAAATCAGCCCTTTCAGTTGGTATAAGTGACGCGGCCCTGGCGCCACCGTGATCACCAACCCGCCCGGTTTTATCGCCCGGTACAATTCCTGCGTCTTACAGGGTGCATAAATGCGAATAACTGCATCCAGCGAACCATCAGCAAAAGGCAAGCGATGGCTGGAGGCCACACAAAATGACACATCGCGATATCGTCTGGAGGCATAACGGATGGCAACTTTCGCCACATCCAGCCCGAAAACTTTCAACGCACGCTGCGGCATCAGCCTCTCAGCGAATGCTGCCGTGTAATACCCTTCTCCGCAGCCAATATCCAGCAATGTGTCTGCAGTTTGCGGGATGGCTTTATCAAGAATATCAGTCAGACGGTCCCGCAGAGGCTGATAGTGTCCGGCATCCAGGAATGCACGACGTGATACCATCATCTCTGTGCTGTCACCGGGCTGCTTTGAACGTTTATGCTGCACGGGCATCAGATTGACGTACCCCTCTTTCGCATTATCAAACTGATGATTAGCCGGACAACGCCATTGCTGACCGGTCAGCGTAAGCGGCTGGAAACAAAGCGGGCACTGATAAGTCATGCGGAAAACCTGCAAGAAAAGTCTGAGGGAGCGAAGATTCGCAATAGTGTTAAGTCTAAAGAAGGTGTTCCGGTGTTGCAACAGCTGGAAAATCCCGTTCAAAGGCGGCTACACTGGTTCCATAACATTTTTCTAACGAGAAACGAGATGAGTGACCACTCAGCTTTACTCCGTCAAATTCCCGGTATTGTGCATGGCTTCGGCGATAAACAGGCGCTACTCCCTGAGCATCTGCGCCGCTATGAAGCAACCCGGCCCGAAAAAAAACAGGTACACGGCACACGGATTGTGGATGTTACAGTCCCGGGCCAGCAATGCGGCGAAGCCGACGGTTTCATCACAGCAACACCAGGCATTCTTCTGGCCGTTTTCACTGCGGACTGTTTGCCGGTGATTTTCTGTCGTAAAGATGGCAAAGAAATAGCGGCAGTACACGCAGGTTGGCGCGGGCTGATCGATGGCATTCTGGAAAAGATGGCACAGCGGATTAATCAGTCGGGTGATACAGCACAGTGGGTTGCCTCTGTCGGCCCGGCGGCGGGGGCGTGCTGTTATGAGGTCAGTCAGGAACTGATTGATGCCTTTATACAACGTGTCGATTTACCTTCTGAACTCATCACACCATACCAACGTCATCTTGATCTGGCTGCCATTGCCGAAGCCAAATTGCGGGCGTTGGGGTTCGCAGACGTTGATCATACCGGCAGTTGTACAATTTGCTCGCCCGATTCGGCAGGAACCGGATTCAGGTATACCAGTTTTCGCCGTAACAGCCATCAGCGGGCACAAAACCCGACACATCCGGGTATCAGTGGCCGTAACCAACAGTCAGGAATTATGATCCTCTGAGCTTCAGCGGCAGACACAAAAAAACCCGCCTTGGCGGGTTTTTTTACAGCGAAGGCTGCTTAGATTGCAGTTACGTTAACTGCTGACGGGCCTTTCTGGCCGTCCTGGATTTCGAACTCTACGTTCTGGCCTTCAGCCAGAGTTTTGAAGCCGTTACCCTGGATTGCAGAGAAGTGTACAAACACGTCTTTGCTGCCATCAGCAGGAGTAATGAAACCGAAACCTTTAGACTCGTTGAACCACTTAACTTGACCTTTGATCTTTGCCATCTTGAGTATTTCCTTTGGATTGTTTAAACCGCCCAGCGGCGTTACATAGACAAACTAGAGTCGTTACTGCTTGAGGCACTAAGATTAGAATCGGCAGAGAAGCGGTATTCAACGTGAACGTCTTTACTCAGAACTTCTATACTGAAAATGCCACACATATACAGAACTGTACCTCGTTTTACCCAGATGCGTTATCACATACTCTGAATTCGATGGCAAGCCATTTTTAATCAGTGATGGACATGTCGCACATATTTGAGCCGGTTAAAGGCACTTCGTGTTCAGTTAAGCTGAAATATGTTGATAGACATGCTTTTTTCTGCTTTGCAGTTTTACCTGCATATCAAACAAAACAATAACGACCTGTTTTGATTATTGATCATTTAATGCAGAACCGTAAGCGTAAACCTCACCTTTATTTGAATTTTTATTGTCTGCGTCACCCCAAACTCTCCACGCCAGCCCCCACAGCGTATCGCTACACAGGCCTTACAGCACGGGGTAGCGCCGGTGGCGGCGCATCATGGAGCGCTTACGGAGACGTGTACAACACACAAGACCTATGCCGAAAGTCAATGCCTGCCAATATGACTGGTTATGCAATAATCAATTACGCCATAGATGGATAAAATGGTGCAAAACAAACGGTGAAAATCATTAAACGCACCTTTTGTGTGCACCTGTACTTCCTGTCCTGATAATAGTAAAACCCAGCTGACTTCAGGGAAAATGAATTCCAAATCCGGACGCCCTCTAATGGCGATTTTTTATAGTGTCGATTTTGACATTATAATGAATTAAAGTTTGCGACTTGGTTAAATTAACATAACAGTTTGCAAACACTCACCGCAGACTTATTCAGATATTAAATATCAATATGAAAAACTAATATTAATTACCGTGATCCAAATCCCATATTAGCCTTCTACTGATAAGCGGCTGAGTGCGTTACCTGCCCGAAGGCAGCAGCGGGGATGAAGCACAACCCGCAGCCCGGCAGGCTTAACAAAGAGCAAGCAAGCGATTGTTTTTAAAAGATAAATACCACCTTTACTCATGAGGGGAAATTTCTGATAGCCTCATAACAAGATATTGAATTTCGTTAAAATTGCCTTAGAAATGGGTATTTAACCCGCAGCAACCTGATAATTAACATTCGCATAACACCTACGGAATGTAAGTGCTATTTGAACCCTCGCATCAAGTGATAATACTTCTCATTCGATAAATAAAATGTCTGCTTACCTGTCTCTGATGACTAAGGAAATGATATTCAATCTTTAGAAATGCTTGCACCGATTTTTAAAGGTTTAAATTCGATTTCAGGCGATTTACTTTGACTTATGGCTTCGGCTAATTCAGCCAATGGCTGGTCCAGAGATTCATCGGCTAATTCAAAAACACCCCAATGAATGGGAACCGCTTTTTTACAACGCAGCTCTGTAAACACCGTAACAGCCTGCTGAGGGTCCATATGTTGCGCACTCATGAACCATCGTGGTGCATAGGCACCGACAGGAATTGCCGCTAAATCGAAAGGTCCCAGACGTTGTCCGATCACGTCGAACTGGTTGCTGTAACCGCTGTCGCCGGAAAAAAAGAACTGTAAACCGGGATGGCTGACCACCCATCCACACCAGAGAGACCGGTTTCGATCCCATAATGTCCGCATACTCCAGTGACGTGCCGGGACAGCCGTAATCGTCAGTTCGCCAAACTGATGCTCATCCCACCAGTCCAGTTCCTCGACATAATGCGCTCCGCGCCGCTTAAGCCACCGCTTCATGCCCAAAGGCACGATAAATTGCACATGCGGAAATCGTCGTAATAGCTTACGAACCGTTGCACGGTCAAGATGGTCATAGTGATTGTGAGATAACAGAACAACATCTATCGGCGGGAGTGCTTCTACCGTCGCCGCCACCGGTGTTTTTCGCTTAGGCCCGTAGAAACTCATTGGCGAAGCGCGATCAGACAGGGCGGGGTCCATCAGAATGTAGCGCCCGGCAACACGCAGCAGTAAACAGGCATGTCCTAAAAACCACAAACGATCATCAGACCCGCTAAAATCGGCAGTCTGCCACCACTGGCTGGTAAATTGTTCGTAACCTTTCTCAGGAGGCGCTGGCAGGCGGAGCGCCTTACGCTCTTTCCGCCAGCGTTTGAGATCACCCTCCTGACGGTTATGGGGCTCAGCATTGGTAAAACCATCTGGTGTGTGATGTGTTTTTGACGGATTGTAATAGGGGTTTTTAGCTGACATAAGGCTCCATGAGATCACTTTTTAGTGGCGGCAGCGTAAAGCCATGATACGGATCAATTAGCATATTTACTGAACACACTACAGAGCGAAAGTGAAAAATTATGTGGCAATTCAGGCACGCCGGGGGGTTAAGAAAATCTTAATAACTTCATGTTTCACTGTAGATGTTCAAAAAGGAGATGACTTATGATCACGAACACTAAGAGTGAACGTAAACACTTTGCGTCAAGGCTGACCCATATTATGCAGATCCAGACACAATATGGACGGTTATGGCTGCGTTCCCGCTTTCGCCGGATGACCGTTCCGGCATCAGTCAAACTCTTCCTGCTGGCCCTGCTGGGGCTGTCAGCTTTGGTTATCACGGGTACATTGCTGCTGATCTTCGATGCCATCGCACTGATGTCACATATTCTGAAACGGCCTTTCTATCGGGGCAACTTGCGGCAACGTTGTCTGATGAGAAAGCCTGTATAACGAAAAACCGTGGCGGATATCTCCGGCACGGTTTGAGGGAACGGGAACATTTGACTGACTGTCAGGCAGGCATACCGCAAAGTTTGGTCAGATTTCTGGCGCCGATCATGAGGGTAGCAACATAGGACTGTCTGCGGGTCACAACTTCGACCGCGACACGCGCATCTTTATATTTGATGAGATAGGTTGAAGGCCAGCCCTGCCGGCGTTTGCCGTAGGCTTTTTCATGACTGTCGATAGCTGCATGGGCAACCACCAGATGGGAGAGAGTTTTATCACCTTTAATGATGCGCTTCATAATGGACTCCGCCTTAGACACAACTGTCAAAATGAGGAAACATTAATCACTTGATACGCATCGCTTTATGCGACGCTTATTCGAATCACTTCTTTGCAAAACTTTGTCACTCTGTGAGTATCTCTGCGCTTTTGTTTATGCGCAAGTCTTACTAAGCAGGAAACACACCATAGCGGCACGAAGCGGCCGTTTGCTTTGCGCCTGCCACTGCCCCTGAGGACTGCTTATTTCAGCCAGCCAGAGAGGATCGCTTTGTAACTCTTTAAAATTAATACTGATTCTGTTGGCGCAAATGATCGGCCACGCATCGGAGGGGTTGTTGCAATAATCTTTGCCTTTCATTCCGCCATAGGGATACCACTTCTCAGGCTCCTCTCCGGTCAGTAAGGCTATGTTGTGGTTCACTTCGCTGTCATTTTCTTCAGACCATTTGATCATCAGTTGTTCCATCCTGCAAGGCACATGCGTGGAGACTACCGGAGAAATAAGACAGTTTTATGAAAGTGATGATGCAGAACGAGAAGGGAAAATAGGACCAAAGTGCATACGGGCAATACCCGCCGGGAGGCGGGTTAACAAAACCAAATTATCTTTCGGGAATAAAGCCACGCAGGCTGAGTGCAGAATCATCATCTGCCTCAACAGGAGACACGTTAGTCTTCACCTGTGCAGCCAGAATCTTAAGTAATTCTGTCTGCTGGCGTTGCTGCTCAGCGATCTCCTGTAACAGAGCAACCTGTTCATTTGCCCTGACACTGGCGCGGCTAATAAAAAACCATACCAATACAAACAACAGTGCTGAAAGTGCACACAGCACCAATGAAGCCAGGCTGTTTTGGCCCATTGCGAAATCAAACATTGACTACCCTACCACTGACTGTTCAGAGCGTTCATCTTACCATCCCCGACAGGTCAGGGAAGCCATTCGCAAAAAAACAGGGTTTTCTTACCCAACCGTAAGCCGTGCTGACATCCGTCAAAAAGGGATGAATGAGGTAATTGCACATACGCCCAGATCAAAGTTGCCCCCCTGATCACAGTAACTGTTTAGGGCCAGCAGATACAGGCCGATGCAAATGAGCAGGAAAAGAACGAACGTGACGATCCTCCGGACATTGAAAACAGGCTTTTTCAATTTAATGGCAGGTCTCTTTTGGTTTAAAAAACGTCTATCAGGGCTCAAAGGCGACGTCCGGCATTTGACTGAACAGGAGGACATAATACGACGAATATCCTAAACAACAATATAACGAAGCGATAGCTTTTACGTGCGATACAATGTGTAATAATCACATACGTAAATCAAACAATAAAATGTATAAGTTTTATCTATAAATAGAGCGACAATCCGTGTTTGATCTTGGTCAAGCAAAGTCATGTTTACGTGCCTGCGCTTCTGATAACTCACCTTTGATAATTTCTATAAAATAGACATCTTAATAAAACCCCCAGGCATTTTTATAAAGAAAGAACAGAACGTGAAATTATTAACGCATTCCCGGAAAATTTTAAAAACAAATATCTCCCCTAAACCTTACACTGACAAGATAGCCGGGCTTGTGCCTGGTGTTACATCCCAGAATCTGAGACAGGTAAGTCTTACCCAAGTCTACTCGCATGCGTGCTTTATCACTGCTATTTAGAAACAGATAAAGAAATTATTGGTTTTACAGTTGATTAATAAACCCAATAATATTGCGCTCATCTTTAAATAAAGTGACTTTTTGCGGATATTTCCAGGAACTTCCTTGTTGAATTATACCACCCGTTAAAATATCATCCCGCCGTCGAACAGTTCTTCTGTCTCTTCAGTTATATAAATGAAAGCATAATGGCTGAATTATTTTTCAGCTGATTCATGCTGACTATTTTTTGTTGAGGGATTAATAAATGCATGCATGGAATAAAAAGTTCTTCGTTTCTAAAATAGCGCTAGCCTGCGCTGTTGCAGTCGCGGCCCCCGTAGCAATGTCAGCCGATATTTCTGGCACCGTTTACGATACGTTCTATCATGACTCCACGCTGGCGGGTCATATCGGATATCGTGGGTATGTAGATAATGATGGGGCTGACACCCGCTATACTGGCGGAGACATCGACTCTTCTATCAATAATGCTGTCGTTAATGGTGTTATTTCCACTCATTATCTCGGTTTTGATAGCAATAACAGCAACACGTTGAATATCACCAATACCACGGTTAACGGCATGATCACCTCTGAGTGCATGACAAGTGATTGCGGCACAACCCGTAATGATTATGACCAGTCTCCTTTGCAATTGATCATTGATAACTCCACCATTAATGATACTTACGAACACTTCGATTATGACGTTACTGATGATAATAAAATTCGCGACCATGAATCCCTGAATACCTACGATATGGGTGTTGCAGTGACATTGAATCAGGAAAGTAACATCGTTATCGAAAATAACTCTCACGTCGCGGGCATTGCACTGACGCAAGGCTACGAGTGGGCTGATACAGACAGTAATAACAGTAATACTTTTGATAATACCCTGACGGTAAATGATTCCGTGCTGACTTCGGGTTCTTACACAGAATTACAAACCAGCGGTTTCTACGGCCAGTCGGATAAGCCAAGTGATTACGGTAATATCAGCGCGGCGGGTATTCCGGCTGATGATATTGCGTTATCTGTTGTTGCCAGTGCAACCGCTGATAATGCAATGAAAACCAATGCCATATTCAATAATTCAACCATTGCAGGTGATGTCGATTTTGTCAGCACCTTCGACGAAGGTTATTATGTCGGTGGTCATGACAGCAATACCGATGGCGTGCCGGATACCAATGGTTGGGATGATACAGATGAACTGAATCTGACGCTGGACAATGGCAGCAAATGGGTTGGTGCAGCCACTTCTGAAGTTCAGATGGATTCAGCCTTGTATGACCACAGCACTAACAGCATCTGGCCGGGCTCTGTCTTCAGCAGTACCACCGGCTATCTGACGGGTGATGATGTTTATCAAAGCGGTCTGTTTAATGTCGCGCTAAACAACGGTTCCGAATGGGACACGACTAAAACGTCAAATATTGACAACCTGACGGTTAATAACCGGTCTCAGGTCAATGTCGTTGAATCTGGCCTGCTGGCAGATCACATCTCTCTGACCAATGCATCAACGCTGAAAATTGCTGCACACGGCGATGTTAAAACAGATGTACTGAACCTGAACTCAGGCAGTCAGGCATCGCTGACTGAAGAAAGCGCCTCTCTTTATGCCAACACCATTGTAGTCGGTAGCGGTTCTGAGCTGAACCTGGATTTAGGGCAGATTGATACTCATAACATGGTTCTGACTGATAGCGGTACTTTCGATATCGGAAGTCGTGAGTATGTCCTTAACGCCGACATGAATAATGCACGTGACAAAACTGCCGCAGATTATATTTATGATCAGGGCACCCTCGGTATCAACTCCGATGGTCATCTGGCCGTGAATGGCGTAACAAACGGCAATTATCAGGTCCGTATCGATAACGCGACAGGTGAAGGCCAGGTTGCTGATTATCAAAATAAAGAGCTGATCCGTATCTACGGCGGCAATGCGACCTTTACTCATGCTAACACCGCTGATCTGGGTGCTTATCGTTATCAGGCAGAGCAGTACGACGATACCGTAGTACTGGCCAGGCAAGGTATTACCTCTACCGCTAATGCTGCCCTGAGCCTGCCTTCTTCCAATGCTGCAACCTGGCATATGGAACAAGACACGTTAGAAGCCCGCATGAACAGTTCACGTCACACCCAAGGCAATGATAAAGGAGGTGTATGGGTCAACTACTTCGGCGGTCAGCAAAACGGCGACAACGGCGTGATTGATTACGATCAGGACGTCAATGGCGTCATGGTTGGTTTGGATAAAGTCACCGAAGGGGGCGGCGAGCGGCAGTGGCTGGTAGGTATGGCTGCAAGCTTCGCGAAATCCAGCCTGTCTATGGATAATGCGGATGCGGATACTGACAGCCAGTCAGCACGTGTTTACGCCAGTCTGGACTTCAACACCGGCGCATTCTTTGATACTTCCCTGAGCTACAGCCACTTCAGCAACTCAACAGACAGCACCATGAGTAACGGTCAGCAAGTATCAGGTGATAGCTCCACTGATGCCTGGGGCTTTGGTCTGAAAGTGGGTTATGACTGGCAATTCGCACCTCAGGCTTATTTGACGCCTTACGCAAGTATGACTGGCGTGTTTATCGGCGATGATGATTACAGCATGAGCAACAATATGCATGTCAGTGATCAGGCTTATGACAGCATACGTTATGAACTGGGTGGTAATCTGGGTTATTCCTTCGATCTGGGTGCAGGTCAGGCAGTCAGCCCTTACGCCACGCTGGCGTATGTGTATGAGGATGCTAACAACGACGCAAACATCAATGGCGACCGTATCGACAATGGCGTTGATGGTTCCGCTGTCCGCGTTGGCTTAGGGGGGCAGTTCGACATGAGCAAAAACTTCACCGTTTACGCAGGGGCTAATTACCTTGGTGGCAGCGATGTTGACCAGCCGTGGGCAGCTAATCTGGGTATGAAATACCGCTGGTAATCTTCCCGGTCTGAATAGCATTCTTCAGTAATTTATTGGCCTCTTTTCAGGGGCCAATTTTTTTTTAGCATCTTCACGGTTTTGCTGATTAGGATTCTGCTGCAGTGACATTTTCCTGGAAATAAATTCTACTATGCTTATCAACCTCCTGAATCGTTCAGGACAAGGGATTTAGGGAGTTACAGAATGGGCATAATTAAAACCATCATCGTGCTGGCCGTCATTTACGCGATTTTTCTTTTCTCGGGTTATGGCGTGACAGTTGGCAGCAATGAGAATGCTGCAGGGCTGGGTCTGAAATGCCAGTACTTAACAGCAAGAGGAATTGTCAGCTCGCAATATATTCACTCTGACAGTGGCGTCATCGGCGTGGCAAACTGCCCCATTTTCAAGCGGGTGGGTGAAGTGGTCGACAATAAATAGGCCGGATATTTTTACGTTGTACAGCGTTGTCATGCCCGCAAATGCAGGCATGGCAACGATTTGTCAGCTATCGTGCTTCGTGAATTTCAGCTCGATCAAGGAAATGGCTTTCTCAATAGCACGCTTTGTCACAGGATCAGCTCCGGCAGGATGCTTGCTGAAATCAATACTTTTCAGCTGATGAGACATTTTCTCGCGCACTTCCGCTGGCGCAATAATTTCAATCACATCCAGTATTTGTTTAATTACCAGCTGGCATGCAACCAGATCGGATTCGATTTCCTGTTCTCTGTTCAAAGACTCGGACATGAGCTGCTCCTTTCATAACGGTCATTCATAAAAATTATGGCCGCGAGGATATCACGCTCTTTCCTGAAATTCTCTTTTCTGCATCGTTACGTTTTTGCGGTTAAACAATGCGGATAAATAAGCAGCAAACGCGCCTCGCCGGATGTTGCCAGGCGCATAATAGTTCTATGCTTAACAGGATGACAAAAAAGGAGAGGCGCTATGTTCGCACTTGTTTTGACTATTTGTTATCTGGGCGGAGGATGTGAAGAGTTAGTGGTTGATGCCTTTAATACTCAGAAACAATGCACGGTCGCTATGCATCAGCAAGGGCTGCGCCAGGCTGGCTGTTATCCCATCGAAGATTTTATCGATGGTTACTGGATCCCTGCCCATGAGAACGCTGACTACTGAACCTTTGTGTCAGCATTCACATGGCGAGACAAAAAATGTCTTAATCATTGCTAAAGTGCTCGAAGAAAGGTATGAATACCCTGTTACTCATTGATATTTAACCATATTGACAGGGCAGGAAATGGCAATGACGATACGTAAAACTTATGGGTGCTATAAAAAACTTCCTCTCGCACTCCTTCTATCCGGTACTTTCATGGCTTCATTCGCCACGCACGCTGCAAATGTTCCTGTAGGTGTCGAGCTGGCAGCCAAACAGGAAATTGTCCGTAATAATGGCAGTGAACCTGCATCCCTTGACCCGCATAAAGTCGAGAGCGATGTGGAATTTAATATCCTCAGCGATCTTTTTACCGGACTGGTCACTATCGATAATAAAGGCAATGCGCAACCTTCACTCGCGGCTAGCTGGGATACCAAAGATAACAAAACCTGGGTCTTCCATTTACGCCCCGGCATCGTCTGGTCGGATGGTTCGCCCATCACCGCGCAGGATGTCGTTTTCAGCTGGCAACGTCTGATCGACCCGAAAACCGCTTCACCTTATGAAAGCTATCTGGGCAGCATGCACGTGTTGAATGCCGGCGACATTATTGCCGGCAAAAAAACTGCCGACCAGTTGGGTATCAAAGCGCTGGATAAGCAGACGCTGGAAGTTACGCTTGATCAACCGCTTTCCTATTTTCTCGGCATGCTGGCGCACCCGTCTCTCTCCCCAATCAGTCAGGCGGATGTGGAAAAATACGGCGATAAGTGGACTCAGCCAGGCAATCTGATCAGCAGTGGTCCGTTTAAACTCGATACGTGGACGGTCAACGAACGTATCACTGCCGTACGTAACCCGAACTACTGGGATAACGCACATACTGTCATCAATAAAGTCACGTATTTGCCGATTGCTTCCGGTACCGCCGACGTTAACCGCTATAAGGCCGGTGAGATCGACATCACGTCTACCGTTCCTTCGCCATTGTTTGCTTCACTGAAAAAAGAGCTGGGCTCACAGGTTCATGTCAGCCCGTATCTGGCCGTTTATTACTATGCGATGAATACCCAGAAGCCGCCGTTTAATGATGTTCGCGTGCGTAAAGCGCTGAATCTGGCGATTGATAAGTCGATCATTGCCGGTAAAGTAATGGGTCAGGGGCAAACACCAGCCTGGCATCTTTCTCCGGATAACACCGGCGGTTTTACTTTTGCCAAACCTAAAGAAGCCAGCCTGACACAGGAACAGCGTAACGAAGAAGCTAAAAAGTTACTGACTGAAGCCGGTTTTGGTCCGAACCATCCGCTGAAATTCAACCTGCTGTATAACACTTCTGAAGCGCATCAGCGCATTGCCATTGCTGCGGCTTCAATGTGGAAAAAGAATCTGGGCGTCGATGCCGTTTTACAGAATCAGGAATGGAAAACCATGCTGGATACCATGCATCAGGGTACCTATGAAGTGGTGCGTTATGCGTGGATTGCAGACTATAACGAACCCTCCACTTTCCTGAATACCCTGCGCACGGGTAACAGTGAGAACACGCCAAAATTCAATAATGCCGCCTACGATAAGGCACTCGATGATGCGTTAAAAGCCACTAACAAAACGGACGTGGGCAAAGCTTATCAGCAGGCGGAACAGGTATTAACCGAGCAGTCGCCGGTCATTCCTTTGTACCATTACGTCAGTACTCGTCTGGTCAAACCGTACGTAGGGGGATTCAACGACAGCCTGCTTAATTACGTTTACACCAAAGATTTATATGTAATTAAGCATTAATCTGCCTTCCTCTCCTTACGGCAATGGATTGTCCGGGGAGAGGCATTTTCAAATGCTCCGCACCGCCCGTCTTTCCACTAACCCACTTGCCACGCGCAGCCCAGATGATAGATTGTACGTAAATCACACAAACGGGAGCTGTTATGAAATTCTCGGACAGTGAGATCCAACCGCTTTGGGATGAAGTGGCGCGTATTATCGGTGATGGCGTCATTCAGATGCGCCACAGAGGTGAGCCTCTGAGTGCCGATGCGCTGATTGGCTATCTCGACGAGCAACTGACCCGCGCGACAGGTGTCCAGCGCCGTATCATGCTGGGCGCAGCAATTAATATGCTAAAAGCCGACCGGCGTTGCTGATCCTGCGGCACTACAAAACCTCGCAGCCTTTTCGGGCAACGAGTCATTCATTTATGATCTGTCCTTCACTTCCTGGATTGTGCCGCACGCCCCTGCGCAAATAAGAAAATGCGCTGGGTAATATCATCAGCACCCAGAATATTCCCTTTCTGCTCCAGATTAGCTCTGGCATAAGCTACGTCATGGGCCTGGTCGACCATACTGATCACCCGGTCACGAGTCGGTTTATCCAGTATTCCCAGTAATGTCGTCAAAATCGCCTGATAGGCATTAGAAGCATACGTCAGGTGTCTTTCACGTTGTTCCAGCGCGTCAATGCGAACCATCAGGGCCTGCAATTGTTCTTGATGCGTCATAGCGGCATCCTTCTTCACGGGTGGAAAATAACCGGAGACAGCGGAGCGAGCAGACCTCCGCAGGTTACTTGCCTATAAGTCTAGCAGATGTAATAAAAATAAAGCCCTTCCCTTTCAACGTATAAAGTAAACCTTTATTCAATGTGCCGTTAACCGCTTCGCCAGTTGTAACCGCAATAAGTCGCCAATAGCCGCCGGCAAACGGTTTATCTTCTCTGAGAAGTAACAGCGGCAGTACCTGCTTACAGATAGCAAAATGACAAACCGCAGGGGTTATGACATTTTCTGTGACAGCATTATTTGTTCATTGGGGAGAATTGAGTTGAAAAAAACGATGTTGGGTATAGCCATTTTCAGCATGATGTTAGTAAGTTCATTTGCTCAGGCGGAAGGATGTCTTAAAGGCGCAGTGGCGGGAGGCGTTGTCGGTCATCTGAAACATCACGCTGTACTCGGCGCGGTGGCAGGATGCGCTGTCGGGCATCATCTCGCAGCGCAGGCCAAAAAGCAGCAGGTTGCAGCGGCTAAATAAACAGCATCAGGGCCGCCGGGTGCCCTGATGAGATGAATTTCTACTTATTCATGAATAACAATCATGCGATTACGTCCATCCTGCTTGGCTTTATATAACGCCTCATCGGCTTTCTTCAGCGAAGCGTCAGGTTCACCCGATAGCTGATTGCAATGTGCTACGCCTAACGAAATGGTAATCGGGCGAATACCCGGCAAGGACATTTTTTCCACATTAAGACGCAAACGTTCTGCAATGATTTCAGCTTCGGCAAGCCCTGCCCCCGGCAGTAAAACCAGGAACTCTTCTCCGCCAACGCGGCAGAGAATGTCACTTTCACGGGCATTATTGCGGATTTGCTCTGCCAGAGATTTAATCACTTCATCACCGATGTTATGCCCGTACGAGTCATTAATGGATTTAAAATGATCAATATCCAGCGCAATAACCGAAAACTGCTGGCGTTGCTGAATCACTGATTCCAGTGTCATCGCCAGCCCGCGCCGGTTGAACAACCCTGTCATCGGATCCGTCTGCGTTTCAAACTTGAGCTTGCCAATCTTTTTCTGCAGCAAGTTAATACCCATCAGCAAGGCACGCTTGAGCTGGGTTGATTCAAAATACCATGACGGAATTTCACGGATATTCGTCGAAATATCCGGCTTATCCATTTCATTGGCACTTCGTGCCAGCAGCCAGAGCGGATGCGCAATCATACGCGAGCATAGCCAGACGCAAATCAGCGTCAGTAATGCCAGGGGTGTCAGATGCTTGAGCACCTTGATCATTAACCCTTCCAGCGGCTTGAGCGTCGCATCGGTCGGCCTCTGGGTAATGATTTCCCAACCAGACGACGGCACTACCGCATAACCGGCCAGCATCGCTTCTCCGGCCAGATTGGTGACCATCAGGCTACCATTGGTATGTTGTTTTACCACTTCCGTCACCGGACGCGGTTTCAGCACTTCCCCGATACGAAACGCATCCGGATGATAGAGAATGCGGCGCTCGTTATCGAGTACGGCAATATAGGAACCATCGCGGTAATAATGCTCGCCGAGTAACTCATTCAGAATGCTTTTCTGCCGCAGATAAATGGTGCCGGCAATATAGCCGAGGTATCTGCCGTCGCGGTGGAAAATAGGTGCCGATATCACAATCACCAGATTCTGAGCGGCAGAAATATAAGGTTTACTGATCAGCGGGCGGCGCTCTTTCAGTGCTTCAAGAGCACCGGGCGTATTCAAAATACGGCCGACCATCTGCAGGCTGTCAGGAGAAGTGGCCAGAATTTTGCCTTGCGCATTGGTCAGCACGACAGAGTTAAAACTGTCTGTCTGGTATTTCAGTCGAGCCGTTTCCGCCTGCAGGATTTCACGATCGTCAAAATGGCCCGCCGCAATTGTACTGCTGTAAGCGAGCTGTTTTTGCATGTTTTTTAGAAACTGTTCCGTGCTGGCAGCCAGTTTCGTCGCATAAACACGGTTCTCTTCAAGCGTATTGTCGATCAGTAACTGGCGCTGTACACGATAACTGGCATAAAAGCTGTTGGCCAACGTCACAAAGGCACTCATCACAGCTAAAATCAGAATCAGGCGTCGCAGATCAATACGGAACAGAGAGCTGGAAAGGAGTGAGCGCAACAAAAAGTCATACCTGTGGTAGAAAGTGGCTCATATTTATCACCACCGCCCCACATGCACAATAAGGCAGGAAAAATAAACCATTATCTGCCTGAATCTGTAGCGAAAAAAGTTCACTGGCAAGCGGAACATTCTTCAGATAATGATTGATTTAGCCTTAGTAGGATTTAATGCGTAAACCCTTTACGGGATATCCCCTCATAGTCACCTTCATCGTGGTGCGCATAAAAAACTGCACCTTACTCAGTTGGGTGTCCAACTTTTGGGGTGCAGTCCAATACGGGGCTTAAAAGCGTGTTATGTCAATTTTAATCGAATACGCCATTAATAATCGAAGTAACAATTGCCGTACTCAGAGCAACCAGAACTAAATCATCACCCACGGCCCGCCATTCATAACCAGGGTAATATGGCAACTCGTTCAGCATTGCGGCAGGAACCGCTTTCCTGGCGATTCCCGGCGGCAGGGGTTTGCCGCGCATCAGGTTTTTTGCGATTCCTGGCGGTAGTGACTGATATCCGGTCAGTCCATAATTTATTGCGAGTGAACGGGCACGTGAGAAGCTGATATCTGACGAGACATGGTCCGGCTTACCGTAATTTTTACGATTCCCCGTGTGCTCGGCTGATTTACCATTTCCCTGAGCTTTATTGCCGTGGTTATTGCCATTGCTATTACCGTGGCTATTGCCGTTGCCATTGCCATTGCCGGGATTAGCAAAAACCGGCGCTGTAAGCACTGTCAGAGAAATAACCGCCGCCAGAGCAATCCGGAATGTGCGACGCGTAAACATGATGGTTTTTCCTTGAGGTGAATGACACTTTTAAAGCTATGTTAGAAACCTCACTTCCACAATCTCACGTATTCTTATTTATATTTTTAAAGCGATGGAAAACTTAAGAAGAGTTTTGCAGAAGAACTTTAGGCGGGATGAAAAACAAAGGGGGCGCGATGCCCCCGATATCTACTTCAACAATATCGCAATTACATATTGGCGATCATGTCGTCGGCAAACTCGCTACATTTGCGCAGCTTAGCGCCTTCCATTAAACGTTCAAAATCGTAAGTCACCGTTTTGTTGGCGATAGCGCCTTCCATGCCTTTAACGATCAGGTCTGCGGCTTCGAACCATTCCATATGACGCAGCATCATTTCTGCGGAAAGGATGATTGAACCCGGGTTCACTTTGTCCTGACCGGCATATTTCGGTGCAGTACCGTGAGTCGCTTCAAACAGCGCGCAATCAGAACCGATGTTAGCGCCCGGTGCGATACCGATGCCGCCAACCTGCGCCGCCAGGGCGTCGGAAATGTAGTCACCGTTCAGGTTCATACAGGCGATCACGTCGTATTCAGCAGGGCGCAGCAGGATTTGTTGCAGGAATGCATCAGCAATCACGTCTTTAATGATGATGTCTTTGCCGTTGTTCGGGTTCTTGATTTTCACCCAAGGACCGCCGTCGATCAGCTCACCGCCAAACTCTTCACGCGCCAGCTGATAGCCCCAGTCCTTGAAGGCACCTTCGGTGAACTTCATGATGTTGCCTTTATGAACCAGCGTCAGTGAATCACGGTCATTGGTGATGGTGTATTCAATCGCCGCACGAACCAGACGTTTGGTGCCTTCTTCGGAGCAAGGTTTGATACCGATACCACAATCTTGTGGGAAACGGATTTTCTTCACGCCCATTTCGTCTTGCAGGAACTTGATCACCTTATCGGCTTCAGCAGAACCGGCTTTCCACTCGATACCTGCATAGATATCTTCGGAGTTCTCACGGAAGATCACCATGTCAGTATCTTCAGGACGTTTAACCGGGCTTGGCGTGCCGGTGTAATAACGTACCGGACGCAGACAGATATACAGGTCGAGTTGCTGGCGAAGTGCCACGTTCAGGGAGCGAATGCCGCCGCCAACAGGTGTGGTCAGTGGCCCTTTGATAGCAACACGATAATCGCGGATCAGATCAAGGGTTTCTTCTGGCAGCCAGACGTCTTTACCGTACAGTTCTACGGATTTCTCGCCGGTATAGATTTCCATCCAGGAGATTTTACGCTCGCCTTTGTAAGCTTTCTCTACAGCCGCATCAACGACTTTGATCATGGCTGGCGTTACGTCAACACCGATACCATCACCTTCGATAAACGGGATAACAGGATTATTAGGAATGACCAGTTTACCCTGAGCGTCTACTGTAATCTTTTTACCTTCAGCCGGAACCACTACTTTGCTTTCCATTAACCTCTCCTTCGAGCGCATTTTTGTTAAAAATTTGTAAGATGCCGGTCGATATTACTCGAATATTTCTCGCTAGCCAATCCGAAACATTTTTCAAGTATAATGCGCTAATTCTCTCTAACTTCAATGCCTATGAACCCGCTATCTTTTAAAAATCACAACGTTAAACGTTTCAGCAAAAGGCCTGCCAAAGAACAATCTGCCTCAAAAGGGCCCAGAAAGGTGATTCTTTTCAATAAACCGTTCGATGTGTTGCCACAATTCACTGATGAGGCGGGTCGGGCAACACTTAAAGATTACATTTCATTAACAGAAGTTTATGCCGCAGGCCGTCTGGATCGGGACAGCGAAGGTTTACTGGTGCTGACCAACGATGGCAAACTGCAGGCTGCACTGACCCAACCGGGTAAACGCACCGGTAAGATTTACTTTGTCCAGGTCGAGGGCGAACCGGATGACACAGCAGTGAAAGCATTACGCGAAGGCATTACGCTTAAAGACGGGCCGACACTCCCCGCCGGGGCAGAAATTGTCGATCAACCAGCATGGCTGTGGGCACGTAATCCGCCGATCCGCGAGCGCAAATCTATTCCGACAACGTGGCTGAAAATCACGTTATACGAGGGAAGAAATCGTCAGGTGCGTCGCATGACGGCCCATATCGGTTTTCCGACGCTGCGTCTGATCCGCTATAGCATGGGCGAGTTTACCCTCGGCGATTTACAACCCGGCCAATGGAAGGAAATTCCACATGTTTAAACCGCACGTTACTGTCGCCTGCATCGTTCAGGCACAGGGAAAGTTTCTGGTTGTCGAGGAAACCATTCACGGCAAAGTCACCTGGAATCAGCCTGCCGGCCATCTTGAAGCCAATGAAACCTTAGTCAGCGCTGCAAAACGCGAACTGTACGAGGAAACCGGCATCCACGCCGAGCCGCAGTCTTTCCTGGGATTACATCAGTGGCAGGCACCGGACGGCACGCCTTTCCTGCGTTTCGCCTTTGTGATTGATTTACCTGAAATTAGGGAAACGGCGCCGCAGGACGATGATATCGATCAGTGCCGCTGGGTTACTGCTGAAGAAATTATCGCGTCTGCGCAACTGCGCTCCCCGCTGGTGGCGGAAAGCATCCGCTGTTACCAGCAATCGCCACGTTATCCGCTGGAAATCCTCCATAATTTCAACCTGCCGGAATAACTCCCCTCGTCCGGTTGTTGTCACGCGCTTAATCAGCGGTGCAGCAACCGGCCCGACGTGATAAAATTTCGCGCTTCACGATTTCCCTCGTGGGAAACCGTTGAAAAGCAGTATCTCTCTGTTCGGGTTTCTGTGGTGTTCGGATTTTTGTGATGTTTTAGTTGCGCGCGGCCTTCATCCTCGTGGGACAAGCATCCGAAAAACACCGTCAGTACCGGGCAATTAATTCATGTGTTTCGGGACTATTATGTCTGACAACAGCCAGAAAAAAGTGATCGTCGGGATGTCCGGCGGTGTCGATTCCTCTGTCTCTGCCTACCTTCTCCAACAGCAAGGTTATCAGGTCGAGGGCCTCTTCATGAAAAATTGGGAAGAGGATGACGACGAAGAGTATTGCACAGCAGCCACAGACCTTGCCGATGCGCAGGCCGTGTGCGACAAGCTTGGCATTGAATTGCACACTGTGAATTTCGCGGCGGAATATTGGGACAACGTGTTCGAATTATTCCTTGAAGAATACAAAGCCGGACGTACACCAAACCCGGATATTCTGTGCAATAAGGAAATAAAATTTAAAGCCTTCCTGGAATTTGCGGCTGAGGATCTGGGCGCCGATTACATCGCGACCGGTCACTATGTTCGCCGCCAGGATATTGACGGTGTCAGCCATTTGCTGCGCGGCGTTGATAGCAATAAGGATCAGAGTTATTTCCTCTACACGCTCGGTCATGAACAGGTCGCACAAAGTCTGTTCCCGGTCGGTGAGCTGGAAAAACCGGAAGTCCGCCGCATCGCCGAAGAACTGGATTTAATCACCGCAAAGAAAAAAGATTCTACGGGGATCTGCTTCATCGGTGAGCGTAAATTCCGTGATTTCCTCGGGCGCTATTTACCGGCGCAACCGGGGGTTATCAAAAGCGTTGACGGCCAGGTAATGGGACAACATCAGGGTCTGATGTACCACACGCTCGGTCAGCGTAAAGGTCTGGGCATCGGCGGGCAGAAAGACGGCAGCGAAGAGCCCTGGTACACCGTTGAGAAGGATGTCGAAAACAACATTCTTTACGTCGCACAAGGCCATGAGCATCCGCGCCTGATGAATGTTGGTCTGATTGCCCAACAGTTACACTGGGTGGACCGCAAAACGCTGACCGCCCCGCTCACCTGCACGGTGAAAACCCGTTACCGCCAGGAAGATATCCCGTGCACAGTCACGCCGCTCGGTGATGACCGCATCGAGGTACGTTTCAATGCACCGGTTGCCGCTGTCACGCCGGGTCAGTCCGCAGTGTTTTACCTCGGTGACGTGTGTCTCGGCGGGGGCGTGATTGAACAGCGCCTGCCGCTTCAGGTCTGATATTTCACGATTATGTGATTGAATACGGGACGCTTTCAGGCGTCCCGCTTTATTTCTGCCCGACAGTGACGCTCCGCGCTGATTCCGAACTGTGTTTAGGGCCAGTTTTATGGCATGATCTGTCGCCATGAATTCGGACTATTTTCTTTGTCACCGCGTCTCATCGTTTCAAAAACGCTTACAGGAGTAAACGTGGCTAAAAATTATTATGACATTACGCTGGCTTTGGCGGGGATCTGTCAGGCAGCACGCCTGGTCCAGCAACTGGCACATGAAGGTCATTGCTCACAGGAAGAAATGTCAGTTTCACTGCGCAGCCTGCTGGAGATGAACCCGGCATCTACGCTGGCGGTGTACGGTAATAATGAAGCCAATCTGAAGATGGGACTCGAGACATTACTGGGCGTGCTGAACGCCAACCGTCAGGGGCCTGGCGCTGAATTAACACGTTACGCATTAAGCCTGATGGTGCTTGAGCGCAAGCTCTACGCCAACAAAGCCGCCATGAATCAGCTCGGTGAACGTATCGATCAGCTCGATCGCCAGCTGGCACATTTCGAACTGGAATCTGAAACGATGATAAGCTCTCTGGCCTCGATTTATGTCGATGTGGTCAGCCCGGCCGGTCCCCGCATTCAGGTGACCGGTTCACCGGCCATTTTGCAAAATTCACAAGTGCAGGCAAAGGTCCGCGCCATTTTACTGGCCGGCATTCGCTCCGCGGTGCTGTGGCACCAGGTGGGCGGTGGTCGTCTGCAACTGATGTTTTCCCGTAATCGCTTGTTTGAACAGGCGAAGAATATTCTCGCTCATTGTTAATAAGATCCCAGGAGTTGCTACCGATGGAATTATCCTCACTGACCGCCGTTTCCCCCGTTGATGGACGCTACGGTGATAAAGTCAGCGCGCTGCGTACTATTTTCAGCGAATTTGGCCTGCTGAAATTCCGTGTGCAGGTTGAAGTACGTTGGCTGCAAAAACTGGCAGCCTGTGCAGAAATCAAGGAAGTTCCTGCTTTTGATGCCGACGCAAACGCTTTCCTCGACAAGATTGTGGCAGACTTCGATGTTAATGACGCACAACGCATTAAAGATATCGAAAAAACTACCAACCATGATGTGAAAGCGGTTGAATATTTCCTGAAAGAAAAGGTGGCAACGGTCCCGGCCCTGCACGCGGTATCGGAATTCATTCACTTCGCCTGTACTTCTGAAGACATCAATAATCTGTCCCATGCGCTGATGTTGCAAACCGCCCGTCAGGATGTGGTGCTGCCCTACTGGAAGCAAATTATTGATGCCGTAAAAGACCTGGCACATAAATACCGCGACATTCCGCTGCTGTCCCGTACCCACGGCCAGCCAGCAACGCCATCGACCATTGGTAAAGAACTGGCTAACGTCGCCTACCGTATGAACCGTCAGTTTAAACAACTGCAAAATGTCGAAATCCTCGGCAAAATCAACGGTGCTGTCGGCAACTACAATGCCCACATCGTGGCTTACCCGGAAGTTAACTGGCATCAGTTTAGCGAAGAGTTCGTGACTTCTCTGGGGATTACCTGGAATCCGTACACTACTCAGATCGAGCCGCATGATTACATCGCCGAGCTGTTTGACTGCGTGGCACGTTTCAACACTATCCTGATCGACTTTGACCGCGATATCTGGGGTTACATTGCCCTGAACCACTTCAAACAACGTACCATCGCGGGTGAAATCGGTTCGTCCACGATGCCGCACAAAGTAAACCCGATCGACTTCGAAAACTCCGAAGGCAACCTCGGTCTGTCCAATGCTGTATTACAGCATCTGGCCAGCAAATTGCCTGTATCACGCTGGCAGCGTGATCTGACGGATTCCACGGTACTGCGCAACCTCGGTGTCGGTCTGGGCTATGCACTTATCGCTTATCAGGCGACCATGAAAGGCGTCAGCAAGCTGGAAGTAAACGAAGCAAATCTGGCAAACGAACTGGATCACAACTGGGAAGTGCTGGCTGAGCCAATCCAGACCGTGATGCGCCGTTATGGCATCGAAAAACCTTACGAGAAGCTGAAAGAACTGACACGCGGTAAACGTGTTGATGCCGCCGGCATGCAGGCATTTATCGATTCACTTGACTTACCGGAAGACGAGAAAGTACGTCTGAAAGCCATGACGCCGGGTAACTACATTGGTCGCGCCACCACCATGGTTGACGAACTGAAGTAAGTTTTTAAAGTGTTGTACCAGAGGCGGCCTGCGGGCCGCCTTTTTTAATCCCGTTCCTGCACAAAGCTGCTTATAATTCGTTTAGGTTTTGTTGATGTTCGGCACACCTGTGTTGACCTGAGGTTGATTAAAGTGTTTCTGAATCATTTACAATCGCATGCAGAATATTTAAACCATTTTTCGCGCTGTCAGGATAAGGAATTACCATGCGGATTTTAGTCATTGAAGATAATGCACTGTTACGTCATCACCTCTCCGTACAGTTACGGGAAATGGGCCATCAGGTCGATGCGGCGGAAGATGCCAAAGAAGCAGACTATTTCCTGCATGAGCATGCGCCCGATATCGCCATTGTTGACCTTGGTTTACCAGGCGAAGACGGCCTGAGCCTGATCCGCCGCTGGCGCAGTCATCAGACCAATCTGCCGATTCTGGTCCTGACCGCCCGCGAAAGCTGGCAGGATAAAGTGGCAGTGCTGGAGGCCGGTGCGGATGATTACGTCACTAAGCCATTCCATCTGGAAGAGGTCCTGGCGCGTATGCAGGCGCTGATGCGCCGTAACAGCGGCCTCGCTTCTCAGGTGATCACGCTGCAACCTTTCCAGATCGATCTGTCACGTCGCGAACTGACCGTAAATGAACAGCCAATTAAACTGACCGCTTTCGAATACACGATTATTGAAACGTTGATCCGCAATGCAGGGAAAGTGGTCAGCAAGGATTCGCTGATGCTTCAGCTTTATCCGGATGCCGAGTTGCGTGAGAGTCATACTGTCGATGTTCTGATGGGCCGTCTGCGTAAAAAATTGCAGGCAGAACATCCGGTTGATGTGATAACGACCGTGCGCGGTCAGGGTTACCGTTTCGACATCAGGTCATAATCATCGACATATTCAAAGGACGCTTCATGAAAGGACGTCGTACCCGGAACCCCTTCTCCCTTCGCGTCCGCTTTATGATGGCAACCGCGGCGGTGGTGCTTACCCTGTCGCTGGCCTACGGGCTGGTGGCAGTGGTCGGTTATATGGTGAGTTTCGACAAAACCGCCTACCGTCTCCTGCGCGGCGAAAGTAACCTTTTCTTCAGCCTTGCGCAGTGGCGCGACGGCAAACTGACTATCAATGTTCCGCCTGATCTCGACCTTAACACGCCAACGCTGGTGTTTATTTACGACGACGAAGGGAAATTATTGTGGGCTGAGCGCCGCATCCCTGAACTCGAAGCGCATATTGATAAAGCATGGATGAACAAACCTGGCTTCTATGAGCTGGATACCGATACACAAATCAGCAGTGAAGTACTGGGGAATAACCCGAAAGCGCAGGATAAGCTGAAGGATTATGACGATACCGACGCCAACGCGATGACCCACTCCATTGCGGTCAATACCTACAATGCGACATCTCGTCTGCCGGCACTGAACATCGTGGTGGTCGATACCATTCCGCAGGAACTGCAGCGCTCTGATCTGGTCTGGGAATGGTTCAGTTATGTATTACTGGCGAACCTGTTGCTGGTTGTGCCGCTGTTATGGCTGGCCGCTTACTGGAGCCTGCGGCCTATCAAAGAGCTGATTCATCAGGTCGCCGAACTGGAAACTCACGAGCGTGAGTCGCTTGATGAAAACCCGCCACGCGAACTGCGCGGTCTGGTGCGTAATCTGAATATTTTGCTGCATGGCGAACGCGGCCGTTATGATCGTTACCGCACCACGCTGGCGGACCTGACGCACAGCCTGAAAACACCGCTGGCCGTATTGCAGTCTACCCTGCGTGCACTGCGAAATGGTAAACAGATGACCATCGAAGATGCTGAGCCGGTCATGCTTGAGCAAATCAGCCGCATCTCGCAGCAGATTGGTTATTACCTGCATCGTGCGACATTGCGCTCTGAACAAAACCTGCTGATCCGTGAAGTTCACTCCGTCCCGGCGATCCTTGACGGATTATGTTCAGCACTGAATAAGGTTTATCAGCGTAAAGGGGTGGTGATCACAGTGGATATTTCACCGGAAATTACCTTTGTGGGCGAAAAAAATGACTTCATGGAAGTCATGGGCAACGTCATTGATAACGCCTGCAAGTACTGCCTTGAGTTTGTCGAAATCAGCGCCGTGCACACCGAAAATCAGCTGGTGATCCTGATTGAGGACGATGGCCCGGGCATTCCGGACAGCAAACGCGAAGTGATTTTCCAACGCGGGCAGCGTGCCGATACCTTGCGTCCGGGACAAGGTCTGGGGTTATCGCTCGCCAACGACATCATTGAACAGTACGACGGCAAAATTATCATCGGTGACAGCCCGCTTGGCGGCGCCAGCATGCGCGTCTGTTTTGGTCTGCAACAAGGCATTGAACTGGAGTAACGTTCTCCCCGACTACTTTGCCAGCAAATTTCGGCGCAATCTTATCCATTGTGCAAAATTTGCTGGCAATTGCCCCACTCAGCTGCAACACCTTCCGTTATAATCATTTACAGACTCCGCACTTCTTTATCACCCTCCATTTAATGCAAGGGAAATACTATGGATTACCAACTCGACCTAGACTGGAATGATTTCCTGCAGCGTTACTGGCAAAAGCGCCCGGTCGTATTAAAGCGCGGCTTTAAAAATTTCGTCGATCCGATTTCTCCGGACGAGCTGGCCGGTCTGGCAATGGAAAATGAAGTGGACAGCCGTCTGGTGAGCAATCAGGACGGTAAGTGGAATGTCAGCCACGGGCCCTTTGAGAGTTATGATCATCTGGGGGAAACAGGCTGGTCGGTGCTGGTGCAGGCTGTCGATCACTGGCATGAGCCCTCTTCTCATCTGATGACGCCATTCCGCCACATTCCTGACTGGCGCATGGATGATTTAATGATTTCCTTCTCGGTGCCTGGCGGTGGCGTAGGCCCCCATTTGGATCAGTACGACGTATTTATCATTCAGGGTACCGGCCGCCGTCGCTGGCGTGTAGGCGAAAAAGTCGCGATGAAACAACATTGCCCGCATCCTGATTTATTACAGGTTGAACCCTTCGATGCCATTATCGATGAAGAACTGGAACCCGGCGATATCGTTTATATTCCGCCGGGCTTCCCTCATGACGGCTATTCACTGGAAAACTCCCTCAATTATTCTGTGGGTTTTCGCGCACCAAACGCCCGTGAGATGGTCAGCGGTTTTGCCGATTATGTGCTTTCCCGTGAACTGGGCAGCCACCGTTACAGCGATCCGGAACTGGTTGAACGTGAGCATCCGGCTGAAGTACAGCCTGCCGAACTGAATAAACTGCGTTCCATGATGCTGGATTTGATTGGTAATCCGGCGCATTTCAATAACTGGTTCGGAGAATTTATTTCCCAGTCTCGTCATGAACTGGATCTGGCGCCACCGGAGCCTCCTTATCAGGCCGGGGAAATTTATGAACTGCTGGAGTCAGGTGAAACCCTGGAGCGTCTGGGGGGCCTGCGCGTCCTGCGCGTGGGGGATACCTGCTACGTTAACGGTGAAGCAATAACCACAGAACATATCGGTGCGGTAGATGCCATTGCACGCCATAAAACCGTAACGAAAGAAATGCTCGGCAATGCGCTGGACGACCCGTCCTTCCTCGCCCTGCTGTCTGCACTGGTCAACAGCGGTTACTGGTATTTTAACGATTGATATCAACGGACATTTATCATTAAGATACATACAGGGTACCCGGTATCCTGTATGTATTAATGAAGTTAACATTTCCATATTAATATAGTTTAACCGATGAATAAGGAGTTGGTAATAGTCACAGGTTACTTTTAATTTTATACTGCCTTTACAGACCCTCTATTCCCCTATAATGACGAAAGGCAAACCATGTTTTTTACAAAATTTTTCGAGAAAAATAAAGTTCATCCTATCCCATCACATTTTTCCGGAAATAAAATCACCACACACCCATTACAACACACTGATTGCAACCTGACGCTTAACATATCTCCTGAAATCACGCATAAATTCTTCAATACCATCAACGGAAACATTGCCAGGGATATAAGTAAGTTTGGAAAATCAGTAATGAACCCCAGTATGCTGGCTGATATTTCCCGTATGCATTATTATATTAATAATAAAAAAATATCGGTACCCGGCAATGAGATTAAATCAAAATTAAACTTCTCAGCTCAGATCCTTGAACCGCAAAACGAATGGATTCAGGAGCATATTGGTTCACTTTCCTCTTTCTTACATCAGGGCATTTTTCCGGATTTTTTTGGTGCCGTCGACGACTGGAAGGCCAGTGATAGCACTAAATGGAAAATCGCCATGGTTTCTCTGGACAGAAATAAAACCGATACACGTTTCTATATCTCCAGCAATGGCATGATCAGACTCATTACTCAGGCAAATATTACAAATATCATTCTCAGAAATAACGATATTTTGATGGTGGATAAAAATCGCAGCATTTTTACCCTCCAACTTTCGTTCCGTGCGGTGAAGATGCCTGACAGATGTATCATCACCACACAGGGTAACGAGGCAGATGGAAGCCAGATGGTTTTACACGGAATTGAACGATTAAAATAATTCCCGGTCAGTTCATCTAAGCCGAAAAATGAATTTTAAAGGATTAAGGTTCAGTGACTTGGCATGCAAACTTATT
Organism: Rahnella perminowiae; assembly: GCF_019049695.1. Taxonomy (NCBI): domain Bacteria; kingdom Pseudomonadati; phylum Pseudomonadota; class Gammaproteobacteria; order Enterobacterales; family Yersiniaceae; genus Rahnella; species Rahnella perminowiae. Next base: position 448,060 of record NZ_JAFMOT010000188.1, read on the forward strand.
TTTACAGCCATATTTTTATCTCTAAGATAATTACAAGCTATCCCTATGCGCTTAGGCGTACAGGGTAAAAACCCTCCCTGCATGTAGTCAAAGGCCTTTGCACGTAACGATGAACCGACCAGCCCTGCATTAATAACCCGACCAACTATATCGGCACAATTCTTCCCCACAGTACGAAATGAGGATCCCCCTTGTTTATGGCAAATGTCATACCAGGCCATTTTCATCATGTGCTCATTCAGATTCATTAATCCGTAAATCACATCGGGGAGCCCGCCTTCAGCATAGGCATCAGATCGGTAAGTGGTTAAATCGGCATTTCCATGAGCGCTTATTCTGGAAGGAAATTTACCGAACAAGACTTTTTTAGCGTCTCCTGCCTCTGGCCACCAACTGACATAAAGGCTGGTTTCTAAAATATCACCAATAAACATTGACGCATGACCTGCACTCCCTGCATGCGGATACCAGATTAATACCCAGGCACTATATCGTGAGCTTGTTTCTGGTGTGAAGGTGCGTATTTTCACAAAATCTCGTAATTCTCTTATATCCGTTGCGTCCATTGCTTTAAATCCTTAAAAATAAAAGCGTATCTTACAGGCATGGGATATGAGAAAAAAATACAAATTAGACATGCAATCTCAAAATATATTTAGATAATTTATATTTCGCCATAATGACAAGGAAACCAGAGGGGATAATCAAGAAAAGAAAAACAGCCTTATATTGTTAAAATTTATAACTCAAAGGCTGACCTGAACTTATTGAGATTTATTCGCCGTCAGTTCCGCAATACGCATAATCACCGAGACGGCTTTTTCCATCCCTTCGAGCGTAACAAATTCATGTTTACCGTGGAAATTATATCCACCGGTAAAAATATTCGGACAAGGCAAACCGCGGAAAGAAAGTTGGGCGCCATCAGTGCCGCCGCGGATTGGCTTCATGACTGGCTCAATATCGCAATCTTTCATCGCCTGCTGTGCCAGCGCAATAATGTGCGGATGCCCGGCCACTTTGTCGCGCATATTGTAATAGTGATCGTCGAGCGTCACTTCAATATAGCAGTCGCGGTGCAGGCCTTTGCCGACCACATGTGCGATATCGATAATTTTTTGCTTACGGGCTTCGAACTGCGTCTTGTCAAAGTCACGGATGATGTAATGCATTTCTGCGCGTTCAACATTGCCCTTGATGGTCGTCAGGTGATAAAAACCCTCGTAACCTTCAGTATGTTCAGGTGTTTCTTCCACCGGCAGTTCGTTGTGAAAACGGGTTGCCAGTGATAATGCATTTACCATCACCCCTTTGGCGCTGCCCGGGTGTACGTTGTTGCCGACAATTTTAATAGTGGCCGAGGCCGCGTTAAAGTTTTCAAACTCCAGTTCGCCCACGCCACCACCATCGACGGTGTAAGCCCACTGCGCGCCAAAGGCCGAAATATCAAAACTCTGCGCACCTTTGCCGATTTCTTCATCCGGCGTAAAGGCAATGCGTACCGGCCCGTGGGGAATATTGCTGTTTTTCAGCCGGACCATCGCGGTAATAATTTCAGCAATACCGGATTTATCATCAGACCCCAGCAACGTTTTGCCATCCGTAGTAATAATCGTATGGCCGAGAAGCTGGTGTAATACCGGGAACATCACCGGCGATAATATTTCATCGCCATTACCCAGCGCGATATCTCCGCCACGGTAATTTTCTACAATCTGTGGATTGACATGTTTCGCTGTGAAATCAGGTGCGGTATCCAGATGGGAAATAAAACCGATTACCGGCACATTCCAGGCGACATTGCCCGGCAAGGTGGCCATTACACAACCTTTATCACTGAGCGTAACCTGCGAAAAACCCAGTTCAGTCAGCTCATTACGCAAGGCCTGGGCCAGCCTGAGTTGCCCTTCAGTACTGGGCGTGTGCTTAACATTGGGCTTAGACTGAGTATCGAAAGAAACATAATGAAGAAAACGATCAAGCAACTTATTCATTGGGATATCCTCTGGCGGCTGGGTTTTATTATGCGCAGCATGAAAACCCTGAATATTGCGTCAGGTCATTTTTCACCAAGTTTAACGAGATATGTCTTTGGGGCAGGCGCAATTTTTTGGCGGGAACAGTAAAAAAAGCCTGGTGTTCACCAGGCCTGGTCTTTCTTAGTCAGGAACTTATGGACAAATTCCGGGACGATCTGGCTCGCCAGTCCGTAGTGCTTCATATCAAATTCACTTTCAACCTGACTCGGCTCAAGATTCAGCTCAACAGCACAGGCCCCCCCAATGCGCGCCTCATGAACAAATCCGGCAGCCGGATAAACGTGGCCTGACGTACCGATAGCGACAAAGAAATCGGCCTTAGCCAGTGCATCGTAAATTTCGTCCATACCAAAAGGCATTTCCCCAAACCAGACTATGTGCGGGCGCAGTGGTGCCGGAAACTGACAGCAATGGCAGCGGTCATCCACAGTCAGGTCGCCTGGCCAGTCCAGCACCTGCCCTGACTGTGTACAACGCACTTTCAGTAATTCACCGTGCATGTGAATAACACGTGAACTGCCCGCGCGTTCGTGCAGGTTATCGATATTTTGTGTGACCAGCAGGAAGTTGTCGCCGAGTGCTTCTTCCAGCGTGGCCAGCGCGGAATGTGCGGCGTTAGGTTTGAGATCTTCAGCCTGCAACTGGCGGCGGCGCTCATTATAAAAACGCTGCACAAGTTCAGGATCACGGCGATAACCTTCCGGCGTCGCCACATCCTCGACACGGTGTTCTTCCCACAACCCGTCGGCAGCGCGGAAAGTACGAATGCCCGATTCGGCGGAAATCCCTGCGCCGGTCAGCACCACAACAAACGGTTTCTTCAGCGATGCAGCCGCCATCGAATCCCGGTGGAAGATATTTGACCGGAATCGCTGATGGCGAATACGCTTATTTTTGCGAAACCGACACAGACGATGACGTGTGCGCATGAAATGCTCCTTACTCTCTGTGTCTGATTAAAACTTCGTTTAAATAGATTACTGGCCGCCACTGAGTACGCGGGCAGGATCGATACGACTTGCACGGCGTGCCGGATACCAGCTTGCCAGCAGACTCAGTACCAGCGCAGTGAGCAGTACACCCGCCACATCCAGCCAGTGAACTTCAGAAGGCAGGAAGTCAATGAAGTAAATATCGCCCGACAGGAACTGATGACCGGTCAGTTTTTGCAACGCATTGACGATATTCGTCAGCTGGAAAGCTGCGATCACGCCGATCACCACCCCCGCCACGCTGCCCACCAGGCCTGCCAGTAAACCGTACCAGATGAAGACCGCGCGGATAAGGCCGTCTTTTGCACCCAAAGTGCGTAAAATTGCGATATCACTGCTTTTATCTTTTACTGCCATCACCAGCGTCGAGACGATATTAAAACAGGCAACGCCAATCACCAGCACCATCGCCATATACATGATAGCGCGCACCATCTGGATGTCCCGGTACATATAGCCATACGTCCCGATCCAGCTGCTGATATAAACGTAAGCCTGCGTCACTTTCCCGGCATCATGCACCAGTTTCTGGGCGGCAAAGACATCGTTCACTTTGATATCAATACCGGTCACGCTGCTGCCCATATCCTGATATTGCTGGGCATCGGCCAGAGGCACCATGCCAAGGCTGTGATCAAGTTGTCCGCTGAGCTGCAAAATACCAGCTACCTGCAGGCGAATACGTTTTGGCTGTAACAGCTTCATCTCCGGGTCGCTGTTCGGGATCATCACCGTCACCCAGTCGCCCTGTTTCACGCCCACGGCATCCGCCACGCCTTTGCCAAGGATCAGCTGCTGCTGACCGGCTTTAAAACTCTGCCAGGCATTATTCTGCACAAATTTCGGCGCAGCACTGACGCGCGGTTCACTCTGTGGGTCAACGCCTTTCAGCTGAATGGCACGCAGTTTGGCTCCGTGCTCAATCAGGCCGTTGAACTGGATATAGGGCGCTGCCGCCACTATTCCCGGCACTTTCTCCACACGATCCAGCACATCCTGCCAGTTGTTGAACGGCTGATTGACCGGGCGGATCTCGCCGTGCGGCACGACCGCCAGGACACGTTCTTTCAGCTCACGTTCAAAACCATTCATGGCACTGAGGCCGACGATCAGCACTGCCACACCCAGCGCAATGCCTAAGGTTGAAATCACCGAAATCAGCGACACCATGCCGCTGCGACGGCGGCCACGGCTAAACCGCAGACCAATCAATAATGAAAACGGGATGCCTGACATTACTTCGCTCCCAGCAACATCGAATCCTGTTGCAGCTTGCCGTCACGCATTTCCAACTGACGCGTCAGGCGGTTTGCAAGTTGCAGATCATGCGTCACCACCAGAAATGCTGTTCCCTGACGCATATTCAGTTCGCCGAGCAGTTCGAAAATGCTGTCGGCATTACGCTGATCAAGGTTACCGGTGGGTTCATCGGCCAACACCAGCGACGGATTATTCACCAGCGCACGGGCAATCGCCACGCGCTGGCGTTCACCGCCGGAAAGCTCGGAAGGACGGTGATTGCTACGATGTTGCAAACCCACCGCTTCGAGCATCGCCATCGCCCGCTCCTGAACTTCTGCGGGTTTCTTTTTGCCGATCAGCAGCGGCATCGCCACGTTTTCCAGCGCGGTGAAATCCGGCAGCAAATGGTGGAACTGATAGATGAAGCCCAGTTCACGGTTGCGCAATTCTGATTTCGCCGATGAAGACATGCCGTTCAGCGACTGACCTTTGAAAATCACTTCACCGGACGTCGGGGAATCCAGCCCGCCCAGCAAATGCAGTAACGTACTTTTGCCGGAACCGGACGTCCCGACAATCGCCATCATCTCACCTGGCTGCATGGCAAAACTTACGTCACGCAGCACATCGGTGTGCATTTTGCCTTCCTGATAAGTCTTACAGAGGTTTTCACACTGCAATAATAAAGAATTACTCATAACGTAAAGCCTCTGCGGGATGGGTGGCAGCAGCGCGCCAGGAAGGATAAAGCGTAGATAATAAAGCGATGACCATCGCGACGAGCGCAATGACCACTACCTGAACCGGTTCGATATCGACCGGCAGCGATGCGCCATCAAGCATCAGCCCGATAGCGGGCATAATCGTATTCAGCTGAGTGGCAAGCACCACACCCAGCACGGCCCCGAGCAATGCGCCAATCACACCTGCACTGGCACCCTGCACCATAAACAGCGCCATAATCTGGCGGCGGCTTAAGCCCTGCGTTTGCAAAATGGCTACTTCGGCTTGTTTCTCCATCACCAGCAGTCCCAGTGACGTAATAATATTAAACGCAGCGACGGCGACGATCAGGCTCAGCAGCAGCCCCATCATATTTTTCTCCATGCGCACCGCCTGGAACAATTCGCCGCGACGTTCCCGCCAGTCTTTCCAGCTGGCACCGTCAGGCAGTTTTTGCGTACTCAGACTGTCGACATCCAGTGGTTTGTCGAGGAACAAACGCCAGCCGGTCACGTTACCTTTCGGATACAGCATCAGCCGGGAGGCATCCTGAATATTGACCAGCATCTGGTAACCATCCACTTCGCTGTTGGCGGAGAAGGTGCCGATAACATTGAACAAGCGCTGGCTCGGGACGCGACCGACCGGTGTAAACTGGCTGACGCTGGTGACCATCAGACGTAACTGATCGCCGCGACGCACTTTTAACTGCTGCGCCAGTTGATCGCCAAGAATCACGTTGTATTTACCGGGTTGAAGTTCCTGCTGGGCAACCCCAATTAAGTATTTTGCCAGCGGATCTTTCTGGTCAGGATCCACACCGAGCATTACCCCCACCGCGACGCTGCCGGGACTTTGCAGCACGACATCACCGGTGGTCAGTGGCACAGCGCTATTAACGCTTTTCAGCGCCGAGACTTGTTCATGCGTGATTTTTTGAGGGTCGAGAGACCCTCCCGGCGTGGTGATTAACGCCTGTGGCATCAGACCCAGAATGTTACCTTCCAGATCTTTCTCAAAACCGTTCATCACTGACAGCACGGTCACTAACGCCATCACCCCGAGGGTAATGCCAATAGTGGATAACCAGGAGACAAACCGCCCGAAGCGGTCCGAAGCACGTCCGCGCATGTAGCGCAGACCGATAAATAACGCGACAGGTTGATACATAACATCCGTTTTAAATGCTTGGCCGCAAATAAGTGCGTGGCGCAGACTAAAGTGATCAAGGATAATAAAGGCTAGCACCGCTTTATGGAACCATTAACCCAAAGTAATCGGTTTAACTTTGTGACGCCGTTGACCCTTTTATACCGTCAACGGGTTGACCGCGATTACTTCTGCAAAGCAAGATAAGGTCTGCTAATTGGCCTCCGACAGCCGCCAAAACGAGAACTCAAAACAGCCTATGTCTCAAGATTATCGTTATTCGTTGCCTGAACGTCCGGGCGACACCCGCCTGTTAGGCCAGCTTACGGGCTCCGCCTGTGCGCTGGAATGTGCACAAATCAGTGAACGCCATACAGGCCCGGTTCTGCTGATTGCCCCTGATATGCAAAATGCCCTGCGCCTGCGCGATGAAATTCAACAGTTTACTGATAACAAAGTCCTGAGTATTGCGGACTGGGAAACGCTGCCTTACGACAGTTTTTCACCACATCAGGAAATTATTTCTTCCCGTCTTTCCAGTTTGTATCAGCTTCCAGCTATGAAGCGCGGCATCATTATTTTGCCGGTGAATACGCTGATGCAGCGAGTCTGCCCGCACGAATTCCTGCACGGCCACGCACTGGTGATGAAGAAAGGTCAGCAGCTCTCGCGGGATAAACTGCGTGCACAGCTGGAACAGGCCGGTTATCGCAGTGTGGATCAGGTGATGGAGCACGGTGAATTTGCGACCCGTGGCGCCCTGCTTGATTTGTATCCGATGGGTAGCGAAGAACCCTATCGTATTGATTTTTTTGACGATGAAATCGACAGCCTGCGCATTTTTGATGTGGACACTCAGCGCACGCTGACTGAAGTCGAACACATCAATCTGCTGCCTGCACACGAATTTCCAACCGATAAAAATGCCATCGAGCTGTTCCGCAGCCAGTGGCGCGAGAAATTTGAAGTGCGCCGCGATGCAGAACACGTTTATCAGCAGGTCAGCAAAGGAACCTTTCCTGCCGGCATCGAATACTGGCAACCGTTGTTTTTCAGCCAGCCGCTGACCACACTGTTTAGCTATTTACCGGAAAACACACTGGTGCTGAATACCGGCGATCTGGAAGCCGCTGCCGAGCGCTTCTGGCTGGACGCCTGCCAGCGTTACGAAAGCCGCCGCGTTGATCCGATGCGCCCGCTGCTTGAACCGGAAAACCTGTGGCTGCGCGTGGAGTCGCTTTATACCGAGCTTAAAGCCTGGCCACGTATTCAGTTGCGTACTGATTCACTGCCGAAAAAAGCTGCCAACACCAATCTGAGTTACGAAAAACTGCCCGATTTATCCGTTCAGCCCCAGAACAAAGCGCCGATGGATAATTTGCGGCGCTTCAATGAATCCTTTGCCGGCAGCCTGGTATTCTCCGTAGAAAGCGAAGGCCGCCGCGAAACGCTTCAGGATTTGCTGGCGCGCATCAAACTGATGCCAACGCTGATCACCCGCATTGAACAAGCCGAAACCGCCGGTCGTTACATCATGATTGGTGCCTCTGAACGCGGTTTTCTCGATGCCGGTAAACAGCTGGCACTGATCTGCGAAAGCGATTTGCTCGGTGAACGCGTGGCGCGCCGCCGTCAGGACAGCCGCCGGTCAATCAATACCGATACACTGATCCGTAACCTCGCCGAGCTGCGACCCGGCCAACCGGTGGTACACGTTGAGCATGGCGTGGGGCGTTATCTCGGGCTGACGACGCTGGAAACTGGCGGTATTACTGCCGAATACCTGATCCTGACCTACGCCGGTGAAGACAAACTTTATGTACCGGTGTCATCGCTGCATCTCATCAGCCGCTATGCCGGTGGCGCAGATGAGAGCGCGCCGCTGCATAAACTCGGTGGTGAAGCCTGGTCGAAAGCGCGGCAGAAAGCGGCGGAGAAAGTGCGCGACGTCGCCGCTGAACTGCTGGATATCTATGCCCAGCGCGAAGCCAAAAGTGGTTTCGCATTTAAACACGACAAAGAACAGTATCAGTTGTTCTGTCAGGCTTTCCCGTTTGAAACCACACCGGATCAGGCACAGGCCATTAATGCTGTACTGACTGACATGACCCAGCCGCTGGCGATGGACCGGCTGGTCTGCGGCGACGTCGGTTTCGGTAAAACAGAAGTGGCGATGCGCGCGGCTTTCCTTGCGGTATCCAACAATAAGCAGGTGGCTGTTCTGGTACCCACCACGCTGCTGGCACAACAGCACTTTGATAATTTCCGCGATCGTTTCGCCAGCTGGCCGGTGCGTATTGAAATGATGTCCCGTTTCCGCAGTGCGAAAGAGCAAAATGCGGTGCTGGAAGACGCAGTAGAAGGCAAAGTCGATATTATTATCGGTACGCACAAACTGCTGCAAAGTGACCTGCGCTGGAAAGATCTGGGGTTGTTAATTGTTGATGAAGAACACCGTTTCGGCGTGCGTCATAAAGAGCGCATCAAGGCGATGCGTGCCGACGTGGATATTCTGACCCTGACCGCAACGCCTATCCCGCGTACGCTGAACATGGCAATGAGTGGCATGCGCGACCTGTCGATTATCGCCACGCCGCCTGCGCGACGTATGGCGGTCAAAACCTTTGTGCGCGAATACGATAGCCTGGTGGTGCGCGAGGCAATCCTGCGTGAAATTCTGCGCGGCGGGCAGGTTTATTATCTTTACAACGATGTGGAGAATATCGAAAAAGCCTCGCAGCGGCTGGCGGAACTGGTCCCGGAAGCTCGCATTGCTATCGGTCACGGCCAGATGCGTGAACGCGACCTCGAACGTGTGATGAATGATTTCCACCATCAACGTTTCAACGTCCTGGTGTGTACCACTATCATCGAAACCGGTATTGATATCCCGACCGCCAATACTATTATTATTGAGCGTGCAGACCACTTTGGTCTGGCACAGCTGCATCAGCTGCGGGGTCGTGTGGGCCGCTCACACCATCAGGCGTATGCATATCTGCTGACGCCGCCGCCGAAAGCGATGTCGACGGACGCACATAAGCGTCTGGAAGCCATTGCCTCGCTGGAAGACCTGGGTGCCGGTTTTGCGCTGGCGACGCACGACCTTGAAATCCGCGGTGCAGGCGAACTGCTCGGTGAAGGCCAGAGTGGCCAGATGACCAGCATCGGTTTCTCGCTGTATATGGAGTTGCTGGAAAACGCTGTCGACGCGTTGAAAGAAGGCCGCGAGCCGTCGCTGGAGGATTTAACCACCAGCCAGACCGAAGTTGAAATGCGCATGCCTGCGTTGCTGCCGGAAGATTTCATTCCTGATGTGAATACGCGCCTGTCGTTATATAAACGTATCGCCAGTGCGAAAACAGAGGGAGAGCTGGATGAACTGCGCGTTGAGCTGATTGACCGTTTCGGCACCTTGCCGGACGGTGCGCGCAATCTGTTGCAGATTGCCGTACTGCGCCTGAAAGCCAAAGAGCTGGGCATCCGGCGCATTGAAGGTAATGAGCGCGGCGGATTCATTGAGTTTGGCGATAAGAACCGTGTCGATCCGGGCTTCCTGATTGGTCTGTTACAGAAACAACCGCAAGTTTATCGTCTGGACGGCCCGGCAAAACTGAAATTTATGTTAGATCTGACTGATCGTCCGAAACGGCTGAAGTTTGTCGGTGACATGCTGGGTGAGTTTACAGAACATCTGATCTGAAAATGAACAAGAGGAAGTCATGCAAAATGGCAGGTATTATTCTTCTCGCCGCGGGTACGGGGAGCCGGTTTATCGCCGCCGGTGGTGAAGGAAATAAACTAAATGCACGCCTGCAAAAGACAGCAGGAAACGTTGTCACTGTTTTTGAGGCAACGTTGCGTCAGGCGTGCGCGAGCCGGTTGCCGGTACATGTGATCACCCGCCCTGAAAACCGGCCGGTTCAGACATGTTGTTTGTGTGAGGGAATACCGTTCACGCTCATCAGCAGCGCCGGCACCGGCGAATCCATAGCCGCGGGTGTGCATGCTACGGCGGGCTGGGACGGCTGGCTGATCCATCTGGCCGATATGCCTTTTGTCACCGCTGAAGTTTTCACCGCCGTGGCGGATCGCCTGCGCCAGGAGATGATCGTACGCCCGTACTGGCAAAATGAACCGGGGCATCCTGTCGGTTTTGCCCAGCCAATGCGTGAAAAACTTCGGCTCTTACGCGGTGACAACGGCGCACGTGAACTGCTCCGCAGCCATCGTATGTTGCGCCTGGATTTCAACCATCCTGCCGTAATCACAGATATTGATATTCCGGCGCAACTTTCCCCGCCCCTGTTTATTTCAAACCTAAATCAGCATGCAGCATCTTGATAATGAAGTTATTTCCCAGGCTATAACCTGGCTGGCACATCAGCCAGTATGGCTTTGCACCGTACTCAACACGTACGGTTCTTCTCCGCGCGCGCCGGGCGCTCTGATGGCGGCGACACGCGACGGGCATTTTTGCGGATCGCTTTCCGGCGGTTGTGTCGAAGAGAATTTTTTACAGCGTATTGCCGCGGGTGAATACCGGCAACCGAGCCAGATCGTGCACTATGGCGAAGGAGGACTGACGCCCGACATTGCGTTGCCGTGCGGCGGTTCGCTGGACGTGCTGGTCGAATATTTACCGGCGACTGCCGGTAATGCCGGTTATCTGCAACGTATGGGAATGGCACTTGCCGGGCATTATGCGCTCAGCAAATCCATCACGCCGCCTGCCGCCTGTGATCATCTGGCACCCGCTGAGTATTATCATGCGACGCAAATCAAGCGCGACGGCAATTGCATCACGCTGCATCTGGCAGCACCCCCAAGGTTATTGATCGCCGGTCTGTCGGGTGTGGCACTTTACTGCGCCGATTTTGCCTGCGCCCTGGGCTTTGAAGTCGTGGTCTGCGAATGCCGGGACGACGTGCTGGAAAATTTCTTACCGAGACTGAAATCAGATATCCGGCTGGAAAGACAGTTCCCGGCAAAATATCTCGAACAGCAAAACTGCCATGCGAATACTGCGATTGTGGCGCTGACCCACGATCCGCGAATGGATGACCTGACACTGATGGAAGCGGTGAATACACCCGCGTTTTACATCGGCGCGATGGGGTCGCAGCTCAACAGCGCACGACGTCGTGAGCGTCTGCAAAGCATCGCTGATTTCAGTGAGGAAGATTTTTCCCGCCTGCATGCGCCGGTAGGATTACACATCGGCAGCAAGACCCCTGCGGAAATTGCACTGGCGGTCATGGCGGATATCGTCAAACACAAAAATGGTCTGTAAGCGGTATAAAAAAAGCCTGAGGTTCGCCTCAGGCTTTCATTTCTCACCGCTACCGCGTGTTTATGAACGGGTAAGTTGCAGCTGACCGCTTTTATCCAGCGGAATTTGTGTGCCCGGATCGTGGTCCATACGCACTTTCCCTTGCTGATCGCCTATTTTATAGGTCACATCATAGCCGAGCATTTTATCTTCTTTGTCATACACGGTTTTACAGCGCTGCTGTTGCGTGGTGTAGGTGTCATTATCCTGCATGCTGCTCTGCACACGGTTACCCGCATAGCCACCACCCAGTGCACCGGCTACTGTCGCAACATCACGTCCGCGACCGCCACCAAACTGGTGACCCAATACGCCACCGGCAACAGCCCCGAGTACGGAACCGGCAATCTGGTGCTCATCCTGTACAGGACGGCGGTGAGTGACTGTCACATTACGACATTCCTGACGTGGGGTTTTTGTGGTCTCTTTGATTGGCGTTGCGCTGACAACCTGCGCATATTGCGGGCCAGACGAAAAGACGTTCATGCTCGCGACGCCAGCAATGCCCAACGCCGCAGCCACACCAATACCGACCCCAGCTAACATTGACTTGTTCACAGGACTTCCTCCGAAAATGTTACCACGCAATTCGTACCCTCCCGGGACGCTCCTCAGCGAACAGCCCTATCTCTGAGGTCCGGCGTGCGTGAATCGCCGTCTGTAAACTTATCGTCAAGTCTGCCCACCCAAACGTAAGCAAACAATAAGACGAACTCTGTAAGTGAGGAAAATGACCTGTCCCGTGAAGTGTTTCGGAGGATTCTTAGCTGACAACATAAAGAGGTCGTGATCGTATGCGTGTTGAGAAAGGATTACGCAGCAAATAGAAAAGCCTGCGGTAAACAGGCTTTTTAGGTGTGTCACGATTTCGCTGCTATCCCTAAGAGAGATGACCGGAATCAGTGCAGTTTAAGACGCGGGCGGATTACCCGGTTAATACCACCGACCAGCATCATCAGACCGGTTTTAATGTAACCGTGCAACGCAATCTGGTGCATGCGGTACAGCGAGATATAAACCAGCCTCGCCAGTCGGCCTTCGACCATCATGGAGCCTCGCATCAGATTACCCATCAGGCTGCCGACAGTGCTAAAGCGTGACAAAGACACCAGCGAGCCATGGTCTTTATAGACGTAAGGTTTCAGGCCCTGCCCCTTGCGCTGCGCCATAATATTGGCGAAGCAACGGGACGCCATCTGGTGTGCAGATTGCGCACGTGGTGGCACAAAACCCCCCGCAGGTTGCGGGCAGGAAGCACAGTCGCCAATCGCGTAGATGTTCGGGTCACGCGTGGTTTGCAACGTCGGCTCAACCACCAGCTGATTAATCCGGTTGGTTTCCAGGCCCGCGATCTCTTTCATGAAATCAGGGGCTTTAATCCCGGCTGCCCAGACCATCAGGTCTGCTTCGATGAACTCGCCGGACTTGGTGTTCAGGCCATTTTTATCAGCACTGGTGACCATCGTTTGTGTCAGAACCTGCACACCCAGTTTGGTCAGCTCATGGTGCGCCGCCGCAGAAATACGCGGAGGTAAGGCAGGCAGAATGCGTTCACCGGCTTCCACCAGCGTGACATTCAGCGCTTCGCTGTCCAGCCCTTCAAAACCATAGCTGTGCAGTTCTTTTACCGCATTGTGCAACTCGGCAGACAATTCAACGCCGGTTGCCCCGCCCCCCACAATGGTGATATTCACCTTTTTCTGTTTATCGGAACTGGCAGAGAATTTGAGGAAAAGGTTCAGCATTTCGTTATGGAAACGGTGTGCCTGATGCGGGTTATCCAGGAAGATGCAGTGATCTTTGACACCCGGTGTACCAAAGTCATTAGAGGTGCTGCCCAGCGCCATCACCAGTGTGTCGTACGCGATATCACGCACCGGCACCAGTAATTCGCCGTTCTCGTCGCAAATTTCAGCCAGTTTGATGGTCTGGTTTTCGCGGTCAATGTTGGTCAGTGAACCGATCTGGAAAGTGAAACCATGGTTACGGGCATGAGCCAGATAGCTCAGCGCATCGACGCCATCGTCCAGACTGCCGGTCGCCACTTCATGTAATAAAGGTTTCCATAGATGGCTGTGGTTGCGATCGACCAGAATGATCTCCGCTTTTTTGTTGCGGCCAAGTTTATGGCCCAGACTGGTTGCCAGTTCCAGACCGCCGGCGCCACCGCCGATAATCACAATTTTTTTCACTGGTGATGTCAAAATGACCCCCTCAAATGTGAACCAATTGTTATATAAGAGTAAAAATATTATCCTTATATTACATAGGGTTGCTTAAGTTAAATCGGTATCTGAGACGGAGGATATCACGCGTGGTGATTTGGTCATACCAAAATTGATATAGGTCAATTTAAATTCAATTGGATAATTTAATTTAGGAAAATGGCACGCGTTTTGCCATTTTTAAATCAGCAAGTTAGAGACAGAACCGGCAGAAAACGGTTCATGGCCGGCGAAGGGTATAAATGAAAAACCACTGCGCGAAGGCAGTGGTTTCAGAAACGACAGGTTAAATCAGGCGATATTTTTGAATGCTTTAATCCGTTGCAGATGCGTCGATATATCTTTGAATTTATGGCTCTGATGCTCGTCCCATTCAACCGGATAATAGTGATGCAATTTCTCAGCCGTTTTGCTGCTGTCGAGTACACCGTCTTCACGGGATAAAATCACCAGGCAGCGGTCACGGTTTTTCTCGCGGAAATCACTGATGCACTTGGTGGCGATGTCTTCATACTCTTCAGGGCGGTCGATTTTTCCGGCCATATTATCCTGCGGTGACAAATTCGGGTTGAACATCACCTGACGGATCCCACACAGGAATCCGATGCGCTCAGCCCAGAAGGCTCCAAGCCCGACGCCGCAAATCAGCGCGTTTGTGTCCGTCGTTTCATGCAGGACTTTATCCACTTCTTTGAGCAAATGTTGCATGTCATGACGCGGGTGGAGCGTGCTGTAGCTGATGAAGCGCACGTCCGGATCAATGAACTGTAACTGCAAAACTTTTTCATGGTTACCGGGACTGGTTGAATCGAAGCCATGCAAATAGATAATCATCGTTTACCTCATCCTGAATGTGCGTTGACCCCTTCACGCGGTCGAAAAAACGTTACAGGGCTGCCTGTTTGTGTTCCTGCCAGCGGGCATCGAGTGTGGTCAGATCACGGTTTGCCTCTTTCCAGCGACTTGAATTTTGCAGATCCTGACGGGCCTGTTTTCCACTGTACAGTCCGCGATGATACAACTGCGTAACACGCTCAGCGTTGACCGGGGACAGGTTATCCAGCACGCTCACCGCGCCTTGCCGGTTATTACAGGCAAGGATCATGTCACAGCCCGCATCCAGCGAGGCCTGTGCCCGTTCGGGATAACTCCCCATAATGGCCGCGCCTTCCATTGATATATCATCGGAGAAGATCACGCCGTTGAAATTCAGCTCTTTGCGCAGAATTTCCTGTAACCAGTATGGTGAACCACTGGCCGGGCGCGGATCGGCCTGGGTATAAATCACATGTGCAGGCATCACCGCATCCAGCAATTTACGTTCGTTAAGCTGGCGGAAGATAGCCATGTCGTGCTGACGGATAACCTCCAGCGGACGATCGTCACGCGGTGTTTCTTTATGGGAATCTGCGCTGACGGCACCGTGGCCCGGGAAATGCTTACCGGTGGTTTTCATACCGGCGGAATGCATGCCGAGAATATACTGCTCAGCCATTTCCAGCGCTTTACGGGGTTCTGCGTGGAACGACCGCTCACCGATAGCTGCGCTGATATGCCCGATATCCAGTACAGGCGCAAAGCTGATGTCGATATCCATCACAATCATTTCTGATGCCATCAGCCAGCCGCTTTCCTGCGCCAGGCGTCCCGCTTCGTGCGCTTCGTTGAGCGCTGCAAAAGATTGCGCGGCAGGCAAACGGGTAAAACCTTCACGAAAACGCTGTACGCGCCCGCCTTCCTGATCGACGGCCAGCACCAATCTGTCGTGCGACGCGGCACGGATCTGGCGGATCAGTTCATGCAACTGATCGACATCATGATAATTCCGGGTGAATAAAATCAGCCCACCCACCAGCGGGTGCTGCAAAATTTCACGTTCTTCAGCATCCAGCGCGTAGCCAGCGACATCCAGCATGACAGGTCCCAACAAAATGGACGCTCCTTTTCTTTTTCATATGATTATCACGGGCGCAACGGGTGCGCCCATTCACTGTATTGATTCTCGCCGGTCTGCTGCCAGCGCACTTCAAACCACATCAGCATCAGGTAGTTGACCCAGGGGATCCAGCGGTTAACCTGCTGCTGCAACAGGGACAGGTTCTGATACCCGCCAGCCTTTACGTACTCGTACAGGAACGCCCTTTTCTGCTGCTCGTTCCAGTCGTTGCCGCGAATAAGCGCCGCCAGCTCAAGTGCAATATCCGCATTCGCCGCGTACTCCCAGTCAATCAGGCGCAGCCCCTGCGGCGTATTCAGCACATTTCCCGCGTGAATATCCATATGTACCAGCGCCAGTTTCAGCGGTGACGGCGGAACCTGCGACAACATCTGGTGGTGTAAACGCAACCAGCGTGGCGTCAGCCTGCGCCTGTCGATATGTTGCCAGTAACGGGCAAATTGCTGCTGTAAATCCAGCCGGTAACCCGACGGCGGCAACTGATGTAACGTCACGAGACGTTCGCATAAGGCGTTGCGCACTGAAGCGTCAGTGAATGCCTGTTCCTCCAGCGGTGTTCCGTCAACCCAGTCGACTATCAGCCATGGCGGAGAATAAAGTCTGACACGCGGACCTAATTTATGCCGCGCGATATGCCGCAAAATCGCAGATTCACGCTGGCGGTCAGCGCCCGAAACTTGCCGCTGAGCAGACTGATGCCGTGCCAGAAAGTCGCCGGCAGGGGAACTTATTTTCCAGCTTTCGCCGGTCAGGCCGGCAACCGGTAATAAACGAAAACCGGCGGTTTTCACCGCCGGATAATGTTGTTCAATCAGTTGCTGTAGTTCGGATTGCACAAGCCCGGCGTTAATTATGAACGGCACCGCGGCCTGACCAGACGATTTCACCGCTCGGTGCGGTAAGCAGACGCATCGACATGGTTGGCGCTTTGACATCGCCGCTCACCGTGCTGTAAAGGACATATTGCGCTTTCACGATGTTTGCCAGGCCGATGGCCTTGCTGACAGAAGCCAGGCTGTCGTCCGGCGATAATCCCAGTGACTGTTTGGCCGAAGCCAGTTGCCCGGCAGGCACTACCTGGAAGGTGGTGTTGTTGGCCAGTGCATTACGCAATGCATCGGTAGCTTTTGCCATTTGCAGGGAACCGTTGGTGCTGTTTTTCACCCCGTCCACCAGCAGCACGCTGCCCGGCTGCACACCACCGGATTTCAGCATCTTCGCGAGCATTGGCTCGACGGTTGCGGTCCAGTCGATATTGGCAAATTTAGGCGGCTGCGGGACCGGCTGGATCTGTGGTTGTTCAGGAACAGGCGGGTTCACCGGTGGCAACGGTTGCTGAGGCTGTTGCGGTTGTTCAGGCTGCTGTGGCTGGGTTTGTTGCTGGTTTGGCAACGTACAACCGCCAAGGATCAATGCGGCCATTGCCACAATGAGGAAATACTTTTTCATCAACCTTCTCCGTACAGAAAATTAAAGATAAAGGTAAATACGCACACTGTACGCATCAAGATTACCGTTCAGGGAACTGACGTCCACGCTGCTGTTCGCAGGAACAGTAATGGTTCTGGCCTCGGCGACCGGGAATAAATCCAGCCCCTGTTTATCATACCAATAGAAACGGTAATGCAGGGTGACAGAGTGTGGCTGGTTGTTATTCAACGTGGTGGTGGCTTTTTTCTGCCCGCCGGAATCAGACACGGATGGCGAACTTGGGATGATGCCCGCCGTCAGAACGGGGGACTCCATGACCACTCTTTGCTGATTATTCAGCGCAATAGTGGGCGTGCTGCTACAGCCAATCAATAAAATTACCGGCAATAACGCCATCAGAAAACGCATGTTTACCCTTACTGACGCGACAGCAATGGACCCAGTGCACGGCCACCGACCAGATGCATATGGATATGATAAACCTCCTGACCGCCGTCACGGTTGCAGTTGACGATCAGGCGATAACCGCTTTCGGCGATACCTTCCTGTTCAGCAATTTTTGCCGCCACCGTCATCATTCTGCCCAGTGCCGCTTCATGCGTTTCATCAACGTCATTCATTGTCGGGATCAGAATATTCGGGATAATCAGAATGTGGCTAGGTGCCTGAGGAGAAATGTCGCGAAACGCAGTGACAAGTTCATCCTGATAAACCACATCAGCAGGGATTTCACGGCGAATGATTTTGCTAAAAATTGTCTCTTCGGCCATCTTAACTGTCCTTAACAAAGTAAAAAGCGTTGTACGCAGTATGGGTTAGAATTTCCATTCCTTTCAACCTGATTACGCGTTTTGATGCTTAATTGACGCAGAAAGCGTCAGCCAGCGCTCCGCTGAATCGCAGACATAAAAAAAGGAGGCCGCAGCCTCCCTTCTCAGAACCAGTCATTGCTCACCATTAATGGCTACGCATGTACTCGTCCATGTCGGTTTTCAGGTTGTCAGACTTGGTACCGAAAATCGCCTGAACACCAGAACCTGCAACGACCACACCTGCCGCACCCAGTTTTTTCAGGCCAGCCTGATCCACTTTGGAGACATCCGCGACACTGACACGCAGACGGGTGATACAGGCATCAAGGTTTGTGATGTTTTCTTTGCCGCCGAAAGCCTGAACCAGAGACGCAGACATTTCAGAACCGCCCTGCGCTGTGGTTTCGCTGGTGGTATCTTCGCGGCCAGGTGTTTTCAGATCCAGTTTCGCAATCAGGAAACGGAAGATGCTGTAGTAAACCACCGCATAGACTGCACCAACGATTGGGAACAGCCAGATTTTGCTGCTGTTACCGCTCAGAACGATAAAGTCGATCAGACCGTGCGAGAAGCTGGTACCGTCACGCATGCCCAACAGAATACAGATTGGGAATGCCAGACCGGCCAGAATCGCGTGGATCACGTACAGGATCGGCGCAACGAACATAAAGGAGAATTCGATTGGCTCGGTGATACCGGTCAGGAACGCAGTCAGGGCAGCGGAAATCATAATGCCGCCGACTTTTGCACGGTTTTCAGGTTTCGCTGAATGCCAGATTGCTACCGCAGCAGCAGGCAGACCGTACATTTTGAACAGGAAGCCACCGGACAGTTTACCCGCAGTCGGGTCACCCGCCATGTAACGTGGGATATCGCCGTGGAACACCTGACCTGCAGAGTTCACGTACTCACCGATTTGCATCTGGAATGGAACGTTCCAGATATGGTGCAGACCAAACGGTACCAGCGCACGTTCAACAACGCCGTAGATACCGAATGCCACCACCGGGTTCTGGTAAGCAGCCCATTGTGAGAAGGTCTGGATACCTGTACCGATTGGCGGCCAGATAAAGGACAGCACCACACCCAGGATAATTGCAGCCAGACCAGAGATGATCGGAACAAAACGTTTACCGGCAAAGAAGCCCAGGTATTCCGGCAATTTGATACGGTAGAAACGATTGAACATGTATGCCGCAATCGCACCCGAGATGATACCGCCCAGTACACCGGTATCAGCCAGATGCTTGGCCGCAATTTCTTCAGCGGGCAGATGCAGAACCAGTGGTGCAACAACCGCCATGGTTTTCACCATGATGCCGTATGCCACAACGGATGCCAGTGCAGAAACACCGTCATTGTTAGTGAAGCCTAAGGCAACACCAATAGCAAAGATCAGAGGCATGTTAGCGAAGACTGAACCACCGGCTTCGGCCATAACATGAGAAACGATCATTGGAAGCCAGCTAAAGTTTGCAGAACCGACACCAAGCAGGATACCTGCGATTGGCAGTACGGATACTGGCAGCATTAGCGATTTACCGACCTTTTGAAGGTTTGCAAACGCATTCTTAAACATAATTGATTGTGCTCCTGAGTAATGATGCTTTTTGATACTTCTTGCGGTTTAGCCTGATAACTCACCGCTTTGCAAAAGTGTTGTGAACCTTTTGCTGCCGGGTGTCTGAGCACCCCTTTTAATTTTTACGCAGGGTAAAATAATTCCCTTTGTTAATGTTTGATGGCAGTCACGTTTTTCTGAAAAATGCATTAAGAGCGTCTTAAAAGCCATCATTTAACAACATAAAATCTGAATAAAAGCCTGCGGCACCGCCAAAAACGGTGCCAAGATACCTCATTAACAGGATTAATTACGAGGTGAAAAATAAATACAGGGAATATGACCTGGCCTAACGCGAGATCAAAGTGGAGGAGTCGATGTGAAATAAGTGTGAAAAGTTTGCTGTAGTCGCTTCGGCAAGCCGTTCCACGCTGACGCCCTTGAGGACGGCCATATATTCGGCAACGTCACGCACATAAGCTGGCTGGTTTTCCTTTCCGCGATGCGGCACCGGTGCCAGATACGGCGAATCGGTTTCCACCAGCAAACGATCCAGCGGGACATAGCGTGCCACCTCCCGTAACGCTTCTGCATTACGGAAAGTCACAATGCCGGAGAAAGAGATATAAAAACCCAGATCCAGCAGAAACTCAGCGGTCGGTAAATCTTCGGTGAAACAGTGCAGCACGCCACCACATTCCCCGGCTTTCTCTTCTTTTAGAATATCCAGCGTATCCTGTCGGGCATCGCGTGTATGCACAATCACCGGCTTGTTCAGTTCACAGCCAATGCGGATATGCTCCCGGAAAGAGTCCTGCTGTAACTTCAGCTGAAGAGCCTCTTTCTGATAAAAATAATCCAGACCGGTTTCACCCATCGCCACCACTTTTGGACTGGCCGCCAGCTCACGCAATGTATTGAAATCATAACCATCATCAATATTTAACGGGTGAACACCGCAGGAAAATGCCACCTCCGGGCGATCACCAATCAGCTGCGTCATCGACTGATAGCCTGGCAATGTTGTTGCGACAGCCAGCATAAACTTCACATCACGTTCGCGGGCTTTTTCCAGCACGCTGTCCACGCCGGAATGCAATTCGTTGTAATCCAGGCTGTCGAGATGACAGTGGGAATCGACTAAAAACATAATTATTAACTCGTCGGTCTGTTAAAGATAAAAAAATATCAGCGTGATAGTGCGGAACTGAAAATAGACGGGGAAACTGTCCCCTGAAGCATTTGTTCCCATTCCAGCAATTGTTCTGTCAGCAACAGTTCGCGGTTTATCCCCACGATGGAAAGTAATTGCTGACGGCAGTGCATCCATGCTGTAACCGACTGTTGCAGAGAGGCGTTAGTCTGTGCATCCGCCAGCAAGGTAATCAGCGGTTGTTGATCATGATTGATGATGTACTGCCCGGCATGTTGCTGCCATTTGATAGCATCGAGCAATAACGTCGCCAACCAATACAGGCGTTCGGCGGCATCGTCATGATTAAGCTGGGGCAACAGAGAAAGCATATCCTGCTGCTGGCACTGCACATAAAGCTGCTGACAAAGCGCTACGCGTTGTTTCCAGCGCTCCGGCTGCAACAACTGAATCGCCGATAATGGTCCGCCGTTGGTCAGACGCAAAGCAGTTTTAATCGCGACCGGATCTGCACTGAGCTGGCGATTGATCCAACGCACCGCCAGTGTTTCTTCGGGCACCGGCAGATGCCAGTAGAAGCAACGACTGCGGATCGTCGCCAGTAAGGCCGAAGGCTCACGGCAACCAAGCAGGAAATAGGTACCTGCCGGCGGCTCTTCGAGCGTTTTCAACAAGGCATTGGCCGCCGCTTCAGTCAGCATTTCCGTCTGCGGGATCCACACAACTTTTGCACCGCCCTGCTGTGAATAGTTGTACAACGTTTCAATAAGCTGACGCACAGGGTCGATGCCCAGTGAGCTTTTGCCCTTTTCAGGCTGAAGAATATGCCAGTCAGGATGGTTTCCGGCAATCATCAGCTGGCAGCTATGGCAGGTCCCGCAGCTTTTTTCGCCGTCTTTATGCTGGCAAAGCAGCCAGCGACTCAGGCCATACACCAGCGCCTCATCGCCTAACCCCGTAGCCACGTGCATCAGCAAAGCGTGATGCCCCCGCCCCGTCTGGTATTGTGCAACCAGTTTTCTGTACGGGTCACTGAGCCACGGATACCAGTTCATGAGGCGTTGCCTTGTAAAGCCTGCTCATCGAACCAATTTTTCAACGTCAGCCTGATAGCGGCAGTGACCTGTTCAATGGATTGTGAGGCATCAATAGTTTTGATGCGATTGTCTTCAGCGGCCAGTTCGAGATAACGCCTGCGTGTACGCTCAAAGAAAGGCAAAGCTTCCTGCTCAATGCGATCCAGTTCTCCCCGGGCACGGGCGCGTTGCAGGCCGACAGCAGGAGGCAGATCAAGATACAGCGTCAGATCAGGTCGGAAATCGCCCAGGACAGTATCGCGCAACGAACTCATCAGATTAGCGTCAATCCCACGACCGCCCCCCTGATAAGCCTGTGAAGAGAGATCATGACGGTCACCGACAACCCAGGCCCCACGTGCCAGGGCAGGTAAAATAACCGTTTCAACCAGCTGAACACGGGCCGCATAAAGCATCAGTACTTCTGCTTTCACGGTAGGTTTTTCGCCATCAACGCCACGTTTGAATAAATCGCGTAATTTTTCAGCAAGCGGCGTTCCCCCCGGTTCACGGGTGAACACGATTTCCTCCACGCCGTGCTGACGCAGAGCATCGACGACCACATCGTGAGCCGTCGTTTTCCCTGCCCCTTCAAGGCCTTCAATCACGATGAAGTTACTTTTCATTCTTATTCTTAAGCGCCTCTATGTACACACGAACCGCCTTGTTATGGTTCTCAAGATTCGTGCTAAAAGTATGCCCGCCTTTGCCGTCAGCGACAAAATAAAGATACGGTGTTTTGGCCGGATGCGCGGCCGCCTGCAGTGAGGCTTCGCTCGGCATCGCAATGGGCGACGGCGGCAGGCCAGTGATCACATAGGTATTGTACGGGGTCGGCGTTTCCAGATCTTTCTTCGTAATGTTGCCGGTGTATTTATCACCCATTCCGTAAATCACCGTCGGATCGGTTTGCAGTCGCATCCCTATACGTAAACGGTTGATAAATACTGACGCGACCTCAGGGCGTTCATCTTTCACTGCGGTTTCTTTTTCGATAATCGACGCCATGGTAACCATATCAGCAGGCGTTTTATACGGCAGAGAATCCATGCGACCTTTCCAAATATCCGCCACCGTTTTTTCCATCCGTACATGCGCACGTTTGAGTAACGATAAATCTGTCATACCCGCCGTGTAATGGTAGGTATCGGGATACAGCCAGCCTTCAACGTTTTTAGTCTCCGTTTCGCCCAGCGCGGCGGCAATGTCTTCGCCACTTTTACCGCTGAGTTCATGTTTCAGATACTCTGATTTATCCAGAACCTTCATCCAGTCGCTGAGCTTAAAACCCTCGACAAAACGCACGCTGAATTGTGCCTCTTTACCGCTTTTCAGCAATTCAAGCATCTGACGCACTGTCATGCCTTTTTCAAAACGGTAGGTACCGGCTTTAAACTCACTCAGCGCCGGCTCTAAACGCAATAACCACGGAAACCACGGATTGGGTTTCATCAGTTTTTTATCGATCAGCAGTGTTTCCAGCACCACGCGGCCCGTACCCGCTGGCAGGGTAAAGATCATTTCACTGCTGACATTGATCGGGCGATCCGCAAACTGTTTTACTTTCTGATAGGCAAACGTCGCCAGCCCTAACAGAATCAGGACAATCAGGGCGAAGATTTTGGTCTTTTTGTTTGTCATTGTTTAATCACTTTTTTAACAGTTCTGGAGCAGGAAATCGTACAAACGCCGTGAAGCGTAATATTGATTATCGATCTGATTCACCGGCAGTACCGGCATCAGGGCGTTACAAATCAGGATCTCATCGGCATCTGATAGCGTGCCCGGCGGCTCACTGACTATGTGCACCCCCCGGGGGGATGTCGCTTCAAGTACGCGGATGAGATGCTGACGCATAA
Organism: Rahnella perminowiae; assembly: GCF_019049695.1. Classification (NCBI taxonomy): domain Bacteria; kingdom Pseudomonadati; phylum Pseudomonadota; class Gammaproteobacteria; order Enterobacterales; family Yersiniaceae; genus Rahnella; species Rahnella perminowiae. Next base: position 471,611 of record NZ_JAFMOT010000188.1, read on the forward strand.
TACCGTCAACGCCTGACTGCGATAAATCCGGTGTAAAAACCTGATTTCCCTTACGCCAGAATAAATTAGCGGCACAGCATTCCACCAGGCAGCCCGAAGTGTCAACCACCAGCGCTTCATTAGCCTCTGTCTGGTCAAGATGCATGCGGATCATCACCTGTTCCAGCCGGTTAAGATGTTTTATGCCGGCCAGCAAGGGAGCCTTGCTCAGTGTTACCGGGCTTAGGGCCAGTTTCACGCCCTGTTTCCGCCATGCGTGATAATGCACCGGGTAAGCAGAAACAGAGACAATGCGCGTCGGCGCAGAACAACCGGCGACGCTGTAACCACGGCCGCCCTGCCCGCGCGTCACAACGGCTTTAACCACTGCCTCTTGCTGCTGTCCGGCAGCCAGAACCATTTCCTGTTCCAGCGCCGCCCAGTCCACACCTTCGATACGCAGTACTGACGCTGCACGCTGCAGACGGTCAATGTGCCTGGACAGAAATTCAATTACACCGTCTGACACCCGGGCTGTGGTAAAGCAACCATCACCAAACTGCACTGAACGGTCACTGGCCGGCAACGTCGCGGCCGCCACACCGTTAATCCACATGATTACTTCCTCCGGATCTCATGGTCATGCTTGACTGCAGAGCCTGCGTGAGCCGGTCTGTCGCATCAAGGAGAGCATTCTTACTTTATCGTATTGAAACACGCTGCCAGCAGGAACAGGCATCCCGTTTACACATTGTTGTATTCAGGCGTCGCTTTTATTCAGACAGCAAAAAGGCCCGATTAACGGGCCTTCACAAACACAGCGTGTGCCGGTTCAGATCTTACGGAACACCAGCGAACCATTGGTACCGCCGAAACCAAATGAGTTACACAGCGAATACTGCATATCTTTCACCTGGCGCGCTTCGTGAGGAACAAAATCCAGATCACAACCGTCATCCGGATTATCCAGATTGATGGTCGGTGGAACCATCTGGTCGCGTAATGCCAGTAAAGTGAAAATGGACTCCACTGCACCGGCCGCACCTAACAGATGACCAGTCATCGACTTGGTGGAGCTGACCATAACTTTTTGCGCATCGGCGCCAAAGACGGCTTTAACTGCCTGTGCTTCAGCTTTATCACCCGCCGCCGTCGACGTACCATGCGCATTGATATAACCAATCTGCGCTGCAGAAACACCCGCATCACGCAGTGCGTTTTCCATCGCCAGTGCCGCACCCGCGCCATCTTCAGGCGGTGATGTCATATGATAAGCATCACTGCTCATGCCAAAACCGACAATTTCCGCATACATTTTTGCGCCGCGTTTGCGGGCATGCTCGTACTCTTCCAGCACCATAATACCTGCGCCGTCACCCAGTACGAAACCATCACGATCTTTATCCCACGGACGGCTTGCCGCCTGGGGGTTGTCATTGCGCGTAGAAAGCGCACGTGCTGCACCGAATCCCCCAACACCTAACGGTGTACTGGCTTTTTCCGCACCGCCTGCCAGCATCACGTCGGCATCGTTATAGGCGATGATACGTGCTGCATGACCAATATTATGCACACCAGAAGTACAGGCTGTTGCGATAGAAATACTCGGTCCACGCAACCCGAACATGATACTCAAATGACCTGCAATCATGTTGACGATAGTTGATGGCACGAAGAAAGGACTAATTTTGCGCGGTCCGCCGTTAACCAATGAGGAATGGTTTTCTTCAATCAGACCAAGTCCGCCGATACCGGAACCGATCGCCGCACCAATGCGTGTCGCGTTCTCAGCAGTCACTTCAAGCCCGGAGTCTTGCATCGCCTGAATACCGGCAGTAATACCATACTGAATAAAGGCATCCATCTTGCGGGCATCTTTTCGCGGGATGAAGTCTTCACAGTTAAAATCTTTTACTAAGCCAGCAAAACGCGTTGCGTAGGCACTAGTATCAAAATGGTCGATCAGGCTGATGCCACTCTGACCGGCAAGGAGAGCGTTCCAAGTGGACTCTACAGTATTGCCGACAGGAGACAGCATGCCCAGTCCAGTCACTACAACTCGACGCTTAGACACGTGTGTCCTCCAGGGAGGGAAAAAAGTAGTAATACCGTGGGATATAAAAAACTTAGGCGGTCAAATGACCGCCTAACTATCTAAACTTAAAGCATGTACGCTTACTGTTGGCTAGCGTTGATAAAATCAATTGCTGCCTGAACAGTAGTGATTTTTTCAGCTTCTTCGTCAGGGATCTCGGTATCAAACTCTTCTTCCAGAGCCATAACCAGCTCAACGGTGTCGAGAGAATCAGCGCCAAGGTCGTCTACGAAAGATGCAGCATTCACTACTTCTTCCTGTTTAACACCCAGCTGTTCAACGATGATTTTCTTAACGCGTTCTTCGATAGTGCTCATACTCTTAAATTTCCTATCAAAACTCGCTTTCGCGATGGTTTTCGTAGTGTATAAAATGTTGAAAAAGATGCAACTAAATCCAGGCTGGTCAAACCACGAATTTGCTCTATTTTGCGGTTTTTACCGCAAAAAACGCAAATAATTTCGTAATTTTTAAATCATATACATGCCGCCATTGACATGTAATGTTTCACCCGTGATGTAGCTGGCCTCGTCAGAGGCTAAAAAAGCAACGGCGCTGGCAATTTCTTTGGCATCGCCCAACCGGTTGGCTGGAACTGATGACAAAATGCCTGCGCGTTGATCATCTGTCAACGCCCTTGTCATATCCGTCTCAATAAAGCCGGGAGCGACGACGTTGACAGTAATGCCACGTGAAGCGACCTCACGTGCCAAAGACTTACTAAAACCAATCAAGCCAGCTTTAGCCGCCGCGTAGTTCGCCTGCCCTGCGTTACCCATGGTGCCAACAACGGAACCAATTGTAATAATCCGTCCACACCGTTTCTTCATCATAGCTCGCATGACAGCTTTTGACAGCCGAAACACTGAAGTCAGGTTCGTATCCAGGATATCCTGCCACTCATCATCCTTCATACGCATGAGAAGGTTATCACGGGTGATGCCGGCATTATTAACTAAAATATCAATTTCGCCAAATTCAGCTCGAATCGTCGCCAATACTTGCTCAATAGATGCAGAATCAACCACATTGAGCATAATACCCTTGCCATTTTCGCCTAAATATTCACCAATCGCTTCCGCACCTTTCTCGCTGGTCGCAGTACCGATCACTTTTGCGCCACCAGCAACCAGCTTTTCTGCGATTGCGCGGCCAATACCACGGCTCGCACCGGTCACCAGTGCAATTTTGCCTTCGAAGCTCATATTCATCCTCTTATTACTGCTCAAGCGCCGCTGCCAGACTTGCCATGTCATTCACAGCGGCAGCCGTCAGGGTGTCAACAATACGTTTGGTCAGCCCGGTCAGTACTTTACCCGGCCCCACTTCTAATAGTTTTTCTGCGCCTTGTGCTGCCATGAATTCGACAGACTCAGTCCAGCGAACCGGGCTGTATAACTGACGGACCAGCGCACTGCGGATGGCTTCAGGAGAGGTTTCGATTTTCACATCTACATTATTCACGACAGAATACTGTGGTGCGCTGAAAGTCACATTTTCGAGTGCAACCGCCAGTTTTTCAGCGGCTGGCTTCATCAGCGCACAGTGTGAAGGCACACTGACAGGCAGAGGCAGAGCACGTTTTGCGCCCGCTTCTTTACATGCCGCGCCGGCGCGTTCTACAGCTTCTTTGTTACCCGCAATCACCACCTGACCAGGCGAGTTAAAGTTCACCGGAGAAACAACCTGACCTTGTGCCGATTCTTCACAAGCTTTGGCAATGGCATCATTATCCAGACCGATGATCGCATACATCGCGCCTGTCCCCGCAGGGACGGCTTCCTGCATCAGCTTACCGCGCAGTTCAACCAGGGAAATCGCCTGTTTAAAATCCAGCACGCCGGCACAAACCAAAGCGGAATACTCGCCCAGGCTGTGGCCTGCCATCAGAACAGGCTGAGTGCCGTTCTGTTGTTGCCATACGCGCCAGATAGCGACGGAGGCCGCCAATAATGCCGGTTGCGTCTGCCAGGTTTTATTGAGTTCTTCAGCTGGCCCCTGCTGCACCAACTGCCATAAATCGTACCCCAGCGCCGAAGAAGCCTCGGCAAATGTCTCCTCAACAACCGGATGCGCAGCGGCTAAATCAGCCAGCATACCGAGTGTCTGAGAACCCTGACCAGGGAAAACTATTGCTATTTTTGTCATTTTTATCATCCTGTTAAATCAAAAACGTACCAGCGCCGAGCCCCAGGTAAAGCCACCGCCAAATGCTTCGAGCAACACTAATTGCCCCCGCTGAATTCTGCCGTCACGAACCGCTTCGTCAAATGCTGCAGGCACAGAAGCCGCAGACGTGTTCCCATGGCGATCGAGCGTGACAACGACTTTATCCATCTCCATGCCCAGCTTTTTCGCTGTTGCACTGATGATGCGCAGGTTCGCCTGATGCGGCACCAGCCAGTCAAGTTCGGAACGGTCAAGATTATTGGCCGTCAGGGTTTCATCGACAATGTGCGCCAGTTCAGTCACTGCGACTTTGAAGACTTCATTACCCGCCATGGTGACATAAGCCGGTTTTTCCGGCTCTGACTGGCTAGGGTAAGCCAATGTCAGTAAATTGCCGTAATGGCCATCTGCATGCATGTGAGTGGAAATAATGCCCTGCTCTTCGGACGCACCCAGCAATACTGCGCCAGCGCCATCCCCAAAGAGGATCACCGTACCGCGATCTTCCGGATCGAGTTTACGGGATAACACATCAGAACCGATTACCAGTGCGTATTTCACGGCACCGTTTTTAATGTATTGATCGGCCACGCTCAGTGCATAGGTAAAACCTGCGCATGCGGCAGCCAGATCAAACGCTGCGCAATCTTTGATGCCCAGCATATTCTGCACCTGGCAGGCTGAACTTGGGAATGCATGTGAAGATGAGGTTGTTGCAACAATGATCAAACCTACGTCACTTGTGCTGACGCCGGCCATTTCAAGTGCTTTTTCAGCAGCGTGCAGGCCCATTGTGGCCACAGTCTCATCCGGTGCAGCGATACGACGTTCACGAATACCCGTACGCGTGACAATCCACTCATCGGAGGTATCCACCATTTTTTCTAAGTCGGCATTAGTCCGAACTTGCACGGGCAAATAGCTCCCCGTACCGAGAATCTTTGTATACATGTACGATCAGTCACTCTTGGGTAATACAGCTTCAAGGCGCGCGGCAATCCGCTGAGGGACTTGCCGCTGCACCGCCTGCACAGCCTGTTCGATAGCAACAGCAAACGCACGCTGGTTTGCTCCACCGTGGCTTTTAATAACGATGCCCCGTAATCCTAACAAACATGCGCCATTATACTGGTCGGGGTTGAGATGGCTAAAACGCTTTAGCAATTTTTTCTGCAGGATCCGACCTAACCATTTCAGCCACCAGGCCTTCTTGCCACCCTCTCCCGAGGATTTTAACAGTGACAAAAACATCCTTATTACGCCTTCCATGGTCTTGAGCGTAACGTTACCTACAAAGCCGTCACACACCATCACATCCGTTTTACCGGTCAGAAGGTCGTTGCCTTCAAGATAGCCGATATAGTTGATTAATGCGGTATTTTTTAAAATCGCGGCGGCTTCGCGGATATTATCCAGCCCTTTGCTTTCCTCTTCGCCAATATTGAGCAAGGCAACACGAGGATTTGTGATCCCCACAACCTGCTCGGCCATGACAGCTCCCATCACGGCAAACTGGACCAGCATCGTGCTGTCACACTCAACGTTGGCGCCCAGGTCCAGCACCACGGTTTTACTGCGTTGCTGGTTAGGTAACACGCTCATCAAAGCGGGTCGCTCGATACCATCCAGCGGTTTGACAACCAGCTTGGCTAATCCCATCAGTGCACCGGTATTCCCGGCACTGACACACGCCTGTGCGTCACCACTTTTGATCAGTTCCAGCGCCACACGCATTGAGCTTCCTTTGCTGGCCCGTATAGCTTGCGACGCACGTAAATCGTTGGCTATCACTGATTCAGCAGGAATTATCCGAATTCGTTCTGTTAAAGAAGGATCGGCTTTGGCTAAGAAAGGTGTGATTGCGTCGGGATCGCCGACCAGAAGGAGGTCTAATTGAGAATTAGAGATCAGTGCCTGCAATGAAGCAGGCACTGTGACGGAAGGACCAAAATCTCCGCCCATTACATCTAACGCGATGGTTAGACGAGTCAAGGTATCGCCTTGCCAGCACTTATCACGTGAATAAGTTGCAGGCAAATATCAGCCGATTACCTTGCGACCGCGGTAGAAACCGTCGGCAGTGATGTGGTGACGCAGGTGAGTTTCACCAGAAGTCTTGTCCACAGACAGAGTGGAAGTGGTCAGAGCATCATGTGAACGACGCATGCCACGTTTAGAACGGGTTGGTTTATTCTGTTGTACGGCCATGGACCTTACTCCTTAAGTACTTTTCTTTAAACTCGCTAATACGGCAAATGGATTGGGTTTCTCCGCCTCTTCAGGCAGTTTACCGAATACCATGTCCGCTTCGGACACTTCACAGTGTTCAGATTCATGTACCGGAACGACAGGCAGTGAAAGAATAATTTCGTCTTCAATCATTGCCAGCAGATCAACTTCGCCAAAATCATCGACTTCGATCGGCTCGTACGCTTCCGGTAATGCCTCAGCCTGTTCATCATTTTGGACAGGACTAAAACAATATGTTGTGTGAACCTGATGTTCAAACGTCTTACCGCATCTCTGGCATTCCAGAGTCACAGCAACATCGGAGTGGCCGGTAATCACAGCCAGGCGCTGATTGTCGATATTGAACGACAAAGAGGTTTGTATATCAGAATCCACACTGACCACTGATTGGGCAACACGCGTAACCTGATCAGCGGTATAGACACCTGTATAGTCTAAACGCTTCTGGGCTGTGCGAACCGCATCAAGGGTCAGGGGTAATTTTACTTTTTGCATAGGGCGCGCATATTAACTTTGTAACGACAGAGAGTCAAAGAAAAAGGCCTTAAAACCGCACCTTTCACCAATATTCGCTTCCACAGCGGCCAACAGTTTAAAATGTGCGATTCAATAACGCTACGCTTTGTGAAAAAAAATTATGTCAGCACATCCCAAAAAATTACTTCTGGCTTCAACATCGGTATACCGCAAGGCCCTTCTCGATAAAACCGGCCTGGTATTTTCCTGCGCTGCTCCGGATATTGATGAGACACCGGGTCGCGACGAAGAACCGGCAGAACTGGTGCAGCGTCTGGCTTACAGCAAAGCCAGCGTGCTTGCGGCAGTGTATCCTGAACACCTGATTATTGGTTCTGATCAGGTTTGCGTGATTGACGGAAAAATAACCGGCAAGCCGCATACGTTTGATAACGCATTCCAGCAGCTGCGCGCTGCCGGCGGGAAGACGGTGACGTTTTATACCGGCCTGAGCCTGTATGACGGCAAAACACAAACAGCACAAACTTTATGTGAAACATTTGACGTAACCTTCCGGTCATTAACTGATGAAGAAATTGCCGGTTATTTACATCGTGAACAACCTTATGACTGTGCCGGAAGTTTTAAATGTGAAGGTCTGGGAATTACGCTTTTCGACCGTCTGACAGGACGCGATCCGAACACACTGGTTGGATTGCCCCTTATTGCGCTGCTTGCTTTGTTGCGGCGGGAAGGTATCAACCCGTTGCTCTAAATCAATCAAAAAGGCGCACCCCGTGCGCCTTTGTTTACTGTTCACAACTTAACGTGCCGTTGTTTTAGCCCGTAGGACTTTCAGGCAGTGACGCAGTTTGGCATCCATCGGTGCTTCAATGCGCATCGTCTCGCCGGTATTCGGATGTTCAAACCGCAGCGCCGCTGCGTGCAGGAATAAACGATTAAGGCCGGTTCCGGACAGCCTGGCATCGAAATCACGCTCGCCATAACGGTCATCAAAAGCAATCGGATGGCCGGCATGCAATGCGTGTACGCGGATCTGATGGGTTCGGCCGGTCACCGGGCTGGCTTTCACCAACGTGGCAAACTCATAACGCTCTTCAATTTTAAAGCGTGTTTCTGAAGGTTTGCCTTCGGCATTCACCCGGACAACACGTTCACCGCTTTGCAGAATATTTTTCAGTAAAGGTGCTTGTACGACTTTGCAGTGTGAGGGCCATTCCCCCCGGACCAGCGCCAGATAATCCTTTTGCATGCTTTTTACACGTAATTGTTCATGTAAGGCACGCAGCGCAGAGCGTTTCTTAGCAACCAGCAGAACACCGGAAGTATCACGATCGAGACGATGTACCAGCTCCAAAAAACGGGCCTCAGGGCGGAGCGCGCGCAAACCTTCAATCACGCCAAAACTCAAGCCACTGCCACCGTGTACGGCCGTGCCGGAGGGTTTATTGAGGATCAGCAAATGCTCGTCTTCATATAAAATGCAATCCGCCAGCGCGGCGACTTTATCCAGTTTTGCGGAAACAGGCGCCTCATCACGTTCAGCAACACGAACGGGGGGGACACGCACTTCATCACCGGCAATTAATTTATATTCCGGCTTAATTCTTTTCTTATTGACCCGCACTTCACCCTTACGCACTATGCGATAGATCATGCTCTTCGGCACACCCTTAAGGATTTTAAGTAAGAAGTTATCGATACGCTGACCGGCTTCGTCGTCAGAAATGGGGATTAATTGTACAGTTGGATTCTCAGTTTTCATGGCTCGCGATTCTAAATATCCGGCACGGTTCGCGCCACTGATTTTTATGTGCTTAACTTTCACTTTACCAGTAACTGCGCCGGAAAACCTTCTTACCCCCTCTGTTTTTTAACAAAGCTCAGGTTCTGACAATGCGGCGCATCTCTCATTGAGGTAAATATCTTACCTGCTTGGGAAAAGTCACCTTGCTATCACAGTGCCTGCAATGGAATAATGAAGTTACTTTCGGCGTTGTTTCTCTTAAGTTAGGGAAAACGCAGGAATTATAGATTTGCCTGATCGCACAAAAACGCAGCAATGGCGTAAGACGTAATGTGAAATCAAGCAATTAGCGGGCTGCGGGTTGCAGCTTGGCCGGCGAACGGAATGAGATCTGTTAACGTAAATTCAGAAGCTATTCCCCTAATAAAAGTGCTGCTTTCACAACGCTGGTGTCTTTAATACAGCAAAAGCAGACTTACCGAAATAATGCGCCCCTATGCAAGCGACAGCCGTGAGGTTGACGATTTGCGAGAAGACTCGGGGCCAACGGTTTATCCGGTCATGAGGTCATTTTGCCCGCAGCTCTGTCAATAATGGAATAATAATGAGTAAGTTAAGATGAAAAGAATGTTGATTAACGCAACTCAGCAAGAAGAGTTGCGCGTTGCCCTTGTAGATGGACAGCGGCTGTATGATTTGGATATTGAAAGTCCGGGCCATGAGCAGAAAAAAGCGAATATTTACAAAGGCAAAATTACCCGCATAGAACCTAGTCTGGAAGCAGCATTCGTAGATTACGGCGCGGAACGACATGGTTTCCTCCCTCTGAAAGAAATTTCCCGCGAATATTTCCCTGGTAATTATGCTTCTCATGGCCGCCCGAACATCAAAGATGTGCTGCGCGAAGGTCAGGAAGTGATTGTTCAGGTAGATAAAGAAGAGCGTGGAAATAAAGGCGCAGCACTGACGACGTTTATCAGTCTGGCCGGTAGTTATCTGGTTCTGATGCCAAACAATCCACGTGCCGGGGGTATTTCCCGCCGTATTGAAGGCGATGACCGTACTGAACTGAAAGAAGCCTTATCCTCCCTGCAACTGCCTGATGGCATGGGTCTGATTGTGCGTACTGCCGGTGTCGGCAAATCCGCAGAAGCTCTGCAATGGGACCTGACTTTCCGCCTCAAGCATTGGGATGCGATCAAGAAAGCCGCTGAAGGCCGCCCTGCTCCGTTTCTGATCCATCAGGAAAGCAATGTTATCGTTCGGGCGTTTCGTGATTACCTGCGCCCGGACATCGGTGAGATCCTCATCGATAACCCGAAAATTCTCGATCTGGCAAAAGAACATATTGCCGCGTTGGGCCGTCCTGATTTCAGCAGCAAAATTAAACCGTATGTGGGTGAGATTCCGCTGTTCAGTCACTACCAAATTGAATCGCAAATTGAATCCGCTTTCCAGCGTGAAGTCCGTCTGCCTTCCGGTGGCTCTATTGTTATCGACAGCACCGAAGCGCTGACCGCTATCGACATCAACTCCGCACGTGCCACCCGCGGCGGCGATATCGAAGAAACCGCATTCAACACTAACCTTGAAGCAGCAGATGAAATTGCCCGTCAGTTACGTCTGCGCGATCTCGGTGGTCTGATTGTTATCGACTTCATCGACATGACGCCCGTTCGCCACCAGCGCGAAGTCGAAAATCGTCTGCGTGATGCTGTTCGTCAGGACCGCGCCCGTATTCAAATCGGCCGCATTTCCCGTTTCGGTTTACTGGAAATGTCCCGTCAGCGCCTTAGCCCTTCATTGGGTGAATCAACGCACCATATCTGCCCGCGTTGTGCAGGTACCGGTACCGTCCGTGACAACGAATCCCTGTCACTGTCGATTCTGCGTCTGATCGAAGAAGAAGCACTGAAAGAAAATACCAAAGAAGTCCATGCCATCGTTCCGGTGCCTATCGCTTCTTACTTGCTGAACGAAAAACGTGAATCGGTGAATGCCATCGAAAAACGTCAGGGCGGTGTGCGCGCGGTGATCGTGCCTAACGATCAAATGCAAACTCCGCACTACCATGTCCTGCGTGTTCGTAAAGGCGAAGAAATCTCTGCACTGAGCTATCTGCTGCCACAGATTCATGAAGCAGAAATGCTGCAACCTTCTGAAGAATTGCCCGCTGAGCGTCGTCGTCCTGAGCAACCCGCTCTGGCTGCGTTTGCGCTGCAAAGCGAAGCGCCTCCGTCCAGCTTTGAGCCGACGACCGAAACCGAAGAGCCGGTTAAAGTCAGAACCACAACAGTTAACGCTCCTGCAACACCTGTTGCTGAAAAATCAGGTTTTGTCAGCCGTCTTCTGAGCGGTCTGAAAAGCTTGTTCGCGCCTGAGCCACAGCAGGAAGTTAAACCTGTTGAAGCACCAAAAGAGGCTCAGGAAGCGGCTGAAACGGAAAATCGCCGTAACAACGAACGCCGTAATCCACGCCGCCAGGGCGGACGTCGTGAGCGCAACGGAGAACGTGGCGATCGCAATGACCGCGGTAATCGTGGTGAACGTGGCGAAGGCCGCGACAATAATCGTGATAATCGTGGCGAAAGCCGTGATAGCCGCGAAAATAATCGTGAACAGCGTGATGATCAGCGCCGTGGCCGCCGTAATCAGGAACCGGTTGTTACCGAAACCCGTAGCGAAGAGGTTGAAACGGCCGCGCGTGAAGAGCAGCAACAACAGCCTCGTCGTGAACGCTCACGTCGCCGTTCTGAAGACAAGCGCAAACCACAGACTGAAGAAAAAGTTCAGGAAGTCGCAGCCGTTGAACAGGTTGCTGCGCCGGTGGTTGCTGATGAAACTGAGCAGGAAGATCGTCAGCCAACTCAGCGCCGTCAGCGTCGTCAGTTATCGCATAAAATCCGCTTCGAGTCTGAAACAGACGTTGATCACGAAGAAGAAGCCGCAGCACAGCTATTGATCACCGGCACTCGCCCGGCGGCTCCTGTGATTGCTGAGCAGGAACCTTCTGATGCTGAAACAACAAACATTACCGATAACGAAGATAATCAGAATGACAATGGCCGTGAAAATGGTATGCCACGTCGTTCACGCCGCTCGCCACGCCACCTGCGTGTAAGTGGTCAACGTCGTCGTCGTTATCGTGATGAACGTTATCCGACTCAGTCACCTATGCCACTTGCCGGTGCGTTTGTTTCTCCGGAAATGGCTTCGGGTAAAGTCTGGGTCACTTATCCGGTTGCTCCGTCTTCTGAACTACAGGTTGCTGAAACAGAAACCCCTGAAGTGCTGACTGAACAGGTTGAGATTGCACAGGCGAATACGCCGGTACTGTCTGAGATCGCTGAAGTTGCACAACCGTCAACCGCTGAACCTGCCGATGTTGTTGAAGCTGTTGCACAAGAAACGCCAGCCGAAACTACACTAACCGACGTTGCGCAGCCTGTTGCCGAAGAGCCAGTTCTCGTTGAACCGGCAACAGCTGAACCCGTCGTGGAAACGCCTGTTGTTGACGTTGCACCTGAAGCACACGAGCCAGTGGTCGTGGAACCAACGCCTGTTCTCGCTGAACCTGAAGTTCAGGCCCCGGTGCCAGTCGCCGAACCTGAAGTGAAAGCTGAAGAGAAATCAGAACCGGTGGCTGACGTTAAACCTGCTGCAGAAGCTGCGCCAGTTGCAGTCGTGCCTGCAGTCACGGAAGCTGCGATTGTTGCACCTCGCTTCAAGCACCACGCGACAGCGCCTATGACGAAAGCTCCGGCACCCGCCTATATACAAGAGCCTCCTCGTCACAGTGACTGGGTTCGCCCTGAGTTCAACTTTGAAGGTAAAGGTTCTGCAGGTGGTCATGCGGCAGTCGCTACTGCAACAGCCCCGGCAACCAAACCTGAAATGCCAGCCGAGTAACTGCTGAGCAGTGAGACTCAAAAACCCGCCTCGGCGGGTTTTTTTTTTAAAGAAAATGACCAGAGGTTCAACCCGATCAGGCCAGACTTTTCAACCGGCGAATCGTAAGTTCCTCCAGTTTACCTTCCAGGCTTTTTGCAAAGTGTTGGAAATGCTCGGTCTTGTTGTGCTGATTCAGCGCCTCTTCAGAGGCCCATCGTTCGTAGAAAACAAAGGTACCCTCTGTATCGAGATCCTGATGCAGCTCATATTGCAGGCACCCTACTTCCAGCCGGCTTGGTTCAATGACATCAAGCAACGCTTCTGTCACTTTTGACTTGAATTCTGCTTTAGCGACAATAGTGGCAACCACTCTGATTTCCATAATAATTCTCCTGTTTTTTTTGGTCATGCTTCAGGGCGTACCGGGAAGCACTCTGACTAAAATCTATTCCCACTATGAACCTGTCGATGCATTGATTTCAATACGAACTTTATTTAACGGATGCAACACAACGCTTTTACGCTTATTCTTGTTCCCCGCCGTTAATGCTCCCATTACCGCACCTGTTCTCTCTATTTTGTCCCTCAATGCCGGAGTTTTGCCTGATGACCGCAACACCGCAAGTTTTGAAAATCCGCCGTCCAGATGACTGGCATATTCACCTTCGTGACGACCACATGCTCAGCACGGTGTTACCTTTCACCAGTGAAGTATTCGGTCGCGCCATTGTTATGCCAAACCTCACTCCCCCCGTAACCACCGTGGCGGATGCGATAGCATATCGTGACCGGATTATGGCCGCGTTGCCTGCAGGACATAACTTTACTCCTCTGCTGACCTGCTATTTGACCGATTCTCTGGATCCGGAAGAAATTGCGTGCGGTTTCGGACAAGGTGTATTCACTGCGGCAAAACTGTATCCGGCCAATGCGACAACAAATTCTCAGCATGGCGTTTCTGATGTCAAAAAGATTTATCCTGTTTTGGAGCGTATGCAGAAAATCGGCATGCCTTTGCTGATCCACGGTGAAGTTACGCACAACCATGTAGATATTTTTGACCGTGAAGCCCGTTTCATTGATGAAGTCATGGATCCGGTACGTCGTCAGTTTCCTGAATTGAAAATTGTCTTCGAGCACATCACCACCAAAGAAGCCGCGCAATATGTTCTTTCTGGCAATCAGTATCTGGGTGCGACCATTACGCCACAGCATCTGATGTTCAACCGCAACCACATGCTGGTTGGCGGTGTACGTCCGCATCTGTTCTGTCTGCCAGTCCTCAAACGTAATATTCATCAGGAAGCATTGCGTGAAGTTATCGCCAGCGGGGCTGATCGCTTCTTCCTGGGTACCGACTCTGCGCCGCACACGAAAGGCCGTAAAGAATCAAGCTGTGGCTGCGCGGGTTGCTTTAATGCCCCGCTGGCGTTATCAGCTTATGCGACCGTCTTTGAAGAACTCAATGCGCTGCAACATTTTGAGGCGTTTTGCTCCCTGAACGGCCCGCGTTTCTATGGCCTGCCGCTGAATGAAGACTTCATCGAATTGTCCCGTATCCCGGTGACACAGCCTGAAGAAATTGTTTTAGGCCATGAATCTATTGTGCCATTCCTGGCAGGTCAGACACTGGCCTGGAAAGTGACGTCTTACTAACAACAAATTCTCACCAGCGCGTATTGCACTGATCATGATTTGACTGTATAAACATACAGTCAAATCTATTCAGGAGGTCCTATGCGTGTTGAAGTCACAATTGATAAAACCAAGCCTCTGCCTGCCGGCGCGCTGGACGCGTTATCAGGTGAATTGAGTAAAAGAATTAACAAACAGTTTTCCGACCGCGAAAATAAAATCCAGGTGCGATATGCCGGGGCAAATAGCCTGTCTGTTCTGGGCGGGGCAAAAACTGACCGCGACCTGATTGAGGAAATTCTTCAGGAAACCTGGGAAAGCGCTGACGACTGGTTCTCCAATCAGAATGATGACTAAGCCGATGGAATTTCTGAAAAGCTATTCATTCTCTCCCCCCTATCTATAATAATCAGGTTTATTAAAACCACGCCGAAAGGCTATTTTTGTATTTCACCGGGCGTCGCAGTCCGGTTTTTTATTCCTTTTTACTGCATAAAACAGACTATTCTGAAAAATAAAATTTAGGTTAACTTCAGATTATTCCGTTTAATAAATAATCAACACAAATTATTTACAATTTAATTCTCTTAAACCACTCCCTAAATCGCTTTATCTGTTTATACTGAAATAGCTCACATGATAATGAGCCGCATTGATCCTCAGATAGTCACTCACGTCAGTCACTACAATATAAGGGGTCTATATGGACAGAAATGATGAAGTTATTCAGACACACCCGCTTGTTGGTTGGGATATCAGTACCGTCGACTCTTATGACGCCATGATGATACGCCTTCATTATCTGTCTTCAAAAGACCAGACACCCGAGGATGCTCAGGTAGACAGAACCTTGTGGTTAACTACCGACGTTGCACGGCAACTCATTACCATCCTTGAAGCCGGCATCGAAAAGATAGAATCTAACGAGTACGAATACAGTGATCACCGTAAACATTAATCTTTACCTGCACGTCTGAGGCACCAGCGATTTATCCTGGTGCCTTTTTCTTTGCCTCCGCCCTGCTTGCCTTCTTCGCTGTAAACTCTCTATCATGCCCGTAGCCAGCTTGTTAAAAACTCTCACCACAGGAACGTTTTAATTATGGATTACGATCTCATTATCGTAGGCAGCGGTTCGGTCGGTTCAGCCGCAGGTTACTACGCCACCCGTTCCGGCTTGAAAGTGCTGATGATAGACAGCGCAATGCCACCCCATCAGGCGGGGAGCCACCATGGCGAAACACGCCTTATCCGCCACGCTTACGGCGAAGGCTCACGTTATGTGCCAATGCTGTTGAGAGCGCAAACGCTTTGGGATGAACTGGCAGAACTCAGCAACGATAAGATTTTCCATCGCAGCGGCGTTCTGAACATAGGTCCTGAAAATTCAGAATTTATCCGTAATGTTAAGCACAGTGCAGAAACCTACCGTCTGGTCACACAATCTCTCAGTTCGGCCGAAATCCGCGAAAAATGGCCTCTTTTCACCTTACAGGACGGCTATTGCGGTGTGTACGAACCCAACTCGGGTTTTCTGCAAAGTGAAATGGCGGTGTCGGCGTATATTCGCCTTGCGCGGGAAGCCGGTTGTGCGCAGCTATTCAACTGCCCTGTTGAAAGCATTAACTGGCTGGATGATAGCATTGAAGTGACAACGATTGACGGAGTCTACCGCGGGGCCAAACTGGTGGTAGCAGCGGGAACCTGGGTCACAAAAATCCTGCCAGCGTTGCCCGTTAAACCTTTGCGTAAAGTGTTTGCCTGGTTCCATGCAGATGGCCGCTACAGTGAAGAAAACCATTTTCCCGCCTTTACGCTCGAAACGCTGCAAGGTGACCAGTATTATGGATTCCCCTCTGTTAAGGATGAACTGAAATTGGGGAAACATAATGGTGGTCAATGGATAACCGAACCTGAACAACGTAAATCTTTTGGCAGCTTCAGTCAGGATGGAACGGAATCATTCAATTTCTTCCGCCATTTCCTCCCGGGCGTGGGTGTCAGTTTGCGTGGTGCCTCATGCACTTATGATATGACGGCTGATGAAGATTTCATTATTGATACCCTGCCGGAAAGAGAAAATACGTTAGTGATTTCGGGGCTAAGTGGTCATGGGTTTAAATTCGCCAGTGTATTAGGAGAAATAGTTAGCCTCTTCGGTAACAATCGTCCTATTCCTTTTGATCTTACTCCCTTTTCTCTTAATCGGTTCAATTAATGTAAAATATTTTCTGCCCTCGTGGATATTTAGCGGGGGTTATCATTTTATTTTCTTTATGATTTTTCTAATTCCAGTTTGAACAAGATCAACAGACTCGCATTTCCGAATTGACAGCATTAGAGAAAAGAATCTATGCTGGATACAGAAATCACAGGAGTGGTTTCCTGCGCGTAATGTTACGCATGACAAGGATGTGATATGAAAGTTTGTATAATTGAACCCTGTGGTTTTACGCGCTTAGGAATTTTCTCTTATCTCGTTGAAAATAATAGTCTTGATATTATTGATACTGTGAATATTTCTCATTCCCTTAATTTAATTCCTGAATTCGAACCAGATATTATCCTGGTAAATATGACGATTAATTGCCATACTGCAGAACTATCTGAAGAATTAAAAACCTTCTTTGAATTTCGTCATAGCGCCCGAATATACTGCTACGTTGATGCTCACTATCCGAATACCGAAACGCCAATTGCTGTAACCCGTGAAGTCTCTATTCTCAACAAGCAGTCGCTCACCGCCCTCTTGCAACAGATTGCTGAAGACCCTGAAGCATTTATGCCGATAAATAACATCGGCCTGCCAAAAACGTTACTGAGCGATCAGGAAATTCTGGTGATGAGTTACTGGATGTCTGAAATGCCGAACTATCGCATTGCCAGAAAATTAAACATCAGCAGCCGTACTGTTTATGTTCATAAACGGCATCTGGCGCAAAAAATCCGAGTCCGTAACCGGCTGGAGTTTTGTTTCATTTACAATCTGATTAAGTATTTATTCTGGCCGATTGATGATATTTCAGCAACGCCCATCAGCCGGCAGATTAAAGACGACCTGCAGATGATTTACAAAAATTACAGCTAAATCTGCGAACATCTTGAATGCCCTGATCATTCAGGGCATTTTTACGTGACGGCATTCTTTCTCACTTTTTTAAATATTTTCCCTGTATTCTCCGTCTCCCGCCAGGTTGTACTGTAACTGCAGAAATCTGCAACGGACGTCATGGCACGCCTGTACCCCTACCCTCATGGCAGAACAGTGAATGCGCTCGCTCATCATTTCGAAGAGAAAAGCTAACTTTTGCGTTCTGCGGGACAATCACCCAGAAGCACAGTAATTTTGTGGCCTGCCGCTGTGGCTTCAAGCGCTATCCTGAGCACAATCGTCAGTGGCACCGAAAGCAACATGCCAACCGGCCCCATCAGCCATCCCCAGAAGATCAACGACATAAAGACCACGAGTGTCGATAAACCTAATCCGCGCCCCAAAATTTTCGGATCAATAATACTGCCGAAAACCAGATTGATCAGGATATATCCCCCCGTTAGGATCAATCCTTCAGTGGAACCATTAAACAGAAAGGCCTGAATGATCGGCGGGATAGCCGCGATAAAAGAACCTATGTTGGGAATGTAATTAAGGGCAAAAGCCAGCATCCCCCACAGAAAAGCAAAACGAATGCCGGTAACCGCCAGTAAGGCCCAAACAGCCAGCCCCGTTACCACACTGATCAGTGTTTTGATCACCAGATAGCGTGTCACACTGTCCAGCGCACGCTGAACATTCGCCATGCCCTTGTCCGGGTCATCTGACATTTGTTCCACTTTGTAGGGCAGTTGCGGGACTTCAAGCAGCATGAATGCAACGGTCATCAGCAGTAAGAACAACCCCGCCATCGCATTGGACAAATAGCTGATCAACTTACTGACCAGATTCAGCGTCGCCGCGGGATCAATGTATCCGGCCAGTTGTTCGGAGGATAGCGTCAGCCCGCTTTGCGGAAACCAGGCTTCGATATCACTGAGTTTCTCAACTAACAGTCCGCGATATTGTGGCAATGTACGGGCAAACTCATTGAGTGTCACCAGCAGTTTGGTCGTGAGGAAAACCATCATGCAAATTACCAGTGTCGCCACCAGCAAAACAGCCAATGCCCTGGGCACTCGCCATTTCTCCAGCAAGACAATCAGCGGATTCAATACGAAAGCCAGAAAAAGCGCCAGAATAAAGGGCACGATAATATCTGCCGCGGATTTAATTCCCGCGAAGATAACTACCAGCATTGCCATCATTACAACAGCTTTCAGGCCCTGAGTTGTTACGATCATTTTACGCACATCTTTCTCCTGAAACTGGCCGGATCCTTTAGCGAGATTTCACCCACTCACGCAGACGCTGGATATGTACGTACAGTGCCGGAATAAATAAGATCCCTGCCGTCGTGGATAACAACATCCCACTGAACACCGTTACGCCGATGATATGGCGGCTCATGGCTCCGGCACCGGATGCCATGACCAGCGGTAACACCCCAAGAATAAATGAGATTGCGGTCATCATTACCGCACGGAAACGCTGTTTTGCCCCATCCTGAGCCGCGTCATGTACCGACGCCCCCTCTTCTCTTCTGGCTTTCGAGAACTCAACGATCAGAATGGCATTCTTCGCTGCGAGCCCTATGAGCAAGACCATGCCGATCTGAGCGTAGACATCGTTGCTTAGTCCTGCTACATGCAGGCCGGCGATTGCGCCAAACACCGCAAATATCACGGAAATCATGACAATAAGAGGGATGCTCCAGCTTTCGTATTGCGCCACCAGAAACAAATACGCAAACAGCAATGCGGCCGCATAGATAAGAATAGCCTGGCCGCCAGCCTGTATTTCCTGCAATGACATGCCGGTCCATTCATAACCGTAACCCGCAGGTAATGTCCCGTTCAGGATATGTTCCATCTGTGCCATAGCTTCACCGGAGCTGATACCGGGTGCTGCCGAGCCGCTGATCGCCAGGGAAGGAAACTGGTTATATTGGGTAATAAATGGCGCACCCAACGATGGTGTCAGTTCAACCATCTTCGCAAGGCTGACCAGTGAGCCGTTGTCGCTGCGTACCGTCAGTGCAGATATCTGGTCTGCACGTTGGCGGTCATCCATTTCATTTTGCATCTGCACATTATACAGACGGTTATTAATGATGAAATCGCTGACGTTAACCCCGCCTAGTGACGTCTGTAACGTACCGAAGATACGGCTGACCGGCACCTGCATCAACGCTGCACGGTCGCGGTCCACACTCAGGGCAATTTCCGGTACGGACGCACTGAAGGTGGTAAATACGCGGCTCAGGCTGGGATCCTGATTAGCGGCCTGGATCAGCGCCTGCCCTGTGGCAGCCAGTTCTTGCGGGGATTGCCCCTGTAATGCCTGCAAACGCAAATCCAGCCCTGATGCTGTACCTAATCCGGAAATCGCGGGCGGATTTATGGCCATAATTATCGCAGAAGGAATGCCGGCCATCGCCGGTTGCAGCCGCCCGATCACCTGATCCACACGGCTACGCTCGTCCCATGGCTTGAGCAATACAATACCAAAGGCGGCGTTTGGCGAGCTCCCGCCGCTCAGCAGGCTGAAGCCACTGATAGCGATCACATCCTCGACCGCCGGGTCTTTCTGCATAATCTGCTGCATTTGTTCAAGCACAACATCGGTACGGTTTAATGATGCGCCATCAGGTAACTGTACATTCACAAAGAAGTAGCCCTGATCTTCATCTGGCAGAAAGGATTTTGGCAAACTGCTGTAGCCCCATACGCTGGCTCCGCCGATCAGACAAACCGTCACAATGCTGGTAAACACATTTTTGCTGATCCCCCTTGTAGCTTTCACATACACGTTACGGACGTGCTCCAACCCGAGATTGAACCCGCGAAAAACACGTGCCGGTTTGTCCGGGCGCGGTTTCAGCAGGGATGCACAAAGCGCAGGGGTCAGAGTCAGCGCGTTGATACTCGATAAAACGACGGCTGCTGACAGCGTGACAGCAAACTGACGATACAGTGCGCCGGTAATCCCTGGCAGAACGGCAACCGGAACGAACACCGCCAGCAATACCACGGTAGTCGCGATGATCGGCCCGGCGATCTGCTTCAGGGCTTCACGGGTTGCAGCCACACGCCCGAGCGACGGATCTTCCATCATCAGACGCTCCACGTTTTCCACCATCACGATGGCATCATCGACCACGACTGTCAGCGCCAGAATAATGGCAAACAAGCTGAGAGTATTGGCGGAATAGCCAAAGGCATAAAGCACGGCAAAGGTGCCCAGCAAAGAAACAGGAATGGTCAGTGCCACGATAAATGTCGCCCGTGCACTTTGCAGAAACAGGTAAACAACCGACAGCACGACGATAAAGGTCAGCACCAGTGAAACGGTAATTTCATCGAGCGTAGCACTGACAAAACGGGTCGAGTCGAATTTGATTTCATAAGTCAGATCATCAGGAAAATTGCGCACCTGACGCGACATTTCCTCACGCACCGCGTCCGCCACACTCAGCGCATTCGCTCCCGGCGCGGGGTATACCGAGAGAAAAGCTGACGGTGTCTGGTTCAGTGTCGCATTCACCTGATAATCCTGCGCGCCCAGCTCAATACGGGCGACATCGCGCAAACGCACCGTACCGCCATGCGCGTTTTTACGCACAATAATATTGCCGAACTCCTGCGCTGAACTCAGACGCCCTGCCCCGCTGATCGTCAGGGTTTGCTGTTGCATTGACGGGCTCGGTGATGCGCCAATCTGCCCGGCCGCAGCCTGCACATTCTGATTATTAATCGCGGTGCTAATTTCCATACTGCTGACATCCAGCGCTTCCATTTTGCGCGGATCCAGCCAGATACGCATGCTGTAGTCACGCGAACCAAAAACCCGAACATCACCTACGCCATCAACACGCGCCAGCGCATCACGCAACTGGATGCTGGCAAAGTTGCTGATGAATAACATGTCATGGGTTTTCTCCGGTGAAAGGAGGCTGATACCCATCAGTATATTGGAAGCCTGTTTGCGCACCGACACGCCCGTATTCAGCACTTCTGGCGGAAGACGGGAGCTGACCTGTGAAATACGATTTTGTACTTCGACGGCTGCCGTATCCGGATCAGTACCGCTGGCGAAGGTAATAGTCAGCGTGTAGCTGCCGTTATTGCCGCTGTTCGATGACATATAAAGCATGTTACTGACACCGTTGACCTGTGCCTCGATCGGCGCAGCAACAGACTCCGCGACGTCCCGTGCACTCGCACCGGGATAAATCGCACTGACTGACACCACCGGTGGCGTAATATCCGGATATTGCTCAACCGGGATAACCTTCAGGGCGACGGCACCGATCAGCGCCGTCACCAGAGCAATAACCACCGCAAAACGGGGTCTTTTGATAAATTTCTGGAGCATCGTTGTTCCTTAACGTTTTTTCGCGGCCATATCCGGGGCTTCGGTTGCCCGTGCGTTCACTTCCATTCCTGGCCGGATCCATTGCTGGCCTTCGGTCACGACTTTTTCTCCGCCCTGCAAGCCCTCTATGACGAAATAACCGTGTCCGATCTGCGCGCCAAGCCTCACCAGCCGCGCTTCTACGCGCTGCCCGGCATTGACCAGCAAAACAAAATGCCCTGTCGCATTTTGCTGCACAGCCTGCGCAGGTAATACCGGCAGTGAATGTCCGGAACGCGGCTTTGCCGCTACATTCACAGTGCCCCCCGGCAGCAAACGATGATCAGGATTTGCTACGGTCAGCCTGACCGGTAAAGTGCCTGTTTGCACATCAATACGGTTACCGATGGATTCCAGCGCCGGCGCTTTCATGTAAGGCGAACCGTCAGATAAACGCAGAGAAAGCATCATGTTATCGGCCATGAAGGCGTCCTGCAGCGTGCCACTGCTGTGGCTGGCACTGAGAACATCACGTTCGTTCACTGAAATCACTACGCGCACCGGATCAAGCTGCACGATCTCCGTGAGCACACCGCTGGCCGGATTCACCAGGCTTCCGGTATGAAAATGGCTTACGCCGATACGCCCTGAAATGGGGGCCGTAATGCGGGTGTAGCTCAGTTGTAGTTCCTGAGTTTTCAGCGCTGCCTGCGCCTGTGTGACGGCTGCACGGGCAGTATCACGCGCGGCCAGCGCAGCATCAACGTCTGACTGACTGACGGTCCGCGCATCACCGAGACGCTGTATACGGTTCAGATGGGTCTGGGCATGACGCGCGGTGGCATTGGCACTGTCTAACCGGGCTTTGGCCTGCGCGACAGCCGCCTGATGCAAAGCGGGTTCTATTTCATACAAAACGTCGCCTGCATTCACAAACTGCCCTTCCTCAAAGGCACGACGGGCAATAAAGCCTTCGGTACGGCTGGTCACATTGACGGCCTGAACAGCTTCAAGGCGACCCAGGTATGTGCGGCTGACGCCATCAGGTTGGGTAGCAATTGTCACTGTTGTCACCGCTGGCAGAAGTTGCGCAGCCGCACCGGTCAGGGGGAATGATAAGAGGGTCAGCAGTACAGGCACTGCCATAAAACGACGCATTGCAGGAAACATAAAGTCACTCTCCATGTGATGTCGGACGTGGCACCTTTAATTCAGCGAAAATGCACACACCGGCAACATCAGATAATAATCTATAAAAAAATTCCTAATCAGAATTATTGAGGATTATAAATATTGTCTGATATCACAAGCTGATCTCGATCAGCTTGTGAATGAACCTTTAACTTCTTTACGTTTTATTTAATCACCATTTAGATTCTTATTCTGAATAAAAAATCCATTATTCTCTGCTGCACAACGGGTGAAATAAAAACAGCACTTAGTATTAATCACAGCCGAAATTATAATTTTTACTCAGTTTTTTAGAAATAGAAATAACTTTACGGTTGGTGACAAATCCTTACAAAGCATCTCCTGTACTGGATCAGCTATGCCAAAATTCGTTTACATCAAAAAATAACAAAACTACTGAACAAAAACTCCTTAAAAACATCAAAAATAATGAATGAGTTAAATTAATTGCAACATTTGAAAATAATAGTTTGCCAAAATGTTTCTAAGTGTTTAATTTTCAGCAATACCTTATTACTGAGAACGCCATCCTATGCACTGGAAAAATACCCCCGTCCGCTTTGGTTCTATTTCCATGTTAATTCATTGGCTCGTCGCTCTGGCTGTTTATGGTTTATTTGCACTGGGATTATGGATGGTCGGACTGGGTTATTACGATACCTGGTATCACCGTGCGCCAGAAATACATAAAAGTGTCGGCATCCTGATTTTTGCTGCGATGGTATTTCGTCTCGCCTGGCGGTTTATTTCTCCGCCACCCAAACCGCTGGACAGTTACAGCGCGAAAACACGCATCGGCGCCTGGCTGGCTCACGTTCTGTTGTTCACCGGCCTGTTCGGCATTTTGATCAGCGGCTATCTGATTTCAACGGCTGAAGGCCAGCCGGTCAGCGTCTTCGGTTGGTTTGAGGTACCTGCTACGTTGTTTGGGCTGGAACAACAGGCTGATATTGCGGGCACCCTGCATCTGTGGATGGCGTGGGGCATTGTCATCATTTCAGGTTTTCACGCCCTTGCCGCACTTAAACATCATTTCATCGATCGCGACAGCACCCTGATGCGCATGCTGGGGCGCTGATCCGGTTTACGTTCTGCTCTTTACTTATGTTGTTCACATTATGGATAAACGGAGAATAACCATGTTGAAAAAGACCACTCTGGGTTTAACGCTGGCCTCGCTGTTACTGGCGGCGGGTTCGGCAACGGCAGCCAGCTACAAGATCGACAAAGAAGGTCAGCACGCGTTTATTGAATTTCGTATCAAGCATTTAGGTTATAGCTGGCTGTATGGCAGCTTTAACGATTTCGATGGCGGATTCACCTTTGATGAGAAAAATCCGGCTGCGGATAAAGTCAATGTCACCATCAATACCACCAGCGTCTTTACGAATCATGCCGAGCGTGACAAACATCTGCGCAGCGCTGAATTCCTGAATGTTGGCAAACATCCGCAGGCTACGTTCAAATCAACGTCAGTGACAAAAGAAGGTGAAAACCTGGCAGTGACCGGTGATTTGACGCTTAACGGCGTCACTAAGCCTTTAACATTACAGGCGAAATTGCTCGGTCAGGGCAAGGATCCGTGGGGCGGTTACCGTGCTGGCTTTGAAGCGGCAGGCACCCTCGCACTGAAGGATTACGGTATCACGACCGATCTGGGCCCGGCATCGCAGAACGTTGAGCTGATCATTTCTGTCGAGGGTGTGCAGGAGAAATAATTCCTGCCGCCAACGTAAAGGCCCTGAATCGCTCCCGCCATTCAGGGCCTTTTATAGACACCGGTCAGTCGTTTTCAGGTGCCGGAATATGCATGGTGGTTTGCAATAATCCCTTGGATTTATTGAAAATTTTTATGCCATTCTCGCGGCCCGCGCGCAAAGCCCGTTGTTCTTCTACCGGTAGCTTCAGCTCTGTCATACAGATTTCGCTGCAACATCCGTCAAATTTCGCTGCACACGTCGGACACTGAATAAACAGCAGATGGCAACCGTCATTTTTACAGTTGGTGTGATTATCACAGGCTGTACCGCACTGATGACAATGCGCAATCACGTCATCAGAAATACGCTCACCCATACGTTCATCAAACACAAAATTTTTGCCTTTGAATTTAACAGGTAAACCCTTCTCTTTGGCACGACGAGCATATTCGATAATGCCGCCTTCCACGTGATACACATTCTTAAAACCTTTGTACAGCATGTACGCACTGGCTTTCTCACAGCGGATGCCCCCGGTGCAATACATCACAATTTTCTTATCTTTGTCTTCTTTAAGCATATCAACGGCCATGGGCAGTTGATCGCGGAAAGTGTCAGACGGGACTTCAATCGCGTTATCAAAATGCCCCACCTCGTATTCGTAGTGGTTACGCATATCGACAAACAAGGTGTCCGGATCGTCAATCATGGCATTGACCTGTTCAGCTTTCAGGTACTCACCTACGTTTGACGGATCGAAAGAATCATCATCAATCCCGTCCGCTACGATGCGGTCACGCACTTTGAGACGCAGCACCCAGAAGGATTTACCGTCATCTTCCAGCGCAACATTCAGCCGGACCTGATCCAGCGCCGGATGGCTGGAAAACAACCCGGTTTTAAACGCTTCAAACTGGCTCTGCGGTACGCTGATTTGCGCGTTAATCCCTTCTTTTGCGACGTAAATACGGCCAAACACGTTAAGGCGTGTCAGACTGACATACAGAGCGTCACGGAAGGCCTTTGGATCTTCAAGCTGGAAATACTTATAAAAAGAAACCGTTGTACGGGGCTCAGTTTCAGCCAACATGCGCGCACGGAGTTCCTCATTAGAAATACGGTTATGTAACACTGGCATGGTGTACGTTCCTGTCTTTCAGGGAAATTTAACTATTGAATACCGAATAGCTACTTTTGAAGCGGCAAGATTATACATTAAAGCAACAACGAGGACATCTTACGTTGAAAATTCGGCAGAAGAAAAACACCTGCTGTTCATTGCCCATTTTTGAAATGCGATAACCTACTCTTAGTTGTTATCTATCCTTGTAGTCCATCACCACGCTGAATTTTAAGGGGCATAAAACATGAGTAAGCTTTTTGAACCGATTTCCTTAGGGAAGCTGACCCTCGCTAACCGCATCGTGATCGCGCCAATGTGCCAGTATTCATCCGACGAAGGGAAAGCCACATCCTGGCATCACGCGCATCTTGGGCAGTTATCCTTTTCCGGCGCGGGTTTACTGATCCTTGAAGCGACCGCTGTTGAAGCCGTCGGACGCATTTCGGCCCAGGACTTAGGCTTATGGGATGATGAAACCGAAGCTGCCATGAAGGATTTAGTGACCGGCTTACGCGACAACAGTGATATGCCACTCGGTCTGCAACTCGGACATGCCGGGCGTAAAGCCTCGTGCGCTGCCCCCTGGAATGGTGGTGCACAAATTCCTCCCTCCGCAGGCGGCTGGCAGACGGTTGCGCCCTCACCGCTGGCCTTCGCGGAAGGTACCGAAGCCCCGCTCGCGATGTCCACGGAACGTATCGCAGAACTGAAAAAAGCCTATGTTGATACGGTTCGCCGCGCAGATCGCCTGGGCTTTGATCTGCTGGAGCTGCACGGCGCGCACGGTTACCTGTTGCATCAGTTCCTGTCACCGCTTTCAAACCAGCGCACCGATCAGTACGGCGGGTCTCTGGAAAACCGCATGCGTCTGCTTTTGGAAATTTTCACGGAAATCCGTGCGGCATTCCCGGCAGAAAAACCGATTGGCGTACGCATTTCTGCGACCGACTGGGTAGACGGGGGCTGGGATCTGGAGCAGTCCGTTGAACTCGCCAAAGCGCTCGACGAGCTGGGTTGCAGCTACATCCACGTCTCCAGCGGCGGCCTGAGCCCGCAGCAGAAAATCACGGTGGGTCCGAACTATCAGGTCCCCTTCGCGGATAGCATTAAGCGCCATGTAAAAATGCCGGTGATTGCGGTGGGTCTGATCACAGAACCGGAACAGGCCGAAGCGATTATCGGCACCGGGCAGGCAGACATGATTGCTCTGGCGCGCGGCATTTTGTACAACCCGCGCTGGCCCTGGCATGCGGCGGCAAAACTGGGGGAAAAAGTGGCTGCGCCGAAACAGTACTGGCGCAGCGAGCCTCACAGCGTCAAAGGTCTTTTTCTGCCGAAATAATCGCCTGACTTAACATTAACGCGGGACTCGCCAGAAACGGCATTTCGCAAACGTGATCCCGGGCGGCGGTAGTGTCGCCCGTTTCATTGACAAAAAGGCATTCTCTACTGATATTTGAATCATGGTGAGTGAATATGCCGGGAAATTAATGCGTACTTTTTGTTTTACATTCACGCAAACTATAAGTAAATGAGGTATTAGTGCCGTGGATTTTCACCTCACACCGAAAAAATGCCACAATATTCCACTTTGCTGCAAAAAATAACGTACAACGCATATTCCGGATGAATATGTGTCCGTGTTTCTGTGGCAGGCTGCTGCATTAGACAGAGCTTATAAACTTTCTACTTCGACTCACTGACGCAGAGATTCTATGACTCAGGTACCAACCTTTACTCGTTCGTTACTGCACCCGCGCTACTGGATCACCTGGATGGGTCTGGGACTGCTTTATGTGCTGGTGTTACTGCCTTACCCGGTCATTTACCGCATCGGTACCGGCCTGGGCCGCTTCTCAATGCGCTTCCTGAAACGTCGCTATAAAATCGCCCGGCGTAATCTCGAATTATGTTTCCCGGACATGCGTGCGGAACAGCGCGAAGATATGATACTGAAAAACTTCGAGTCCGTCGGCATGGGCTTGTTTGAAACTGGCATGGCGTGGTTCTGGCCAGACTGGCGCATAGAGCGCTGGTTCAAAGTCAGCGGTCTGGAACATATCCAGCATGCGAGAGAGAATAAACAAGGGGTTCTGCTAATCGGTGTGCATTTCCTGACGCTGGAACTGGGTGCGCGTATCTTTGGGATCCATAATCCCGGCGTGGGCGTTTACCGTCCTCACGATAACAAGCTGATGGATTGGATCCAGACCAAAGGCCGTATGCGGTCTAACAAAGGGATGCTGGATCGCAAAGATCTCAAAGGGATGATCCGCAGCCTCAAGCAAGGCGACATCATCTGGTACGCACCGGATCATGACTACGGTCCGCGAGCCAGCGTATTTGTGCCCTTTTTTGCGGTAGATAAGGCCGCCACCACAACCGGGACATATCTGCTGGCACGCATGGGCAAACCGGCGATTATTCCCTTCACTCCGCGACGACTGCCGAAAGGTGAAGGTTATGAGATGATTATTCATCCTCAGGTCGCTGACTTCCCGCTGGATGACGAAGTGGTTGCCGCAGCGTACATGAACAAAGTGGTGGAAAACGAGATCCGCCAGGCACCGGAGCAGTATATGTGGCTGCATCGTCGGTTTAAAACACGCCCGCAGGGTGAGCCTTCGCTCTACAAACCCCTTAGCGATTAATCAATCAAAACCGGTCCGGCCACCGTCGCTGGTCCGGTTTTTTGATTTGCTTCATCAATTTTTTTCACAAACTTCTTCAAACTTATCAGATTTTATCCGATCCTGTTTAGGCCAATACTCTCCCCATCATTTCTCCACGTGATTACTCCGCTTATTTTGGAGCCGCGTGACCCCCGCCTCTGAACAGGCATGTTACCTTTAAAAGGAACACATTATGTTGGCTAAACTGAACGCCGCCTTTACCCGTGCTGTTGATCATCAGAATTTCGGTAAGCTTTTGTTGCGTCTGACTTTTGGTATTTTAGTTTTATTCCACGGTGTGGCAAAAGTGGAAAATGGTGTGGGCTGGATTGCACAGATGTTACAAGCTGATGGCCTGCCTGGCTTTATTGCTTACGGTGCCTATATAGGTGAAGTGATCGCACCGGTGCTGATTATTCTGGGTATATTCACCCGCCCTGCCGCGCTGATTCTGGCATTCAATATCTTAGTGGCCGTTTTCCTGGTTGTTGGCGGCAAATTCTTCACCGTCACCGAAGTGGGTGCCTGGGGACTGGAAGGTGAAGCTCTGTATTTCTTCGGTAGCCTGGCCATTATGTTCCTGGGTAGCGGCCGTTACTCTGTTATGAAGAACGAAGCCCTCCGTTAAGATCTGGTTTTAGTTGTGTCTTTCATTGTCTGTTTTTAATTCTGTGTCTGTCGCGGTCAGCCTCGGTGCTGACCGTTTTTTTTGACTTTTACCGCGCTGAATTGCTCTTCTTTATCCCGCCAAATTTTTTGAACCTGTATTTCACTTGGCTTGTTACAGTTCATTAACATCATTGAAGTGAATGATAATTAGGCGCATAATTATCAAGCCAACTGACTGTTATTTGTGCTCTGTCTTGTTTCTTTCTCTCATTCCAGAGCAAATCTGATCCCTTTATTCGGTACTATATGACTTCGGCCTCTGAACCTGAAATCGCCCCAGATCCCATTAACTGGAAACGAAATTTATTTGTTGCCTGGATCGGTTGTTTCCTTACCGGTGCTGCATTCAGTCTGATCATGCCTTTCCTGCCCCTTTACGTGGAAACCCTCGGCGTAACCGGTCATGAATCCCTGAATATGTGGTCCGGGCTGGTGTTTAGTATCACTTTCCTGTTTTCCGCCATCGCCTCACCTTTCTGGGGTGGGCTCGCCGATCGTAAAGGCCGAAAAATCATGCTGCTGCGCTCTGCACTTGGTATGGCGATTGTCATGGCGTTAATGGGATTTGCACAAAACATCTGGCAGTTTCTGGTTCTGCGTGCATTACTCGGTTTGCTTGGCGGATTTGTTCCTAATGCCAATGCGCTGATCGCCACCCAAATTCCGCGCAATAAAAGCGGCTGGGCACTCGGCACGCTGTCTACCGGTGCCGTGAGTGGCGCCCTGATTGGTCCGCTGGTCGGCGGCTTGCTCGCTGACAGCTACGGTTTGCGGCCGGTTTTCTTCATCACAGCGTCCGTGCTGTTTCTCTGCTTCCTGATGACGCTGTATTTCATCCGTGAGCAATTTGTCCCTGTGAACAAAAAAGATATGCTCAACCGTAAACAGGTTTTCGCTTCACTGAAAAACCCCAAACTGGTGCTCTGTCTGTTCGTCACGACGCTGATTATTCAGGTAGCAACCGGTTCTATTGCGCCCATACTCACGTTGTATGTGCGTGAACTGGCGGGAAATACCCAGAACCTGGCGTTTATCAGCGGTATGATAGCTTCGGTGCCGGGCGTGGCCGCACTGATGAGTGCGCCGCGTTTAGGCAAACTCGGTGACCGGATAGGCCCCGAGCGGATCCTGGTGGCGATGATGGCGTTATCTGTGCTGTTATTGATTCCGATGGCCTTTGTACAAACACCATTGCAGTTGGGTATTTTGCGTTTTCTGTTGGGTGCCTGCGATGGTGCATTGTTGCCAGCCGTTCAGACCCTGCTAATTTATAACTGCACGAATCAGGTGGCAGGACGGGTATTTAGCTACAACCAGTCATTCCGTGATGTCGGCAATGTCACCGGTCCGCTATTGGGTGCCGCGGTCTCAGCCAGCTACGGCTTCCGGACGGTATTTTTTGTCACGGCGATGGTCGTATTATTTAATGCAGGATATTCGTACTGGTGTCTGCAACGCCGGCCGCATCAGGCCATGATTGACTGAATCACAAACGGCGAAGCAGAACGGGGCATTGAGTTTTAACTACCTGCGGCGGTACGGGTGAATGTTCCGTCACCTCAACGACTGGCCGTCGCGCTTCATAATGCTTGCCAGCCGTTGTGGCCGAAGCACAGACATCAGTTTCTGTACTCTGCTGACATTTATCGCTAGGCCGTCCAGTCACGCAATGCCAGTACTACCCGATAACCGTCAATGTCCTCAAAGGTTTTGCCGCATTCATCCCAGTAGGGATTAAACGACGGTACGGCAATAAAACCCGCCTGTAGCATCCGCTCGCACTGCATACTCCACTGCTGATTATCCGGGATATAGAACACCAGAAGATTGTCTTCGGTAGGCGCACGCCCCACGGACGAGCCGTGATGATGCGTAAATTCGAGATGATAATGATGATGCGCATGCCCGACCAGCACACCATCAAACCCCTGATGATCGCAAAAACTGCCAATGATGTCGAAACCCAGCCCTTCTGAATACATACGCGTTATTTGCCCGAGATTATCCGTCGGGCGCGCCACCCGTAAGATTGCCTGTCGTGAAACCATCTGTACTCCTGCTCTTTTTTAAATAGCCGCAACGGCGCGGGTAAGAAAATGAGAATAGCAGAAAAAATCTGACTGATTTCGTCTGAAAACTTGCATCCTGTCAGTTATCGACAACACTCTTTTAATCAGGTTTTTCACTGTCAGATGGCTGTTACTTATTCATTAATAACGCTATTTGCTGCAGATCTCTTTATCGTTCAACTCAGGAGACAACAATGAGCATGTACGCAACGCTGGAAGAAGCACAACAATCTTTTACACACCATTAAAACTGATAGTTAGTACTCAACCGTCACTACCTCACATATCACCTTCGTACCATTCCATTCATCCTTGTAGATACTTGTATCAATCCCGCATCCCGCTTCAAACGCTCCCCACACAATAAACACTACATATGCTGCATTAAAATTTACAAAGCACTACATAGTGTAAAATTGGAGACAATACGCACGCATAATGTATTGCAAAAGAGCAATCAGGATTGTACATTTAACCATGCTGTTTATCTAACCAGTACAATGGTGAGGGGAAAATTCTATGAGTAATAATTCAGTGTCTTTCGCAAGTGTTGAACAGATTACTTCGCGTCCAAATTATTCTTCAAATGTGAATATTACCGTTGAAAACTTTCACACTCTCATAGGTCGATACCATCTAAGTGAAAGTGTTCAGTGCCAAGTGAAAAGTGATCATGGTATCTGTGGGAAAAAACACCAAATTGGCTATGTTGGAGTTACTCAAAATGGCATGGAAGGATTAATTGGTGGATACTGCGGCGATAAGTATTTCGGGGAGAGTACGATTTTTGTTCAGGAAAAAAATCGTATAGATGCCGAGTTAGATAGAAGGGAGAATTTAGAAAAACTACTCAATTACAAAGAAAACTTTTTTTCATTAACTTCTCACTATAATGAGTTAAAAAAAAGTATCGAATTAATTAAAAAAAGAGCCAATCACCTATATAAGGGGTTTGACCTGCCCCCAGGATTAGATACAACCGTCAGTTAGTAATGTCGGTTTGTTGACCCGCTCCCCGTATGTGATCCATTCATAATCAGGAATAACCGGCTTCATGTTGGTTGTGTATTCTGGCAACCGGCAGACTTCTCAGCAAATTCTGACGGGGTCATCCAGCCCAGCGCAGAATGG